>NZ_JAMYRV010000019.1:0-101014 GCF_040321555.1 Mesorhizobium sp. M0317 | reverse complement strand
CTTGCACACTTCCTCATCGCGCTTGTGACCGAACCCCTCTCGCAGGAGTTGGGTGTCTCTCCCCCTTGAGCGACGGGCGCCCGCTGCTGTGGCGCGCCACCCGCCAGATCGTCGCCTCTCTGATCGCTACCATCTTTACTCAACCTTCCTTGGCGGCCCTGCGTCAAAATCTCCATGCCTTGCGATATCGCTGGCGCGAACCACCACGAAAGCGCAAATTTCAGTCCATGCCAAAGCTATCTTAGCGCCTATGCCCGCAAGGGGGAGATTGGATCTCGCGAATGCTTCGCCAATTTTCAACGTTGCAAGAGAGGCTCCAAAGACGAAACGACTGATCTCCCCCCTTGCGGGGGAGATGCCCGGCAGGGCAGAGGGGGGTGCTGTCCCGCCAATCTTGCGGAGAATTCCGCAACCGTCACCGCTCACTTGCGCTTGTTCGCTCTCCCCGCGAACGGGTTGTCCGAAGTCCGCAGCGCTATCCTGATCGGCACGCCGGGCAGGTCGAAGGCTTCGCGCAGGCTGTTGGAGAGGTAGCGGACATAGGATTGCGGCATCGCGTCGGGCCGCGAGCACTGGACGACGAAACCCGGCGGCCGGGTCTTGGCCTGGGTGACATATTTGACCTTGAGCCGGCGGCCGGCGACAGCGGGCGGCGGGTGATGCGCCAGAATGCTTTCCAGCCAGCGGTTGAGCTTGCCGGTGGAAACGCGGCTGTTCCACACCTTGTGCGTCTTGACGACGGCATCCATCAGCTTGTCGAGGCTGCGGCCGGTCTCGGCCGAAACGGTCACCGCCTGGATGCCGCGCACCTGCGGCAAAAGCCGTGTGGTCTTTTCGCGCAACTCGGCCAGCAGTTCCTGCGGATTGTCGATCAGGTCCCATTTGTTGAAGGCAATGACCGGCGCCCTGCCCTCGCGGATGATCAGGTCGGCGATCTGCAGATCCTGCTTCTCGAACGGGATGGTGGCGTCGAGCACGATGATGACGATCTCGGCAAAGCGGATGGCGCGCAGGCCGTCCTGCACCGACATCACTTCCAGCTTTTCATGGATCCTGGCCTTGCGGCGCATGCCGGCGGTGTCGAACAGTTTCATCCGGCGGCCATGCCAGTCCCAGTCGACCGAGATGGAATCGCGGGTGATGCCGGCTTCCGGGCCGGTCAACAGCCGCTCCTCGCCGATCAGCGCGTTGATCAGCGTCGACTTGCCGGCATTGGGCCGGCCGACGACGGCAATGCGCATCGGCTTGGTGTCGTCATAGGGGGGTTCGGCGTCGGGATCGGTGATGTCCTCGCCGATCAGCACCTCACTGGCGGCGACGTCCTCGGCCTCGTCTTCTTCCTCGCCGAAGGCGCGGTCTTTGCCTAGCGCCTCGATCACCGCGTCGCGCAGATCGGGCATGCCCTGGCCGTGCTCGGCCGAGACCGGGATCGGCTCGCCGAGGCCGAGTTCCCAAGCCTCCAGCATGCCGCCCTGGGCGCCCTTGGCCTCGGCCTTGTTGGCGACCAGCACGACCGGCTTGCCGGACTTGCGCACGATCTCGGCAAAGGTGCGGTCGTCGGGCAAAAGGCCGGACTTGGCGTCGATGGTGAAGAAGATCAGGTCGGCTTCGCGGATGGCGATCTCGGTCTGCGCGCGCATGCGGCCGGGCAGCGTCGAAGCGGCGGCGTCTTCGAAACCGGCGGTGTCGATGACATCGAAATGCAGATCGTAGAGTTTGGCCGCGTGGACGCGACGGTCGCGGGTGACGCCCGGCGTGTCGTCGACAAGCGCCAGCTTCCGTCCCACCAACCGGTTGAAAAGGGTCGATTTGCCGACATTGGGCCGGCCGATAATGGCGACTTTGAAGCTCATTCGGCTATCCATATCATCGCCCGAACCGCAGCGCGCCCTTGGGTCAGGCCCGAGGGCAGGCTTTGGGCGATGCGTATCATGACGCGCCCGAGCCGCGGATCAGTTCGGACATCAGCGTCGCCCGCTGGCGCGCATTGCGCGGGGCGCCGTCATCGGCGGCGATCTGGTCGAACAGTTTCAGCGCATCCTGGGTCTTGCCTTCTTTCCAGGCGGCAAGGCCGAGCGCTTCGCGCGCCGTGTGGCGTAGCGTGTTGTTGTCGGCGGTCAGCGCCTCGACGCGGCTGGAAACGTCGGCGAAGGAGCCGTGATCGACGAGCAGCAGGGCGGCCCGCAGGCGCGCCATGTCGCGAATGCCCTGGGGAATGGCGGTGTCGGCGGCGACGCCATCGAAATCCGCGACGGCAGCGGCAAAGTCGCCCTTGTCGGCCTTGACGGTTGCCGCGCGCATGCGGGCGAGCAGCGGATAGGCGCCGTAGCCGTCCTTTTCCAGCTGTTCGAGGGCGGTCAGCGACTCGTCGCTCTTGCCGTCATTGGCAAGCTTCAGCGCCTGCGAAAACGCATCGCCCGAGCGGTTGGCGCGGGTCTCGTCCCAATAGCGGTAGCCGACGAAGGCAGCGGTGCCGAGCACCACCAGGACGGCGAGGACAAGGATCGCCGGGCCGAAACGATCCCAAAGCACCTGCGCCTTTTCGCGACGGATCTCGTCGTTGACTTCGCGGATAAAACTGTCGTCGGACATCAATCAAAACCATTGCTGCCCCAACAGGGGCGCTTCTTGAGCCCGCGTTTTAGCGAAATTTCGCGGGCATGGAAGGGGCTCGGCAGGAAAATCGGCTAATCGCCGGGCGCATAGCTGCCGACATTGATCGCACCCACGCCACATTTTGCCGATAGCCGGCTTGGACTGCCTCCGGATCAAGCCCAGATTGCCGATGCCACGTTTGTCCCGCGTTGTTGCGTTTTCCTCAGCCGTGCTTGCCATGGCGGGCACTGCTTTCGCCGACCCGCCGGCGCCGCCTGCCCCGGCAAAGCCGAAGCAAATCGTCATCATCTCGTTCGACAGCGCCCGCGAGATCTCGCAATGGCAGCGCAGCCGGGCACTGGCCAAGCGCACCGGCGCGCATTTCACCTACTTTCTGTCCTGCGTGTTCCTGTTGTCGCAGCAGACGCGCGCCGAATACACCGCGCCGGGCAAGTCCGCGGGCAAATCCAACATCGGTTTTGCCGCCTCGAAACAGGAAGTAGCCGATCGGCTCGACCAGATCGGGCTTGCCGCGGCGGAGGGCCACGACATCGCCAGCCATGGCTGCGGCCACTTCGACGGCAAGGACTGGAGCAAGGCCGACTGGCTGAAGGAATTCGCCTCGTTCGGGCACATTCTGGAGAACGCCTATGCGATCAACGGCATTGCGCCCGAGCCGGCAGGCTGGCGCGCTATCGCCCATGCCGTTGTCAGCTTTCGCGCACCCTACCTCTCGACCGGCAAAGGGCTCTACGAGGCCCTGGATGAAGCCGGCTACCACTATGACGCCAGCGGCGTTTCGAATGGCCCGGTCGAGCCGCCGACCGGCGGCGGCCTGACCCGCTTTTCGCTGCCGCAGATCCCGGAAGGCCCGAACTCAAGGCCGGTGATCGCCATGGACTACAATCTTTATGTCCGGCATTCCGGCGGCTTCGAGCGGCCGAGCCAGGCAGCCGAGTTCAGCGATCGGACCCACCAGGCCTTCCGTGCCGCCTTCGACAAGCAATATCAGGGCAAGCGCATCCCGCTGGTGTTGAGCTTCCACTTCACCTTGATGAACAACGGCGCCTACTGGAACGCGCTGGAGCGCTTTGCCGACGAGACCTGCGTCAGGGCCGATGTCGAGTGCATCAGTTTTCGCGATTATGTGCAGCGCCAGCGCGGCGGCCAGCGGCAGGCGGCGGTGGGCGGCTGAGCCGCCCACCCGGTGCGATCTTCAAAGCTCAGTTTACGCCGGATCTTCGGCGCTCTGCCGCTCAAGGTAACGTTGATCGATGGGCGGGAGCGGCTCGCCTTGCAGTGTCGCTTCGAAGGCGCGCAGGCGTTTGTGGACCGACTGAAGCTCAACGATGGTCGACCAGGAATTGATCAAAAACTGGAGCGATCCCGTCACCCGCCCGAAGGCGTTGGAGATCTGGCTGAGCGAGCCAAAGGTGATCTTGTGCGCGATAAAGGAGGGGGCGAGAATAATGAAGGAGAATATATTGTCTGCCTGAAGAAAGGTGTAACGCACAACGTTAAAGTAGATGTAGTGAAAATACAGGCGGAAATAGTTCTTCCGCACATTGTCGAACAGTTCCGTCGTCGTCTCCGGCTGTGCACGGTCCTCGTGATCCTCGCCATAGACGAGTTCCTTGCGATAGGCTGCCTCGACGCGCTGGTTGCGAAACTGCAGACCCGGGAGTTTGACGCCGGCAAGCATCACGGCGAGCGTCCCAAACAGGCACCAGCCGATCGCCGCCACCACAAGCGGTTGGGGAACAGCGCCGATGATCGGCAATTCGGTAATATGCTGTTGCAGGGCGACCATGACCGGCAGGAAGGCGATGAGTGTCATGATGGACTGGACGAAGGTAGCTCCTAGATCCTCCATGATCTGGGAGAAACGCATCGTATCTTCCTGGATGCGCTGTGACGCGCCCTCGATGTGGCGAAGCCGTCCCCAGTTGGCCATGAAATGGCCGTTCATCGCCATGCGCCAACGGAAGACCCAGTGGCTGACAATGAAGGCATTGACGACCGATACATTCATGCCGATCAACGCCAGCCAGACAAAGCTGGATTGTCCAGCATAAAATTCGCCGACAGTGGATTCAATCTTTCCTGACATCAGCCCTTGGACGTAGTCGAAGAATGGCCCGTACCAGGCGTTGACCGCGACGCTGATCTGCACATTGAAATAGATGAGGAACAGGATGATCGCGGTGACCAGGATCGACCAATTTTGCCATGGATGCGGCGAATACCAAGCCCAGAACGCGTAGAAGGCGGCCACGAAAAACGCGAAATAGACATAAAACCACAGAAATGGGAGCGACCAGAACACAGAGATGTCGCCGATGGCCGGCGCGTCGGCCGCCGCAGGCGGCAAGCCGATGTTTGCGCCCAGCTGCTGGCCGCCGAAGAACCAAAACAGGATGCCGAAAAGGCTCCAGACGGCGGCCGAGGTGAAAAACAGCTTCGGCTGCGGGAAGAAGGATACGAACACTGTGGCGAATTCCTCGGTCGGTGCGCAAATCAGCGGGGTTGCTGGTTAGGGGCATAAAGTCACACATTAGGTGGAAAGCAAATGCCCGTGCCCGATGCCCGGCATCGAGCAAGACCACAATCATGGCGATTTTGGCGCGGCCGACCAGGTGATGCCTGCCGAGACCAGCAAGACCGCAGCAGCGACGATCGAAGCGAGGAAGAAGTTGCCCGAGGCTTGCGCCAGCAGGCCGGCGACGACAGGGCCGACGATCTGGCCGATGCCGAAGGAAGCGGTCATCAGCGCAAAAATCCGGCGCGGCGCCTGCGGGACAAGCAGCCTTGCCGTCTGCAGGCCCAGTGCTGTGACGGCGATGAAGGTGCCGCCGAGCAGGACGCCCGCCAACAGCGGCCCGGCGGTGCCGCCGATGGCGACGCTGGCGGTGACGCCGACCACCTCGACCAGGCAGCCCACGGCATAGGCCGCGTAAAGCCCGATCCGTGCCGCTACCTTCTGCCACAGCCGGACCGAGGGAAAGCCGGCAAGGCCGGTGACCATCCAGACGCTTGCCTCGAAGACGCGGCCGCCGCCGCCCTGGCGCACGATGGCGACCAAGAAGGTCGCCGTCACCACATAGCCAAAGCCGAACAGGCCGTAGGCAACGATGACTTTCATCAGCGACCGGTCCCTCGGCAGTGCCGGTTCGCGGTCGGCCACGCCGCTGGCAGGTGCGGTGCCGCCGGCGAGCAAGGCGACGAGCGCAAGGCCGCCGGCGGAAATCGCTGCCGACCACAGCCAGCCCGAAGCCCAGCCGGCATGTTCGGTGACCAGAACCGCCATCAGCGCTGAGGATGCCGCGATGCCGAGGCCGACGCCGCCGAAATGCAGCGCCTGCAGGTCGCTTCTGTTGGCGGCTGCCAGGTGACCGAAGACGATGGAGGCCATGAACACCATGACGAAGGCGCTGGCGAGACCGGCAAGGAAACGGATGAGGATGAAGGCCGTCATCGTTTCGGTCAGTCCCATCAGGGCGGCGAGCGCAGCACTGGCGGCAAGGCCGCCAAACATCAGCAGCCGCTCGCGCCCATGCGCCCAGCCGCCGGCCGCCGCAAGCGCGCCGACGAGGTAGCCGAGGTAGTTGGCCGACGCGATCCAGCCGGCATCGGCCGGCGACAGATGCAGTTCTTCCATCATTCCGGGCAGGATCGGCGTGTAGACGAAACGGCCAATGCCCATGGCGACGGCCATGGCGATCATGCCGGCGAGAGCAAGGCGCGAGGGTGATGGCGCGGCGTTCATTGCAGCGCACAATAAGGGTGCGGACCGATCAGACCAATCCACTTGCGTTGGGCCAGACTTGGCGGCGGCGACAGTGGCCGTTGGCGTGACTGTGCCGAGGCGCGAGGGCCACTTGGCGTCGCGCCGCCCCGCCTGCCGGCACCTTCTCCCCATATAGTGACGGGGAGAAGGGGGTTAACCGTGTGCCTCGGCGCCCTTGCCTGCAGGGCTGGTGATTGGCGAAACCTTCGGCGCCGGCAACCTTTCTCCCTTACGGGGAGAAATGCCCGGCAGGGCAATGAGCGGCAGCGCTGGCGCCGACAGTATCGCCTTCCCAGTTACCGCGTCCGCGATTTCAGCGGCAGCCTGCTTGCGCCGTCTCGTATGCAGTGCGGCGCGCCGTCAGGCGAAACGGCATGTCGCCGAGTTCGCGCTCCGACATGGTGTCGAGCACGGGATGCGACAGCGGATCGGTCACCCAATTGAGGACATCCCCGTCAGGGCGCCGCCGCGTGCAGCCGGCGGCAAAGACTTTGAGCAATGATACGATCGTCACCATCCTCGCCTCCTCGGTCTGGTTGTCTTCGCTAGAATCTGCCCTGTCTCGCCGTCTTTCAATTGAGATTTCGGCCGCGCCGGTTTAGAAAAACTGGAATGGCCATGCTGAACCGCGTCCATCTCAACGGCCTGCGCGCCGTCGAAACCGTCGCCCGCCTCGGCTCGCTGGCGGCCGCTGCCGGCGAGCTCAACGTCTCCGTCAGCGCCGTCAGCCAGCAGATCAACCGCACCGAAAAGCAGCTTGGACAGGCGCTGTTCGAACGTACGGCGAGCGGGCTGGTGCTGACCGAGTTCGGCACGGTTTTTTCCGCCCGGCTGGGCGCCGGTTTTCGCGAGCTGGCGCAGGCGGTGGCGCTGGCCGACGAGGCAAGCCAGTGCACGCTGGTGGTTTCGGTGGCGCCGGCCTTCGCCTCGAAATGGCTGCTGCCGCGATTGTCGCGGCATTTCGACCGCCATCCCAACGTGCTGCTGCGCATCGACGCCTCGGTGCGGCTCGCCGATCTCGAGCGTTCCGACATCGACATCGCCATCCGGCTCGGCGACGGCAAATGGCCGGGCGGCCGGGCGGAACTTTTGTTGGCGCAGGAGGTCTTTCCGGTCTGTGCGCCGGTGATCGCCAAAAAGCTGACGTCGATCGAAGACCTCGCACAGACCTGCGCCATCACCGACGAGCGGGCGATGGTCAACTGGGAGAGCTGGTTCAAGGCCGCCGGAGCCGAGCCGGTCACCTTCCGCAAGGGCGCGCGCTTCACCGACCCGATGCTGTGCCTGGAATCGGCGATCGCCGGCCATGGCGTCATGCTCGGCTGGCAATTGCTGGCCGCCGATGCGCTGGCCGACGGCCGCCTCGTCGCGCCTTTCGGCGTGCGGGCGCAGAGCGGCCTCGGCTACTGGCTCGTGACCTCGGCGACCAAGACCGAAAGCCGCAAGGTGCGCGATTTCAAGATCTGGATCCGCGAGGAAATCGCGGCGACCGTGGCGCAGTTCAGCGCGCTGGAAAGCGCTGCCTAGGGCTGTCCGTCGCGACAGTGCTGGAAAGCACAGCCGCGCCGATCTATGTTGGAAGCTTCACCCCCAAGACCAAGGCAGGCAGGATCATGACCACACATTCGCGCGGCGTTTCCGCAACGATCGACCCGGTGAAGCTCGACAGGCTGGCGGAAGTCGCCATCAAGGTCGGGCTGCAATTGCAGCCGGGGCAGGATCTGGTGCTGACCTCGTCGATCGCAGCCCTGCCGCTGACCAGGCGCATCGTCGAGCACGCTTACAAGGCGGGCGCCGGGCTGGTAACGCCGATCTTCAACGATGACGAGATCACGCTGGCGCGCTTCCGCTACGGGGCGGATGCCGGCTTCGACCGCGCCGCCGGCTGGATGTATGAAGGCATGGCGAAGGCCTTTTCCAACAATGCGGCGCGGCTTGCCGTGCGCGGCGAGGACCCGTCGCTGTTGTCGGCGCAGGACCCGGCGAAAGTGGCGCGCGCCAACAAGGCGAACTCGATGGCCTACCAGCCGGCGCTGGAAAAGATCACCGGCTTCGACATCAACTGGAACATCGTCGCCTACCCGGATCTCGCCTGGGCAAAACAGGTCTTCCCCGGCGATGCCGACGATGTCGCCGTGGTGAAGCTCGCCGATGCGATCTTTTCGGCATCACGGGTCGATGTGGAAGACCCGATCGCAAACTGGACGGCGCACAATGCAGCGCTGCGCGGCCGCACAAAGTGGCTGAACGAGCACAATTTCCATGATCTGCATTTCAGCGGCCCGGGCACCGACCTCACCGTCGGGCTGGCCGATGGCCATGAATGGATGGGCGGCGCCTCGACTGCCAAGAACGGCGTCACCTGCAATCCGAACATCCCGACCGAGGAGGTCTTCACCACGCCGCATGCACGGCGCGTCTCCGGCCGTGTATCCTCGACCAAGCCGCTGTCCTACCAGGGCACGCTGATCGACGACATCTCGGTGCGTTTCGAAGAGGGCAGGATCGTCGAGGCCAAGGCTTCGAAGGGCGAGGACGTGCTGAAGAAAGTGCTCGACACCGACGAGGGTTCGCGCCGGCTCGGCGAGGTGGCGCTGGTGCCGCATTCCTCGCCGATCTCGGCCAGCGGCCTGCTGTTCTTCAACACGCTGTTCGACGAGAACGCCGCCTGCCACATCGCGCTCGGGCAGTGCTATTCAAAATGCTTCGTCGACGGCGCCTCGCTCACCCAGGACGAAATCGCCCAGCGCGGCGGAAACAAGAGTTTTATCCACATCGACTGGATGATCGGCTCGGACAAGATCGAAATAGACGGCGTGCACAAGGATGGCCGCAAGGTGCCGGTGATGCGCAAGGGTGAGTGGGCGTAAGCTCGCGGAGGGCGGATGGGTTTCGACCTGACGGTCAAGCGAATTTACGAAGCACCCGCGCCCGATGATGGGCAGCGGGTGCTGGTCGATCGCATCTGGCCGCGCGGCATCAGCAAGGAGGATGCCGCGCTGACGCTGTGGCTGAAGGAGATCGCGCCGAGCGATGAATTGCGGAGGTGGTTCGGACATGAGCCGGCGCGATGGGCGGAGTTTCAAGTGCGGTATTCGGTCGAGCTGGATGGGAATAGAGAAGCGGTGGCGAAACTGCGTGGCTTGCTCGGCAAGGCCAAGGTGACGCTGCTTTATGGCGCACATGACGAGGCGCATAACAATGCGGTGGCGTTGGCGGGGTATTTGCGCGAGACGGGTTGAGAGACAGCGAACCGCTGCATACGCCGCAAGCGAAAGCCTTCACAATTAGCGATCGCCCTCCACGCGTTCGTCATCCTCGTGTCTGCGCTGCGTCGCTTCGCTCCTTGCTACGCCATAGGCTGACGAGGCAGGGCTACGCTACTTCACCACCCCTTCATAAGCCTCCGGCTTGAACCCCACCAAAATCTCATCCCCGACCTCGAGCACCGGGCGCTTGATCATCGTCGGGTTGGCCAGCATCAGCTTCCTGGCCTTCTTCTCGTCGAGCCCTTGCTTGTGCTTGTCGGGCAGTTCGCGGAAGGTCGTGCTGCCCTTGTTGAGCAGCTTTTCCCAGCCAACCTTGCCGATCCATCCATCCAGTCTGCCCACCTCTATCCCCTCGGCCCGGTAGTCGTGAAAACGGTAAGGCACATCGTGGCCCTCCAGCCAGGTGCGCGCCTTCCTGATCGTGTCGCAGGTGGTGATGCCATACATGGTGATCGTCAAAACGCACTTCCCTTGGGCTGGTGGTCGAATCCGCCGGACAGCCTAAACCGTCCTTCCCGCTTTGCCAGCACCCCGGTCACATCAGCCCATTTTTAGGGCTTGCCAATACTAAGGAATTTTCCTAAGTATCTTTCTATACCCGTCGACGGACCTCAGGATCGCCCATGCCAAGCCTCCACGCCCCAACTACAAGTCTCCCGCCGATCGACGGCATCTTCCGCGCGCTGGCTGACCCGACGCGGCGGCGCGTGGTCGAGCGGTTGAACCGCAGTCCGGCCTCGGTCAGCGAGTTGGCGCAGCCTTTCGAGATGGCGCTGCCTTCCTTCATCGAGCATCTGAAAGTGCTGGAAGGCTGCGGTCTGGTGCGATCGGAAAAAATCGGCCGCACCAGGACCTATCAGCTGGCGCCCGAACCGCTGCAGCTCGCCGAAAACTGGCTGGCCGAACAGCGCACGCTGTGGGAGCGCCGACTCAATCAATTCGACGCCTATGTGATGAGTCTCAAGGAGCAAGAAAAGTGAGCTATCCCTTCAAGCCCGACCCCAGACTGGACCTTGTGCTGGAGCGCAAGCTCGACGCGCCGCGCGAACTCTTGTGGAGCGCGATGACGGTGCCGGAGCATGTCAAGCAATGGTTCACGCCCAAGCCCTGGCTGATCACCGATTGCGAGATCGACCTTCGTCCGGGCGGACTGTTCCGGACGCGCATGCAATCGCCCGACGGCAAGGAGGTCAACGACCGCCATTGCTGCTATCTCGAGATCGTGCCGAACGAGCGGCTGGTGTGGACCGATGCGCTGCTGCCGGGCTATCGGCCCTCCGGCGAGCCCTTCATCACCGCAGTCATTTCGCTTCAGTCGGATGACAAGGGCACGCGCTACACGGCAACGGCCATCCATCGCGACGAGGCTACCCGCAACAATCATGAAGAGATGGGGTTCTTCGACGGCTGGGGCACGGTGGCCGATCAGTTGGCGCAGTATGTGAAGACCATTTGAGCTTTTCCCACTGCGGCCAGGACTTTGTCCCGGCCGCCTGGTTTTTGGGTCGTGCAGCGAAGCGCGCGCCGGAACCCGACGGCACCCGGGCTCAGTAGTAGAAGCGCTCTTCGGTGATCTTGCCGTTCTTGACCGTGTACAGGCCAACCTCGTCCATGGTGACCCGTTCGCCGGTGGCCTTGGGCGTTATGTCGAACTTGAAGCGCACCGCGAACTGGTCGCCGTTGACATAGGGGCCTTCGACAGAGCCGCCATGGACTTCGTGGTTCTCTTGCCACCATTCGCCCTTTTGCCTGAGAGCCTCCTTGCCACGGGCGATGGCCATCGGCCCCTCCATGGCTTCGAGGCTGACGATATCATCGGCATTGTACTTTTCACCAGCACCCAGGTGATCCCCCTGCTGGAGCATTTCAGTGAAATCCTTGGCAACATCCGCGATGGTCATGTGTGTTCCTCCTGTTCAGACTGGTTTGAAGTAGGGAAGCGCTTGCCGGCCCGCCACCTTTACCCGCACGACAGCTGACAAGGTGTGTCAGGACGATGATATAGCGCGGCTGTGTGACGACGATTGCGGCGGCGTCGGACAGCGACTTCGGTTGCAGACAAAAGCCAATTCCGCAATGCTGGGTGCATGTGCAACCTCTACAACATCACGACGACGCAAGAGGCGGTCCGCCAATGGACCCGCACATTGCGCGATATCAGCGGCAACCTCGAACCTTCGCTTGATGTCTATCCCAATCAACCTGGGCTTGTCGTTCGCAACAGGACGGATGGGGAGCGTGAACTGGCGAAACTGCTTTGGGGGTTGCCAACGCCGCCCGAGCGCATGAAAGGTAAGGCCGACTACGGCACCACCAACGTTCGCAATCCGCAATATTCGCACTGGCAGCAATATGTGGGCGTCGAGCACAGATGTGTCGTGCCGGTGACCAGCTTTGCCGAGCCCAGCCCTGCGGCGAACGATAAAGACCCGGAAACAGGAATCCAGCGAAATTACTGGTTTGCCCGTGGCGAGAGCCGGCCGCTGTTCTTCTTCGCTGGTTTCTGGACGTCTTGGCAGGGCGTGCGAAAGGTCAAGGACGGTCCCGGCGACTTCGAGCTATACGCCTTCATGACCACCAAGCCTAATGCTCTCATTGCGCCGATCCATGAGAAGGCTATGCCCGTGATCCTCACCACGCCGGAGGAAACCGAGGCTTGGCTGACGGCGCCATGGTCGGAAGCACGGCGTTTGCAGCGGACGGCGCCCAACGACGCGTTGGTGATCGTTGAGAAGCCAGCCACACAGATCAAGTTCCCACCACAGGCCCCGGCCCAAGGGTCTCTGTTTTAGCCCGAAATCGGCTCTCCTCAATCGTCGTCTCGCCAGATTACCCGGCGAACCATGCGGATTTCGACAAGACGTCTGACGCGAATTTTAAGGCGTTCAGCAGCGCTTGGCAGAATGATGCCTGCATCGAGCTCACGACCTTTGCAGCGCTCGCACCGCATGTGCCGCTCCACATCCCAAAAGGGGATATCACCAACCAGCTTTGCGAGATCGCCAGGCAGATAGTGTCGAGTGATGTTGCAGTTCCGACATCGAACACGAATTAGCTGCCCGACTTCATGCGCCAAGCAGAGGGTTTGCACATTTCGGCGCGGTCGGGTGCTTAGTTCGGGCATCCCGCAAAGTAGGAATATGTTCCTTTGCGAGTCAATTCACACTTAATTCCACCTTGGCGATCTTCACAGCAGGTTAAATCCAACCGTCGATGAAGGGATTGGGTTGGATCAGCTTCGCAGCATAGGGCAGTTGGCACCACGGCGCAGGCTGATATGCGCCACGTCGCCGACGCTGAATTGAAAGCCCTCGGCCTGGCGCGGCGCATCGATCACCACCGGCAATCCCTGCCCCAGCTCAGCATGCAGCCGCAGCGTGCGGCCGTGGAAGACGATGGAGTTGACGCGCGCCGGCGCGGTGCCGGCGGCGGCATCGGTGGTGGCCAGCAAGTCCTCGGGGCGAACGCCGATGGTGCGCTCAGTGCCTTCGCCGGGTGTGTCGCCGGTTTCAGATGTTGCTTCCAGCGAAAGCCCGCCAGCGGCGAAGCGCAGGCGGTCGCCGTCGCGGCCGATGAAGCGCGATTGCAAGAGGTTCATGGTGCCGATGAAGCTTGCGACGAATTTCGTCGCCGGCCGGTCGTAAAGCGTAGCCGGCGGCGCGATCTGCTCGATGCGGCCCTTGTTCATGACGACGATGCGGTCGGAGATCGACAGCGCTTCGGTCTGGTCGTGGGTGACCATGACGAAGGTGGTGCCGAGCCGCGACTGCAGCCGCTTCAGTTCGACCTGCATCTGTTCGCGCAGATGCGCATCGAGCGCCGACAGCGGTTCATCGAGCAACAGAACGCGCGGCTCGCAGACTATGGCTCGGGCGAGCGCGACGCGCTGGCGCTGGCCACCCGACAGTTCGGAAACGCGGGCGCCGAGCTTGTCGGCGAGGCCGACCATGTCGAGGGCTTCGCGGACGCGCTTTGCCTGCTCGGCGCCGGACAGTTTGCGCAGCGACAGGCCGAAGCCGACATTCTCGGCGACGTTCATATGCGGGAACAGCGCATAATCCTGGAACACGGTGTTGACGGGACGGTCGAACGGCCTGAGCGCGGTGATGTCGCGACCATCGAGCAGCACCTTGCCGCTCGACGGGCTCTCGAAACCGGCAATGACGCGCAGGCTGGTGGTCTTGCCGCAGCCCGAGGGCCCGAGCAGGGTGATGAACTCGCCGCTGATAATGTCGAGATCGACGGCGTCGAGCCCGACAATGCCGCCGGGGAAAACCTTCGAGACCGTGTCCAGGCGTACCAGCGCATCAGGCGCCATCGCGAACCTCGGACGGCTTGGTGGTGTTGACCCAGAGGATCTGGCAAGGCTCGGTGCCGGGATTGCGGAAGGCGTGCAGAAGCGTGCTCTTGAAGGCAAAGGAGTCGCCGCTCTTCAGCACGTATTTTGTCGAGTCCACCACCAGTTCGACCTCTCCCGACAGGACATAGCCGAACTCGTGACCGATATGCGCATAGGCTTCCGCCGTGCCGCCATCGGCTTCCACGGTCACCAAGAGGCCGGTCAGCGCCGCGCCCGGCGGCGACAGCAGCGCCTTGGCGATGCCTTCCGACTTGACCGGGAGCTGCCGCCTTTTGTCGGCGCGCACGCAATAGAGATCGTTGGCGGCTTCGTTGCCGTCGGTGATCAGCGCCGAAGGCTCGATGTCGAGCGCGGCCGCAAGCGGCCAGATCACCTTGACGCGCAGCGAAGACAGGCCGCGCTCGATCTGGCTCAGCGCACCGATGGAGACGCCGGCTTTTGCTGCCAGCTCGGCCAACGACAAATTGCGCTCCAGCCGCAGCGCCCGCACGCGCCGGCCGACGCGAATGTCGGCGTCGGCCTTTGGTTTCGCTTCAAGCATGTCCATCAGTTGGTCCTTGTTGCAGTCTTTGGCGCGGCGGCAAGACCCGCGGGCTTCAGGAGATTAGTCACAATTACCTGCCGTCGGCGCTGCCTCTCATTGTCCTGCCGGACATTTCTCCCCGTATAGTGACGGGGAGAAAGCGGCTGGTCGCAAACTCGGCGCCATTTCTGCAACGTTTGCGATTTGCGAAATCGCTGGTGACAGCGCCCCTCTCCCCGTCACTATACGGGGAGAGGATGCCGGCAGGCAGGTGAGGGGCAGCGCAACCGTCGGCGATGGATCCCTCAGCCGCCCGCCTTCACTTTCTCGAACATCTTCGCCACATCGTCGTTCTGCTTCATCGGGCCGGTGAAGATGGTGGTCTTCAGCATCACCTCCGGGTCCGCCGGCAATTGCAGCTTGTCCAGTTCGTCCTTCGCCACGCCGGCGAAGGCGGTGCTGAGCGAGCTGCCATAGCCGTAGGCCTGGATCAGGTACTTACCCGAGTCGGCGTCGAGCCGGCTGTTGATGAAGTCATAGGCGAGGTCGACGTTTTTGGCGTCCTTGAGCATGACGAAGCCGCAGGCCCAGGTCAGCATGCCCTCCTTCGGCTTCATGAACTCGACCGGCACGCCCTGCTTCTTCAGCGAGGTTGCCGACGCGTTCCAGGTCATGGCGGCGACCAGCTGGCCGCTGGCCAGCGCCTGTTCGACCGAGGTCATGTCGGTGGTGTAGTTGGAGAGGAGGGGACGCTGCTCGCGCAACTTTTCCGCCACCTTGTCCATCTGCTCGGGCGTCATGTCGAAGGGGTTTACGCCGGCCAGAAGTGCGGCAACGATCGGGGTGTCATGCACGGCATCGATGGTCGCCATGCGGCCGGCATATTGCTTGTCCCACAGAAGGTTCCAGCTCGCTTCCGGGTTCTTCACCAGATCGGTGCGGTAGAGGATCGAGGTGTTGCCCCAATCCCACGGCACCATCCAGACCTTGCCGTCGCCGGCCTGGATGTCGGGCAGGTTCTTGAACACCGGGAAGATCGAATCCCAGTTCTTGATGCGCTTGGTATCGATCGGCTGCAGCAGGCCTTCCTTGTTCCAGCGCGCCACCTTGTCGTAGCAGGGATGGGCGATATCGGGGCGGAAGCCGGCCTTGACCTTGGTGAAGGCATCGTCGTCGTCGCCGAAGATCGAGGCCTCGACGCCATCGGGATGGGCCGTCAGGAAGCTCTTGTTGAAGTCGGGCAGTTCATAGCCGGACCAGGTGAAATATTGCAGCTTGTCGGCGGCGAAGGCGACAGTCGACGACAGGACGATTGCAAGCGCGGCAAGCCCGGTGCGGGCTGTCTTTGCAGTGATCGATTTCGGGCCCGTGATCGATTTCAGCCCAGTAATTGATTTCGGGTCGAATGCCATTTCGGTTCTCCTCTTTTGTTATGGTTCAGGCTGGACTGGTGGGCGCCGTCCGACGGGCTGTGCTCAGCCCGCGATGGCGCAGGATTTCGGCGATGCCGGCGATGATGACGGACACAGCAAGGATAGCTGTCCCCAGCGCCATCACGGTCGGCAGCGAGCGAGGAAAACGCAGTTGGCTCCAGATGTAGAGCGGCAGCGTCGGCTCAGTGCCGGCGAGGAAGAAGACGACGATGAACTCGTCGAAGGAAATCAGAAAGGCCAGCATGAAGGCCGAGACGATGGCCGCCAGCGAGAGCGGCAACATCACCCGCCGGAAGGTCGTCCAGTCGGAAGCGCCGAGATCGAGTGCGGCCTCGCGAATGGTTTTCGGAATTGCGGCAAACCGGCTGCGCATGATCACCACGGTGGTCGGCAGCGCCACCAGTATGTGGCCGAGAACGATGGCGATGCGCGACGGGCCGAGGCCGATGAGATTGACGAGGATCAGCAACGATATGCCGACGATGACGCCGGGGATCAGGATCGGCAGCCTGGAGATGGCGCTGATGGTGGCGGCGAGCGGCGAACGACCGTAGAGGTCCATATAGGAGACGGTGATGCCGCAGAGCGTGGCGCCGGCGGCGGCCACGACGCCAATGACGAGACTGTTCAAAAGCGCGCCGGACAGCGCCGGATTGCCATAGAGCGTGGCATACCATTCGAGCGTGAAGCCCTGCAGCGGAAACGCGGCCTGGATGGAGTTGTTGAAGGAAAACAGCGGGATCAACAGCACCGGCAGATAGAGGAAGACGAGATAGGCAAGCACATAGACGCCGAGCCAGCCGCGGCCATCATCTCTCCGCGCCGCGCTCATGTGCGGCTGCCGAATTTGCGGTCGGCGCCGCGTGCGACCAGCACCACGCAGAGGATGACCAGCATCACGCAGACTGAAAGTGCCGCCCCGAACGGCCAGTCATTGGCCTTGCCGAACTGCGACTGGATCAATGTGCCGATCATGGTGCTGGCGGGACCGCCGACCATGGCCGGGGTGACATAGTCGCCGACCGTCGGCACAAAGACGACGAGGGCGGCCGCCAGAACGCCCGGCATCGAATTGGGCAAGACGACGCGGCGAAACGCCGTGAACGGTCTGGCGCCGAGATCGGAGGCGGCTTCGAGCAGTGATTTCGGGATGGTGTCCAGCGCCACATAGATCGGCAGGATGGCGAAGGGCGCATAGGCATGCGCCAGCGTGACGACCACCGCCGCCGGCGTGTTGAGGAAGGCCAGCGTCGGCTCCGACCAGATGCCGCTTTCGATCAGCGCCGAGTTCAAGACGCCGTTGTAGGCGAGCACGATCTTCCAGGCGAAGACGCGCAGGAGATAGCTGGTCCAGAACGGCAGGGTCACCAGAAACAAAAGCAGGCTGCGGCGGCGGCCGGCATGGAAGGCGAGATAGTAGGCGACGGGATAGGCGGTGACGACGGTCGCCAGCGTCACCAGGCCGGCGATCACCAGCGAGCGCAGCGTCACCGTCCAGTAGAGCGGATCGGAGACCACGGTGATGAAGTTGCCTGCCGTGAAGCCGGCGCCGAGCAGCGAACCGTCATTGCCGCGCAAGGCGAGGAACAGCACGAGGCCGAGCGCAAACAGGATCAGGAAGAAGGTGACCAGCCCGCCCGGCAGCAACATGGCGAAGCGGAAGCCCCGGGCGGAGCCTGCTGGCGCTTCAGACGCAACGACGGTCGACATCAGGCTGCTCAATGGAAATATGAAATCGACTTAGCTTTTTTCATATTCATGAAACTGTCAAGCTGAATCCACGAGGCCTAAACGGCCGGCGCGCAATCAGCGCTCGAAGGCGTCGAGCATGCGGTACCAGGCGATCGTCGCGGCGACGCCGATCTGGCGAAAGGCGTGGAACGGAATCGGCCGGATCGGCGACAGCGGGAACGGCAATTGCGCTGCCTCACCGTTTGCCAAATAGCCCGCCATGCGTTTTCCCAGCGCGGTCATCAGGCCGACGCCCCTGCCCTGGCAACCGACCACGGCGAGCAGGCCCTTTTCAGGTTCGTGGATGTGCGGCAGATGATCCGGCGTCATCGCCACGCGACCGAACCAGCGTTTCTCGATGGCGACATCGGAGAGCGCGGGATAAAGCCGCACCAGCGCGCGCTGCAGATGCGCCCAGTCGGCCTCGCTCCTGGGAAGCGCCATGCGGCCACGGCCGCCAAGCACCAGATGGCCGTCGGCTGTTTTGCGGTAGTAGACGAGAATGCGCCTGGAGTCGGACACCGCCTGCCCTTCCGGCAGGATCGTCGCCGCAAGGTTGGATGACAGCGGCGCGGTCGCGACCTGGAAGGAATGCAGCGGCACGATCGTTTCCGCGAGGCCCGGAAGCAGTCCATCGGTATAGGCGTTCGTCGCCAGGACAACCGCTTTCGCCCGCACCTCGGCGCCGCTTTCGGTTGAGACACGCCAAAGGCCGGCCTCCTTGCGGAGTTTCACCACCCTCTGCCGCTCGGCAATGCTGGCGCCGGCGGCGGCGGCGATGCGCGCCAGTTCCACTGTATAGGCGAGCGGATCGATGATGCCGGCGCGGCGGTCGAGCCAGCCGCCGAGATAGCCTTGCGCGCCGGTCATAGCGGCGATCTCGCTTTCATTCAGAAGCCGGACATCGGCGCCACGCGCCCGCCATTGACGATCCCTGTTCGCCGCCGCTTTCAATGCGGTTTCGGTATGCGCGGCCTGGATCCAGCCATTGCGGGTGAACGGCACCGCCAGCTTTTCGTCTTGGATGAGATCGAACACCGTATCCGCCGTCGAGGCGGCGAAATCGACCAGCGCTTGGCCACGCTCGGGGCCGAAATGCTCGAGCAGCCATTCGGGATCATATTTCAGGCCGGGAATGACCTGGCCGCCATTGAGGCCCGAGGCGCCCTGGCCGATCTCGCCAGCCTCCAGCACCTGTACACCGAGACCGAGCCGGGCTGCGTGCAAGGCGGTCGACAGGCCCATGAAGCCGCCGCCGACGATGGCAACGTCGACCGGCGCAGTGACGAGCAACTGGAAGGCGGATGCGGTCTGCGGCTTCTGCCAGATCGGAACGGAAAACGGTGCGGGCAAGGCTTCACCTGGAGTATGCGGAAAATGAAAATTCTAGTGCCAGTTTCATTTTTTTGAAAGAGCGGGCCTCATGTCAGAACCGACAATTGCCTGCGCCACGGGATAGACCTTTGGCGTGAATCCGGTGAAAGTGCAGCGGCCCAGCTGCCATCTCGATCATCAAAGGACCGTAAGCCATGACGAACCCAACGCAGCTTCCCGCCGACGGGCTCTTCATCGGCCGAGCCAGGGCAAGCGATGCCTCGCATCCTCTGGTGGTCACCGTGCGCGACGGGATCGTTTTCGACGTCACCTCGACCACCGCACCCACAGTGCGCGACATCTGCGAGATGGCCGATCCGGCCGGACACGTGCGCTCTGCCAAGGGCGAACCGATCGGCTCGCTCGACGCGATCGCCGCCAACAGTTTTCAGGCCACCCGCGATCCGGCAAAACCCTATCTGCTCTCGCCTGTCGACCTGCAGGCGGTGAAGGCGTCGGGCGTGACCTTCGTGGTCAGCCTGCTCGAACGCGTCATCGAGGAGCAGGCGCGCGGCTCGGCGGAAAAGGCCGACGCCATCCGCGCCGACATTGCCGGGCTGATCGGCCACGATCTGTCGAAGCTGAAGCCCGGCTCACCCGAAGCGATGGAGATCAAGGCCAAGCTCATCCAGCGCGGCGCCTGGTCGCAATATCTGGAAGTCGGCATCGGCCCCGACGCCGAGATCTTTACCAAATGCCAGCCGATGGCGTCCGTCGGCTTCGGCGCCGATGTCGGGCTGCATCCTGTCTCCACCTGGAACAACCCCGAGCCGGAGATCGCCATGATCGCCGCCAGCACCGGCAAGATCGTCGGCGCGACCATCGGCAACGACGTCAATCTGCGCGACGTCGAGGGACGCTCGGCGCTGCTGCTCGGCAAGGCCAAGGACAACAATGCCTCGGCCTCGCTTGGGCCCTTCATCCGGTTGTTCGACGCAAGCTTTTCCATCGACGATGTCAAGCGCGCCACGGTGCGGCTGAAGGTCGAGGGCGAGGACGGGTTTTCGCTGGAGGGCGCGAGCTCGATGGCCGAGATCAGCCGTTCGCCCGAAGAGCTGGTCGCGGCCGCCATGGGGCCGCACCACCAGTATCCCGACGGCTTGGCGCTTTATCTCGGCACCATGTTCGTGCCGTCGAAGGATCGCGGCGAGAAGGGCAAGGGATTCACCCACAAGATCGGCGACATCGTCACCATCTCGTCGGAGAAATTCGGCGCGCTGGTGAACCGCGTGCTTCTGTCGCCCGATTGCCCGCACTGGACCTACGGCGCCAGCCATCTCATGCGGGACCTCGCCAAGGCCGACCTGATCTGATTTCGGAGCAGCGGGACGAACGGATAGCCGATAAACGTTCGTATCCGGTCCCTGTAAGCCGTTTGTTAGCGGAATCCGGGTGACTGTATCGGAAATTCGCTCCAGGATCGGGGCGCGGTCTGTGGGGGCCGAATCGCATGCTCGGTTTGCCGATGATATCGGTGCGCAATCTCGCCATGCGTTATGGCGGCGTTGTCGCGCTCAGGGATATGAACCTGTCTGTCGGACAGGGGACCATCCATGCTGTCGTCGGTGAAAGCGGCGCCGGAAAGTCGACGCTGGTGAAGGTGCTTGCCGGCGTGCTCCGGCCCAACAGCGGCACCATCCGCGTCGGCGACCAGATGGTCACCGTCGACAGCCCGATCGCTGCACGCAAGCACAGCTTCGGCGTCGTCCACCAGGGGCTCGGCCTGTTTGCCGACCGCTCGGTGCTGGCCAATCTGTTCGTCAATCGCGAGCCGTTGCGCAATGGCTTCGTCTCCAGGCGCGAGATGGAGGCACGCAGCCGCACCTTGCTTCGGCAACTCAAGCTCGACGTCGATGTCCACGCTCCTGTGGGACAACTCGGCATGGGCGAACGGCAATATGTCGAACTCGGCCGCGCAATTCTGGAAGGCCCGAGGCTGCTGATCCTCGATGAACCGAATTCTGCGCTCGACCGGCGCCAGACCGAGCACCTGTTCACCGTACTAAGTGACCTCAAGGCCAAGGGCACGAGCGTGCTCTATGTCTCGCACCGGCTGGAGGACGTGTTTGCGATCGCAGACCAGGTCACCGTGATGCGCAACGGCCGTGACGTGCTGACAAGTGAGCGCTCGGCGTTGAGCGAAGCCGATGTGATCGACGCCATGATCGGCCAGCAGCGCGGCAGCCTGTTCCCGCCTGCACTGCCGGCCAATGCCAGCACGATAAGGCCGCGGATCACGGTGGAGGGTCTGAGCGGCGGCCGGATTTCCGGCGTCAGCTTCACCGCCCGCTCCGGCGAGATCCTCGGCTTGGCCGGGCTTGAGGGGTCGGGCGTTGAAGACCTGTTCGAGATGCTGTTTGGCCTGCGCGAGGCGCAAGGCGGCAGGGTGCGGCTCCCCGACGGCTACGGCTTGCCTGGAAATCCGACCGAAGCGGCGCGACGCGGCATCGGCCTGGTGCCGGCCAACCGCCTGTGCAACGGCCTGATGCCCGACCGGTCGCTGGCCTTCAACATAGGCAACATCGCTACCGGCGCCCGCAACTGGGGGTCGCGCCGCTACTCGCCCAAGGCCGCGATCGCCGCCGCCGCAAGGCAGATTGATGCGCTGCGCATCAAGGGCCTGCCGGACGCGCCGGTGAATTCGCTGCTGGCCGGCGATCAGCAGAAGATCGTAGTCGCCAAATGGCTGGAGACGGCGCCGCAAGTGCTGCTCCTCGACAATCCGGCTGGCGGTATCGAGGCGGCTGCCAAGCGCAAGATCTATGCGCTGATCCGGCAGATGGCAGCCAATGGCTGTATCGTTTTGCTGCGTTCGGTCGAGCCGTCCGAACTGACCAACCTCAGCAACCGCGTCCTTGTCTTCCACCGCGGCCGGGTCGCCGGCGAGCTGTCCGGCGCCGAGATGAAGCGAAGGACAGTGCTGCAACTGACCACCACCGGCGAGATGCCGGAGGCGGAGCGGCCGAAAAAGAAACTCGTGGGAGCCATGGCATGACACGATTGGATCCCACGCTGCAGCTTGCCGGTTCGGCTGCCCACCCGAAGCGCAGCCTTCGCCTGGCCGTCGAACTCAGGCCGCTCATCGGGCTCGTTGTCCTGGTGGCGATTACAGGCTTTGCCCGGCCGGATTTCCTCGATGAGGCCAATGTGCTGTCGTTGCTGGAAACCGCTGCGTATCCCGGCATGCTGGCGATCGGCATGGTGTTCGTGCTCGCACTCCGCGAGATCGACCTTTCCGTCGGCTGGATATTCCATCTCGCGGCCCTTCTCACCGCATTCCTTCTGGCCGCCGGCATCGACCCGTGGCTTGCCGCCCTTGCCGGCGTGCTGCTCGGCGCCGGGCTCGGCCTCGTCAACGGCCTGCTGGTGGTGGCGCTGCGACTGCCGGCCATCGTCGTTACGCTGGGCACCTTTGCAATGTTCCGGGGCCTGGCGGCGGTGGCCGTCAAGATGCAAGCGACAGCTCCGGCCAGCCCAGGCGGCGACTTCTTTGAGATCGTTCACGGCAAGCTGTTCGGCCTTGTGCCGACGGCTGTCTTTGTCTTCGTCACAATGGCGGTGGTGATGCACCTCGTGCTTCACCGCAGCCGCTTCGGCTACCGGATCCAGGCCGTCGGCAGCAATCCGCAGGCGGCGCTCTATGCCGGCATCCCGACAGGTGCTGTGCGGCTGCAGACGCTGGTGCTGATGGGCATCGTCTCGGGGCTGGCGGGCGCGCTGTGGCTTGGCGCTCCCGTTACCGACGTCGACCAAGGCGGCGGTTTCGTGCTGATGGCGATTGCCGCGGCGATCATCGGCGGCACCTCGCTTTCCGGCGGGCGCGGCACCGTCTTGGGTGCGGTGATCGGCATGCTGATCGTCCAGGTCATCTTGAGCGGCGTGACCCTGTTCGGCATCGACGCCGCATGGAGCCCCTTCGTGATCGGCGCGGTGATGGTGCTGGCGCTCGCGCTCGACCGGCTGGCCAAGGTGCTGCGCAACCGCCAGGCCGAGCGCTTTCAGGAAAATCCGCGCGCCTGAGTTTAAGCCCCGCCTGCTTGCCGGGAAATATCTCTATCTCTCGGTTGACGCAATTCCGGACGGAAAACCGTTTCACACTTTTCCTGGAATTGCCCTCTAACTGATGCGATCTGATGGGATCGATGATGGCGCGTTGCATCGCGCCACCATCCATTGGGCGGATGGAGGCTTGCCATCGGCCGCAAAAGAAGATGCTCTGCGCATCCGGGTCGGCGCTGGCAGGAGGAGAGGATCAAGGGCATGGCCCGGATCATCGCCGGACGTGGAGGTCGTTTTTCAACATGGGAGGAAAGCAAATGCTGACGAGGCTACGATTACTCGTGCTTGGCTTGATTGTGGCGCTGGCCGTTCCGGCGGCGGCACAGGCCAAGACGTTCTACTGGATTTCGCATGGCGGCCCGGCCGACCCGGTCTGGACCTACTTCCTGGCCGGCGCCAAGCAATGGGCGAAGGACACCGGCAACACCGTCAACACCTCGTTCCACAATGGCGACGTTGCCTCGCAGCAGGAGGCCGTGCGCGCCGCGATCTCGGCAAAGGCCGACGGCATCGTCACCACCAGCCCCGATCCGGGCAGCCTGATCGAAATCGCCAAGGAAGCCAACACGGCCAAGATCCCGATCATCAACTTCAACACGCCCGATCCCAAGGCAAGCTTCGACGCCTATGTCGGCGGCGACAACGTCACCTTCGGCAAGCACTGGGCGCAATATCTGGTCGACAAGGGCCTGGTGAAGAAGGGCGACTTCGTCTGGATGCCGGTCGAAATCCCCGGCGCCACCTACGGCGTCCAGGAAGAGGAAGGCATCAAGAGCGTCTTCGAACCGCTGGGGATCACCTATGAGATCACCGAAGCGACCCTCGACCAGGCCGAAGCCATCAACCGCATGGTCGACTATCTCACCGCCAACAAGGCCAAGGTCAAGGCAATCATCGGCCTCGGCGATCTGGTCACCGGCTCGATCAAGCGGGTGTTCGACCAGGCCGGCATCAAGCCGGGCGAAATCCCGGTCGTCGGCTGGGGCAACTCGCTCGACACTACCCAGGAAGTGCTGACCGGCTACGTCAATGCCGGCCAGTGGCAGGACCCGCAGGCGACCAGCTACGTCGCGCTGTCGCTGGCCAACATGGCGGCGTCAGGCATTCCTCCGGGCTTCAACGTCATCACCGGCGCGCTCTATGAAAAGGACACCGCGCAGGTCTACGACGACATCCTGTCGGGCAAATAACCCAGACCTTCAACAGTCGCGGCCGCAGCCGCGGTCGCGACTGTCTTTTCGCCGAGCCCTTCGCGTTGCGCGCTGGGCTCAGCCTTCCCTTCCTGTCGCAGGTTATCAGTGGAAAACCGTTCGCTCATCCAACGCCTGATCGCGAGGCCGGAATTCGGGCCCTTCGTTCTGCTCATCGTCGAAATCGCGGTGTTCTGGAGCATCAACCACGATTTCCTGTCGCCGCAGAACATCTCCAACACGCTGGCCTTCACCGTCGAGCTCGGGCTGATCGCGCTGGCGATGACGCTGTTGATGACGTCGGGTGAATTCGATCTGTCGGTCGGCTCGCTGTTCGGCTTTTCGCCGGTGCTGATGTGGACGCTGTTCAACAGCGGCCTGACCTCGCTGGAGGTCGGCTTCCTCGCCGCGCTGCTGATCGCGGCCTTCATCGGCCTGGTCAATGGCTGGTTCGTCACGCAGCTGAAAATCCCATCCTTCCTGGTGACGCTCGGCATGCTGCTGGTGGTGCGCGGCACCGCGCTGTTCGTCACCGACGGCTTTCCGCAGCGGACGTGGAGCGCCGAGGGCAGCTGGCTGGCCGAAGCGCTGGTCGGTGATTTCTTCATCGGCCCGTTCCGCATCTATATGTCGCTCTTCTGGTTCATCGCGGCGGCCATCGCGCTGGGCTACGTGCTGACGCAAAGCCGGACCGGCAACTGGATCCAGGCAGCCGGCGGCAATCCAGGCGCCGCAAGGGCGCGCGGCGTCAACGTCAGCGGCGTCAAGATCGGCCTGTTCGTGCTGTCGTCGGTGATGGCTTCGCTTGCCGGCGTCATCTCGTCGCTGCGCACGTCGGCCGCCAACCCCAACAGCGGCACCGGCTACGAGCTCGAAGTCATCGCCATGGTGGTGATCGGCGGCACGGCGCTGACCGGTGGGCGCGGCACCATCATCGGCACCGTGCTCGGCATCCTCATCCTGCGCGTCATGCGCAACGGCATCGTGCTGATCGGCGTGCCCGGGCTGGCCTACAACATCTTCATCGGCGCCATCATCCTCGGCATGATGGCGCTGCACTCATGGCTGGAACGCCGGCATCAGGCAGGGACCTAGAACCATGGCTGAACCGCTCATCCGCATGTCCAACATCAAAAAGTCCTACGGGCGCGTGCAGGCGCTCGAAGACGCCAATTTTCATGTCAACGAAAGGGAGATCGTCGGCCTGCTCGGCGACAATGGCGCCGGCAAATCGACGCTGATCAAGGTGTTGTCGGGGGCGGTGCCGCTGACCAGCGGCGACATTTTCATCCGCGGCAAGAAGGTCAATCTGCGCAGCACCAGCGACGCCATCGCGCACGGCATCGAGACGATCTACCAGGATTCGGCACTGGTGACGCAGCTGTCGATCGCGCGCAACCTGTTCCTCGGCCGCGAGCCGATCAAACCGCCGCGCTTTTTGAACCGCATGGACCAGGAGGCGATGAACAATGTCGCGCGCGACCTGCTGAAACAGGTCGGCATCTCCAAGAACATCCCGCCGACGACGCCGATCGGCTCCCTGTCCGGCGGCGAGCGGCAGGCCGTCGCCATCGCGCGCGCCATGCACTTCGACAGCGACCTGATCATCCTCGACGAGCCGACCAACAATCTCGGCGTCGCCGAGACGCAAGGCGTGCTGAGCTTCGTGCGCAACGCGCGCGATTCCGGGCATTCCTGCATCTTCATCGCCCACAACATCCACCATGTCTTCCAGGTGGTTGAGCGCATCGTCGTCATGCGCCGGGGCAAGGTGGTGGCCGACGACATCGACCCGAAGAAGACCAGCGTGGCCGAGGTCGAACGCATCATCACCGGGATGTCCGACAAGGAGATCCGCGACGCCATCATCGAAGGCGGGCCATCGCACGGCTGAACCGTCTTCGCGCCGTCTGGCACGGAAACGCATCCGCTCTAACTCGTTGTAGAGCATGACCTTTTGACAAAACGGTTCCCGTTTGTCCGAGAAAACCGGTTCCCACTTTTCGGGATCATGCTCTATGACTACAGCCATGAAAGCCACCGTTGCCGACATAGCCAGGAGCTGCGGCCTGTCGACCGCGACCGTCGACCGGGTTCTGAACAACCGGGCCGGCGCGAGCGCCGCCAACCGCCAACGGGTGATGGAGGCGGCCAAGCAGCTCGGCTATTTGCCGGTGGTCGATCAGGTGACGCTGCCGTCGCGGCCGGCGCATCTTGAATTCTTCCTGCCGATCGGCGCCAACGGTTTCATGATCGACCTCGCCGGGCACATCGAGGACTATGCGGGGCGCCTGCCGCTGGTCGCCTCGTGCCGGATCCACAATCTCGGCGGCATCTCGCCGGCAGCGCTGCAGGCGGCGGTTGAAAATCTGTCGCTGAAGGCCAATGGCGTCGGCGTCATTGCCGTCGATCATCCGCGAACGCGCAACATATTGCGCGATGTGGTCGAGGCAGGCATCCGCCTTGTCACGCTGGTCTCCGACGTTCCAGCCGCCCCGCGTTCGGCCTATGTCGGCATCGACAACCGGGTTGCCGGACGCACGGCGGCGCTGTTGATGGGGCGCTTCCTCAATGGCCGCCAGGGTCATCTGGCGATGGTCGTCGGCTCGCGTTCCTATCGCGGGCACGAGGAGCGAGAAATGGGCTTTCGGTCGGTGCTGACAGAGGAATTCCCCAATCTCACGGTCTCGAGTGCGGTCGAGATCAATGACGAACCGGAGGGCAGCTACACCGCAACGATGCAGGCGCTGCACAACGAGCCGGAACTGCTCGGCATCTATTGCGTCGGCGCCGGGCGCTCAGGTGTGGCGAGAGCGCTGCTCGAGGCCAAGCCAAAGAAGAAGCCGGTCTTCATCTGCCACGACCTGACCAAGGAAACGCGCGGCTATCTCGTCGACGACCTCGCCGATGTCGTCATCGACCAGAATGCGCGGCTGATCGCGGAGCAATCTGTGATCCGCCTGCTCGGCTCGATCGCATCCGCCGCGCCATACCTGACGAAGAAGTTCATCGAGCCACGGCTGATCTTCAAGGAAAACGTGCCGGTGCAGTGAAGTCGCGCCGTGGCGGTTTCTCCGATTTGTACGACAAGTCGGGGTAGATGCCGCAAATCTGCACAGCAGCCATGCAACTTTCATTGTTGCCGAATCATTGGGCAACCCGTACTCATCTGGGTGTCGGCCATCTACTCCTCCCAGATGCGATGCCGACGCTGAGCGCGGTGCACCTCCTCCCGCATCTCGCTCGAAATCGAGCCCGCTGCCACCTCCTCCCGGCAGCGGGCTTTTTTCATTCTCAAATGAATCTAAATTAGAGTTGACTGGCAAGTTCGGAGAATAGCCAAAAGCCACCCCGCCGGATGGGGACTCCTCAACTCCGAAAGCTGGAATTCAGCGCGCCCTGAAAGAGCTGATCAGGCCTTCAGCCATGCGCACGAACTGCGTGCTGGGGCCCTGGCAGCCCATGGTCTGCACGCTGACGCGCGCCCCTTCGAACAGCAGCGACAGGGTATCGGCCAGAAGCTCGGCCTGACCGATGCCCGCATCCCGGCATAGCGCAACAAGGCGATCGCGCTGAGCGCTCTTGAGCTCCTTGATCACGCTCCTGGCCGGATGGTCCGGCTCGGTCAATTCGGCGGCGGCATTGGCCATGTCGCAGCCGCGACCGTCAGCCGCCAGGCAAGCAGCGGCCATGCGAATCCAGGCATGCAACTGGGCGAGCTTGTCGCCGGGATGCTCAGCCTCGAATTGGTCCCACATCGCGGCGCCTTTAGCCGCCGACGCGCGCAGGCATTGGACGATCAGTTCGTCCTTGGACTCAAAATGACGGTAGAGCGTCATCTTGTTGGTGCCGGCGGCTTCCGTGATTGCGTCGACACCGACGCCCTTGATGCCATGCTTGTGAAACATGTCCTGCGCCGTCTCCAGGATTCGATCCCGGGGGCGCACACGATCGGTAATGCCGTCTGCCATCGCAGTCTCCTTGTCTCCCTAAAAATTCGGTTCACCTCTTGACTAGGGTGTTACCGGTCTGTAACTATCCGAATGTTACTTACTGGTAACACCTATGTGGCCTTCCGTCAATAACAAGGCCGTGAACTGGTCCTGCCAGATCACAAAGGGTGAAAATTGCAGGTCATGCGGCTCCGGCCGGTGAAGAGATGAAAACCGGTTCGCGATCGTCCGATGCGGGCCGCTGGAATGGAGACGCTCCAATGTCGAAGCGCAAGGATTTGACCATCGATGAAGCCATCCGGGATCCGATGATCCGGCTGGTGATGAAAGCGGACCGCGTCAACCCGCGCGCCTTCGAAGCGATGCTGAGGACCGTGGCCGATGAGCAGGGCCTCAGCGGCGCGGCGCCGTCTTCGTATTTTTTGCAGGACCCGGGCTCAGTCCGCGGCAGGCGGCTGTCCCGGTCTGCCCGTTCTTTTAAAGAGGCCGGTTCTTCTAAAGAGGTTTGCGTGTCGTGGTAAATTTTTTCATTCATCGTCCGATCTTCGCCTCGGCGATCGCCATCATCATGGTGCTCGCCGGGACGATTTGTTATTTCCTTTTGCCGGTTTCGCAGTTTCCCGACATCACGCCGCCGCAGGTCGTAGTCAGCGCCCATTATCCGGGCGCCAGCGCGCAAGTGGTCGCCGATACGGTGACGACGCCGCTTGAGCAGCAGATCAACGGCGTCGAAGGCATGACCTACATGTCGTCGTCGAGTTCCAATGACGGCTCCTCGACCATCACCATCACCTTCGATGTCGGCTATTCCTTGAGCACCGCGGCCGTCGACGTCCAGAACCGCGTTTCGCAAGCCGCCTCGTCGCTGCCGGCGATCGTGAACCAGGGTGGCGTGACGATCAAGAAGCAGAACCCGAATTTCGTCCTCATTGTCAACCTGACCTCGCCCGACAGTTCGGTCGATCCGGTGGCGCTGAGCAACCTCGCCTATCTGCAGGTCGTCGATCCGCTGAAGCGACTGCCCGGCGTCGGCGATGTGCAGATTTTCGGCGAGCGCCGCTATTCGATGCGCGTCTGGCTCGACCCGGACAAGCTCGCCAATCTTGGCATCACCGCTGTCGACGTCCAGAACGCCATCTCGGAACAGAACGTCCAGGTCGCGGCCGGCAAGATCGGCCAGTCGCCGGCGCCCGCCGGCACCGCCTTCGAGATGCAGGTCAACGCCGTCGGCCGCCTGAGCGACCCCAAGGAGTTCGGCGACATCGTCGTGCGCGCCAACACCGGCACCGGCTCGCTGGTGCGACTGCGCGACGTCGCCCGCATCGAGCTCGGCGCGCTGCAATATTCGTCGTCGGCCTTCTTCGGCAAGGACCCGACGGTGGTGCTGGCCGTCTACCAGATGCCCGGTTCCAACGCGCTCGATCTGCAGCAGCACGTCAAGGACAAGATGCAGGAACTGTCGGCCCGTTTTCCCAAGGGCGTCAGCTACGCCATGCACTACGACACCACGCGCTTCGTGTCGGCATCGATGCATGACGTGCTGATCACGCTTGGCGAAGCGCTGGTGCTGGTCGTGGCCGTGGTGTTCATCTTCCTGCAGAGCTGGCGCACGACGATCATCCCGACCATCGCCATTCCGGTGTCGCTGGTGGCGACGATGGTGGTCATGGAAATGATGGGCTTCTCGCTCAACATGCTCTCCCTTCTCGGCATGGTGCTGGCCATCGGCCTCGTCGTCGACGACGCCATCGTGGTGGTCGAGAACGTCGAGCGACAATTGGAGGCGGGCCTCAAACCGCTGGCGGCGACCAAGGCCGCGATGGCCGAGGTCACCGGACCGATCATCGCCACCACCGCGGTGCTGATGGCCGTCTTCGTGCCCGTTGCCTTCATTCCTGGCGTCTCCGGCAAGCTCTACAACCAGTTCGCGCTGACGGTGGCGATTTCGGTCGGCATATCCGCCTTCAACTCGCTGACGCTCAGCCCGGCGCTGAGTGCCGCCTTCCTGCGCCATCGCGGCGAGACGCAGTTCGCCCCATTCCGCTGGTTCAACACGGGCTTCGACAGACTGTCGCATGCCTATGCGCACGGCGTGCGTATCCTCATCCGGCTGCGCTGGATCATGCTCGGTCTGTTCGCGGCCGGCCTGGTGGCCACCTACTTCGTCTGGCAGAAGCTGCCCTCGACCTTCCTTCCGGTCGAGGACCAGGGTTACTTCTTCGTCGTCATCCAGCTGCCTGACGGCGCCTCGCTGGAGCGCACCGACGCGGTGGCCCAGAAGGCGCGCGACATATTGCAGGCTACGCCCGGGGTCGAGATTGTCGGTTCGATCAGCGGCCTGAACTTCCTGACCAGTGCGGCGCAGTCGAACTCGGCGGTCGAGTTCGCCATCCTGAAGCCATGGGAAGAGCGCGGCCCAGACCAGAGCGCGTCCAAGCTCGTAGCCGACGTGCGCGGCAAGCTGATGCAGATTCCGGAAGCCTTCGCGCTGTCCTTCGATCCGCCTTCGATCCCGGGTATCGGCACCACGGGCGGCTTCGAATTCGTCGTCGAGGATCTCACCGGGCGCGGCAGTTCAGCCCTCAACGACGCGACGCAAGCCGTGATCGCCGAGGCGCGCAAGCAGCCGGAAATCAATCCGCAGCAGCTGTTCTCGCCGTTCTCGACCTCGACGCCGCAGTTCAACTACGACCTCGACCGCAGCAAGGCCAAACTGCTCGGCCTCAACCTGCCCGACGTCTTCAACACGCTGCAGATCTATCTCGGCTCGCTCTACGTCAACGACTTCAACCTGTTCGGCCGCACCTTCCGGGTGACCATCCAGGCCGACAAGGACGCACGTGCCGACGCAGGCGACCTTTCGCGGCTCTATGTGCGCAACGCCTCCGGCGGCATGGTGCCGCTGAGCACACTGGGCAAACTGGTGCCGTTCGTCGGCCCGGAAACCGTGCCGCACTACAACAACAACGCCTCGGCCACGATCAATGGCGGCGCAGCCCCCGGCTTCTCGTCGGGCCAGGCGGTTGCCGCGATGGAACGGGCCGCCGCCACCGCTTTGCCCAGGGATTTCGGTTTCGAATGGACCGGCATCACCTTCCAGGAGCTCAAGGCAGGATCGATCGCGTCGGTCGTCTTCGGCCTCGCCATCGTCTTCGTCTTCCTGATCCTGGCGATGCAGTATGAGAGCTGGGCGATGCCGTTCATGGTGCTGCTGGCGGTGCCACTGGCCCTGTTCGGCGCCTTCGCAGCCCTGTTCCTGCGCGGCATGCAGATCGACGTCTACTCGCAGATCGGCTTCGTCATGCTGATCGGCCTCGCCGCCAAGAACGCGATCCTGATCGTCGAGTTTGCAAGGCGGCGGCGCGAGGAAGGCTTGAGCATTGTCGACGCGGCGATGGAAGCCGCGCGGCTGAGGCTGCGGCCGATCCTGATGACGGCCTTCGCCTTCATCCTCGGCGTGCTGCCGCTGATGTTTGCGACGGGTGCGGGTGCGGCAAGCCGGCAGTCGATCGGCACCACCGTGTTTGGCGGCATGGTCGCGGCGACCATCCTGTCGCTGGTGTTCGTGCCAGTCTTCTACGCGGTCATCGAACAGCTGCGCGAACGCCGCGTGCGCAGCGAACCCAACGCTGCTCATGACCAGGACAATAATGAACCGACAGCCGAACCAGCGCCGATGCGCCTGGCCGAAGCAGCCGAATAGAATTGGAGACCAAAATGCGTAAATGGAAAATAGCTTTGGGAACGGCCGTCGCCCTGGGAGCGATCTCGGTGGCAAGCGTCCACTTCCTCGACATGGGCAATCTCAGCCTCAATGCCGGCACGGCGGGAGCGACGGCAGCACCTGCGGCATTCGTTATGCCGGTGCCGGTGACGAGCGTGGTCAAGAAGACGATCCCGATCTATCTCGACTACGCCGCCCGCATCGAGGCGATCCGCAGCGTCACCTTGCAGGCCCGCGTGCCCGGCTATCTGCAGGAGCAGACGGCTGAGGACGGCGCGGATGTGCGCCAGGGTGATCTGCTATACAAAATCTCGCCCGACGACTTCAAGGCGGCTCTCGACCAGGCCAAGGCCGAAGTGCAGCGCGACCAAGCGAGCCTCGACTATGCACGCTCCAATCTCGGCCGCGGCTCCGAACTCGCCAAGAGCGGTTATCTGGCCAAGGATGGGTTCGACCAGCGCACGAGCACCTTGCGTCAGGCCGAAGCGTCGCTTGCCGTCAACCAGGCGGCGGTGCGGACGGCCGAGCTTAATTTGAGCTACGCCGAAATCCACGCTCCGTTTGCCGGCCGCGTCGGCCGCAACCAGGCTTCGGTCGGCACGCTGGTCAGCGTCGCCGGCACGGTGCTGAACACGCTGGTGCAGCTCGACCCGATCTACGTCACCTTCAATCCGAGCGAGACGGATCTGGCCGAAATCGAACAGGCCCGGGCCGCCGGCCCGATCGAGGTCGAGGTGCTGCTGCCCGGCGAGACCGAAGCCAGCCAGAAGGGCGAACTCACCTTCATCGACAACACGGTCGACCACTCGACCGGCACGATTACGGCGCGCGCCACCATCGGCAATGCGAAGTTCTCGCTGCTGCCGGGCCAGTATGTCCGGGTGCGGCTGCACATCAAGCAGCTGCCCGACGCGCTGATGGTGCCGCAGGTGGCGCTGGGTTCGAGCCAGCTCGGCAAATATGTCTATGTAGTCGGCAAGGGCAACACGGTCGACCAGCGCATCGTCTCGCTCGGCGCGACCAGCGGCGACCTTGTGGCGGTGCTCAGCGGCGTTGCCGAAGGCGACCAGGTGATAACCGGCAATCTGCAGAAGATCGGACCAGGAATGCCGATCTCGCCATTGCCCCAGGAGAAACCGGCCAGCTGATAACCCCCATCAGCCCCGGTCCTGCGGCGCCTTCGGCTTCCACGCCGAGGGCGCCGTTTTTTATGGAGCGCCGCACGCCGTTTTTGGAGTAACCGCAAGGCACAAGAATCCGGAACAGACATATTGTAGGATTGTCGACAATCTGCTTGTCTGTTTCCGGCTCTCACTGGAGTGACGGAATGGCCAAGCTGGACTTCAATCCGATCGCGGATACGACACGCCGGGCCGAGATCGTCGCGCTGTTGCGGCGGGCGATCCTGACCGGCCAGCTGGAACCCGGCCAAAAGCTCAACGAGCTGAGGATCGCCGAGCAGATGAGGGTCAGCCGTGCGCCGTTGCGCGAGGCAATGCGCGAGCTGGTGCAGGAAGGCATCCTGACCAGCATTCCCTATGCCGGCACCTTCGTCATCGATGTCACCGCCAAAGATATCGACGACGCCTATTCGCTGAACAAGGTGCTCGATGAATTCGCCATCGAGCGGACATGGAAGCTGCGCGACCAGCGCTTCTTCGACGAACTCGACCGCCGGCACGAGGCAGTGAAGCAGGCGACGCGCGCGCGCGACACCACCCGCCAGATCGAAGCCGCGCTGCAATTGCACGGGCTGATCTATGAATGGGCCGACAATTCGGTGCTGCTGGAAACCTGGCAGCGGCTGACCAGCCGGCTGCAGATGTATTTTGCCCTGCACCAGCGGGCCCGCAACGAGCCGGTGCCGGCCGAAGATCTCCACGAGACCTATGTGCGGCTCTTGAAGGGCGCCGACATGCGCGCTGCCCAGCGCCATGCGCGCGAGCATATCGACCTCGATTTCGAAGAGCTGCTTGCCTATGCGCGTGGCCTCGAGCAGCGGAACATCGAAGGGCTGACCCTCCTCAACGCCTAGAGACAACGGACAGACAAGTGCAGATCAAAACCATCAAGGCCTATCGCGTCGTGCAGCCCTTCGTGGACGGGCCCTACCGCATGTCCAAGGGGCGGGTTGCAGACTGCTTCGATGCGGTGATCGTCGCAATCACCTCCGACAGCGGCGTAACCGGCTGGGGCGAGATGGCGCCGCTCGGCAATTTCTATTCGGCCGCCTTTCCGGCGGGAACGCGTGCGGGCGTGGTCGAGATCGCGCCGCACCTGATCGGCCAGGACCCGCGTGGCCTCGCCGGCATCGGCCGATTGATGGATACGGTGTTCAAGGGCCATCCCTACATCAAGTCGGCGCTCGACATGGCCTGCTGGGATCTGGCGGCCCGGGCCGCCGACGTGCCGCTGGTGACCATGCTTGGCGGCCGCGAGAGCGACATGGCGGAGACCTACCGCGTCGTCACCCACGGCACGCTCGACCAGATGGCGGCACTGGCCAAAAGGATCATCGCGGAAGGCTGCCGGCGGCTGCAGGTCAAGGTCGGCGGCAATGTGCATGACGACATCGACAGGGTGAGCGCAGTCGCTTCGGCCGTGCCGAAAGGCACGGTGATTTTCTGCGACGCCAATGCCGGCTGGACACCCTACCAGGCGCGGCAGTTCGCCGATGCCACGCGCGGCATCGATTACACGTTCGAGCAGCCCTGCACGACGATCGAGGAGAACATGTCGGTGCGCCGCATGCTCGACAAGCCGATGGTGCTGGACGAGAGCGTCATCTCGCTCGAGGCGATGGTGGAAATCCACCGCCTGGGCGCCGCCGACGGGCTGACGCTGAAGATCTCGCGGCTTGGCGGCGTAACCAGGACAAGGCAAATCCGCGACGTCGCCGTCGATCTCGGTTTCATGATCACCGTCGAGGATACGGGCGGCGCCGAGATCGACACGGCGGCGATGGCGCATCTGTCGCTGTCGACGCCGGAAGAACGCCGGCTGCACGCCATCGCCTTCCATGAGTGGGTGACGGTGCGCACGGCCTCCAACGCCCCACCGGTCACCGGCAGCCACATGGGCATTCCCGACGGGCCCGGCCTCGGCATCGATGTCGTGCCCGACCTGCTCGGCAAGCCTTTCCTAGAGATCGGCTGAGATCAAGCGCAGCATGAAGCTGTCACCCCACGAATCCTCCGTGGGAGATTTGGTCCTGCAGCCATTCTCCGATTTGCGGGTTGAAATATTTTTCAAATGGAAATAGGAATGTTCAAAATGATGATTTGACGCTGCGGCGCGTCATGACTGGAGGAAGCGATATGGCCCATCCGCAATTTGCAGCGGAACTTCTGCAGCGCGCTGAAGCCCAAGGGCCCATCACCATCGGACTCGCCGGCGCCGGGCAGATGGGCACCGACATCGTCGTCCAGGTGGCGCTGATGCCGGGCATGCGGATCGGTGCCATTTCCGAGGTGCGCCCGCAAGCGGCGATCGATGCCGCACTGCTCGCCGGCCATGACCGCTCCGACATCGTCCAGGCTGCGAACGCCTCTGCCATCGACCGCGCCATCGAGGCCGGCAAGATCGCTGTCACCGAAGATCTGCATGCGCTGGCCGCGGCCGGCCGCATTGATGTCATCATCGACGCGACAGGCAATCCCAACATCGGCACGCTGTTTGCGCTCGAAGTGATGAAGAACGGCAAGCACATCGTCATGCTCAATGTCGAGGCGGACATTACGATCGGCCGCTTCCTCAAGGAGGAAGCGCGCAAGGCCGGCGTGGTCTACACCGGTGCGGCCGGCGACGAACCCGCCTGCACGCTGGAGATCATCGGCTTCGCCAAGAGCCTCGGCTTCAACATCATCGCCGCCGGCAAGGGCAAGAACAACCCGCTCAAGATCGACGCCATGCCCGCCGACTACGAGAAGGAAGCGGCCGAGCGCAATATGAATGCGCGCATGCTGGTCGAGTTCGTCGACGGTTCCAAGACGGCGATCGAGATGGTGGCGATTGCCAACGCCACCGGGCTGGTGCCCGACGTGCCGGGCATGCACGGCCCGACGGCGACGCTGGAGGAACTGGCCAGCGTGCTTTGCCCGCGCGAGGATGGCGGCGTGCTGCACCGCAAGGGCGTGGTCGACTATTCCATCGGCAAGGGCGTGGCGCCCGGCGTGTTCTGCATCATCGAAACGAGGCATCCGCGCGTGCTGGAGCGCATGGTCGACCTCAAGGTCGGCAAGGGCCCCTATTTCACGATCTACCGTCCCTATCACCTGACAAGCCTTGAAGTGCCGCTGTCGGCGGCGCGCGCCGTTGTCTACAAGCGCGCCGACATGGAGCCGCTCGACCATCCGGTCGCCGAAGCGGTGGCGGTGGCCAAGAGCGATCTCGGCGCGGGCCAATCGCTCGGCATGATCGGCGAGAACGACTATCGCGGCTTCGCCATGACCTGGGAGGACGCCCGCGCCAAGGGCGCGCTGCCGCTCGGGATTGCCGAACGCGCCAAGGTGGTCAAGCCGGTCAAGACCGGCGACTTCCTCACCTATGAAAATTGTGTACCCGACGATTCGATGGTGATAACGCAGATCCGCCGCCGTCTCGACCAGTCGGACGGACAGTTTGTGACCAACGCCGCCTGAACCTTCGGGATCTCCCTGTGATGGACGATGTCGTTATCGGGATCGATGCCTCGACGACGGCGGTGAAGGCAATCGCCTTCACCCGCGACGGCGCGGAGCTGTTCCAGGCGCGCGAGGCCTATCCGCTGGCCAATCCGAAGCCCGGCCATTTCGAGCAGGATGCCGAACATTGGTGGGCAGCCCTCGTCAGTGCGCTGAAGCAGGTTGCCGACAAGGTCGGCGCCGCGCGCGTGGCGGCAATTGCCATAGCCCATCAGCGCGAGACCTTCACCCTGATCGATCAGGCCGGCACGCCGCTCATCCCGGCGATCCTGTGGCTTGACGAGCGCGCCCGGCCTCAAGTCGCCAGGCTGTCGGCCGAGCTTGGCCGCGAGACGATCCGCGACTGGAGCGGCAAGCCGCCGGATCCGACGCCGGCGCTCTATGCCATCGCCTGGCTGGCCGAACATCAGCCGCAGGTGCTGGCCAACGCCGCCGCCCTGGTCGATGTTCATGGCTTCTTCGTTCACCGGCTGACCGCACGGCTGGTTACCAGCACGGCAAGTGCCGACCCGCTCGGCTTGCTCGATGTCGCGACAGGCGAATGGCACCCTGAGCTTGTCGCGGCTGCAGGGCTGCAGCCACGGCAGTTGCCGGCGCTGATCGGCCCAGGCGAAATCTGCGGCGGCCTTGCCGAAAGCATTGCCCAGCTGACTGGCCTCAAAGCGGGCACGCCAATTGTCGCCGGCGCCGGCGATGGCCAGGCCATGGGTCTCGGCATGGGCGTCTATGGTGCCGGCAGGAGCTATCTCTCGCTCGGCTCCGGCGTCGTCAGCGGCTGCTATTCCGGCACGGTCACCACATCGGACGCGTTTCGCACGCTGGTCTCGCCGACCGGCTCCGGCTTCATGCTGGAAACCGTGCTGCGCTCGGGCATGCAACTGGTCGACTGGATCGTGCGCACCACCGGCGCGTCTTCCGCGGCAGAACTGGAGAAGGGTGCGGTCGATGTTGCGGCCGGCAGCGACGGTCTTTTGGTCATGCCCTATTGGGCCGGCGTCATGAGCCCCTATTGGGATGGCGCGGCGCGCGGCGCCGTTGTTGGCCTGTCGCTCGACCATGAGCCCAGGCATCTCTTCCGCGCCACGCTGGAAGGCATCGCTTTGGAGCAAGCCATCGCCAGCGAGGCGATGGAGGCCGAAAGCGGCGGCAAGCCGGGAGAGATGATTGCCGCCGGCGGCGGCACCAATTCGGCGCTGCTGATGAAGATCATGGCCAGCGTGCTGGAGCGGCCGCTGTTCGTGTCGCCGGTCAGCGAGGCGGCGGCCCTTGGCGCGGCCATGCTGGCGGCTTCGGCGATCGGCTGGTTCGCCTCGGCGGAAGACGCCGCCAAGGCAATGGCGGCGGCGCCGGCCAGGCGTGTCGATCCGGATATGACGCTGGTGCCGGCTTACCGGGCGCGCAAGGCGATCTACCGCGACCTCTATCACGCGACACGCGACATCCACGCGCGGCTCGGTGCGATCTGAGTTCAAGCGCAGCTTGCCTGCGTGAGGCTCCCATGCCCAACCTGCCCAGCTTGCCGATTTTGCGTCCTGCCCGGCCAATGCTAGACTCATCGGGCTCATGAAAGCAGTATTTCACCTTGCCGCCCTGCCCTGGATTGTCGCGCTTGCGGCAGCTCCAATGACGGCGCGTGCGCAGGACGAGCCGCCCTTCGAAGTCACGCTCGACATGGACAATGACGGCAGGATGGATCGGGCCGCGATCGCGGCGGATTCCGACAGCGGGCTGGCGGATCTCTCGATCTATCTGGCTGCCGGTGAAGGAAAGCTCGATCCTTCGCGCAAGCCTGACTTCGTCAAGAAGGCGCTGACGCAGGACCGTATACTCGGGCTCGAAAGCAAGGGCAAGGGATCGCTTGCCGTCACCTCGTGCTTCGGCTGCGGCGCCAACAAATCATGGGATACGACGCTGACCATCGTCTGGCACGGCGGTAAATTCCTTGTCGCCGGCTACAGTCGCGACTGGGACTGGAATGTGCAGAAAGCTGACGGCTCAGTCGAGACGACGCTGGGCGGTTGCGACATCAATTTTCTCACCGGCAGAGGCGTTGCCTCAAAGGACCTGGACGACGGCAAACCGGTCGCGGGAAAATTCGTGCCGATCGCACTGGCCGACTGGTCGGACGACAATCGTCCGGAGCCCTGCGAATTCTGACCGACGCCGGACAGCGCTCAACGGTTGAGCAGGCCTTTGGCCGCATCTTCATCGGTAATGAGCACCGAAATCCTGGTGTTGGCGAGCGCGGCGCGCATGACGGCGACCTTCTCCTGACCGCCTGACACCAGGATGATGCTCGGAATATCGGACAGATCCTGCAGCGGATAGGCGCAGACGCGGCGGTTGACCTCATGGTCGACAGGGTGGCCCTCGGCGTCGATGAAATGGCACAAGAGGTCGCCGACCGCGCCGGCCGCCTGCAATTCCTCGAGTTCGCTCGGTTTGATGAAGCCGTAATTGGCGATCGGGCTGTCCTTGGAAAACGAGCCGACGCTGAGCACGGCGATGTTGGCGCGGCGCGCGCGGAAGACCACATCCTGAACGCTGCGCTGGCTCATGAAGGCATCGCGCTGTTCCGGCTTGTCGGCATAGACCGGCACCGGCAGCAGGAAACATTCAGCGCCGATCTTTTCGGCGAACTCCCAGGCGCTTTCGGTCGGGTTGAGCGGCTGCGCGTGGGTAAGGCCGCCGAGCATCGAGACGACCGTCGTCCTGGCAATCGGCCGCCTCGGCAATTCGTTGATGGCGAATTTCAGCGTCCGGCCCCAGCCCAGCGCAATGACGTCGCCGGCATTGACGTTGTCGGCGAGATAGGCGGCAGCCGCGTGGCCGATCATCAGCGGCGCGTTGCTGCGGTCGGCGGCCGACGGCACCACGACCGCCTGGCTTAGCCCAAAGCGCTGCTTCAGGCTCTCCTCGAGCTGCACACATTCGACGACACTGTCGCGAATGCGGAACTGCACGATGCCCTCCTCTCGCGCAGCGGAGAGAATGCGGTGCACCTTGATGCGGCCGACGCCGAGGATCTCGGAAATGCGCTCTTGCGTCAGACCTTCGACATAGTAATGCCAGGCGGCCCGGGCCTTGAGCTCGGCATCGGGGAAGCGCGAGGCCTTCTCGTTTTCGACGGTCGCCATCTTTTGCCCTCCCGCGGCAGATTTCGGAAATCTTTCCGCAAGCGCCGCCCCCTGGCCTTCCCTAGGACAAACCGCCCTGTGGCGCAAACCACCGCCGAATGGCGCAACGGCTCTTGACAATTTTCTAATGAACAGTTTAGCTGAACAAAATTGCATATCAAAGATAAATTGTTCACAGGGAGGTGCCTGGTGAACAAGAGCGGACGGCAGGCCATCGCCGTTTCGCTGACGGAGGAGACGAAGTGGCCGTGAGTAATGATGCAAGCGAGTCGAAGGCTGGCGAGTTGAAAGCCGCGCCCGGCACTCAAGGTGCGACGGCCGCGAAGCTTTCGGCACTGTTTGCCGGAACCATGGGGCCGCTGATCGGGCTGCTGCTGCTTTGCCTGGCGCTGACGTTGACCACCGACACGTTCCTCACCGTGCGCAACATCCTCAACGTGCTCGACCAGATCACGGTGCTCGGCATCATGGCAATCGGCATGACGCTGGTGATCCTGATCGGCGGCATCGATCTCTCGGTCGGCTCGGTGCTGGCGCTGGCCGCCATGGTGATGGGCTTTGTCTCCCACCCCGACTATCTCAATCTCGGCCTTGCCGCCGGCGTCGTCGCCGCACTTGTGGTGGCGGGCCTTTGCGGCCTGGTCTCGGGCCTGTTGGTGACCGTCACCCGGCTGCCGCCGTTCATCGCGACGCTGGCGATGATGTCGGTGGCGCGCGGTCTTGCCAACATGATCACCGACGGTTCGCAGATCGTCGGCTTTCCCGACTGGTTCACCAACCTGTCGATCATCCGCCATTTCGGCTTCCTGTCGGTCACCGTCGGGCTGATGGTGGTGTTGGCGATCGTCTTCGCCATCTTCCTCAACTACCGCGCCACCGGCCGCAGCCTTTACGCCATCGGCGGAAGCGCCGAGGTGGCGCGGCTCTCCGGCATTCCGGTGAAGTCACTGACCAACTGGGTCTACGCCATCTGCGCCGTACTTGCGGGTCTTGCCGGCATCGTGCTCGCCGCGCGGCTGGATTCGGTGCAGCCGAGTTCCGGCCTCGGCTATGAGCTCGACACCATCGCGGCGGTGGTGATCGGCGGCGCCAGCCTGTCGGGCGGCATCGGCTCGATCGGCGGCACCGCGGTCGGCGTACTCATCATCGGCGTGCTGCGCAACGGGCTCAATCTGCTCGGCGTCTCGCCCTTCATCCAGCAGGTGGTGATCGGCGTGGTGATCGCGCTGGCGGTCGCCAGCGATACGTGGCGGCGCAGGGCGCGATAGGGAGCGGGGCACAATTGAGAATTCGCCCGGAGCGTCCGGGCGATAGACGGATCGGTCGATCCGAAACTGGGATGTTCCAAGGGGCGCGATGCGCTGGCGGGACAGTTTGACTATCAACGGAGGAAAAACATGCTGACCAAACGTTCACTGCTGCTGGCCGCTGCCGCCATCATTCCGCTGCTTGGGCTGACCGACATGGCCTCGGCCAAGGACGCCAAGAAACTCGGCCTCGCCGTCGCCAATCTGCAGGCCGACTTCTTCAACCAGATCAAGCAGTCGGTCGAAGCCTACGGCAAGGAGAAGGGCATCGAGATCGTCACCGTCGACGCCAAGGGCGATTCAGCGACCCAGGTCAGCCAGGTGCAGGATCTGATCACGCAGAACATCGACGCGCTGATCTACATTCCGGCCGGCGCCACAGCCGCCACCGTGCCGACCAAGACCGCCAAGGCTGCCGGCATCCCGGTCGTCAATGTCGACCGCAACGCCGACGGCGCGCCCGGCGACACCTTCATCGCCACCAACAGCGTCGCCTCGGCGCAGGCGGTGTGCGACTACATCGCCAAGCAGGCCGGCGGCAAAGGCGAACTGATCATCATCCACGGCCAGAAGGGCACCACGCCGGAAGTGGATCGCTCGAAGGGCTGCGGCGAAGCGCTCAAGGCCTATCCCGATATCAAGGTGGTCGGCGAATTGTGGAGCGAAGGCTGGCACCAGGACGAAGGCTTCAAGCTGACGCAGGACCTGCTGCAGTCGCATCCCGATGTCTCCATCGTCATCGGCCAGGCCGATGCGCTGGCGCTGGGTGCGGCACAGGCGGTCAAGGTCGCCAATCCCGGCCACAAGGTCTGGGTTGCCGGCTTCGATGGCGACGTGGCCGCGCTCAAGGCGCTGAAGGACGGCGTGTTCGACGTCACCGCGACGCAGCAGACGCAAGGCATGGGCCGGCTCGCCGTTGATGCGGCGATCAAGCTGGTGGCGGGCGAGAGCGTTCCGGCCGAACAGCTGCAGGATGCGACGCTGACCACCAAGGACAATGTCGAGCAGTTCATCGCCAAGCATCCGTAACGACCGGCACCGCTTAAGAGAGCGCCACGATGTCTCCTGATCCTCGCCACAGCGAAAGCCCGCACAACGGGCTCTTCGTCAACGGCCTTTGCAAGAGCTACGGACCGGTCCAGGTCCTGGCCGATGCAAGCTTTGAGGTGCGGCCGGGCGAGGTTGTGGCGCTGCTCGGCGAAAACGGCGCCGGCAAGTCGACGGTGTCCAATATCATCGCCGGCTCGACCCGGCCCGACGCGGGCACCATCATCTGGCGGGGGAAGCCCTATTCCCCCGCCTCGCCCGCCGCCGCCATCGATGCCGGTGTGGGCATGATCCATCAGGAACTGAAGCTGCTGCCGGATCTGTCGGTGGCGGAGAACGTCTATGTCGGGCGCCTGCCGATGCGCGGCGGCCGCATCGACCGCGCAGCGATGAACGCCAAGGCCTCGGCGCAGTTGAAGCGGCTTGGCCTCGACGTCTCGCCCGAGCGCAAGGTGGGCACGCTGCGCATCGCCGCCCAGCAACAGGTCGAGATCGCCAAGGCGTTGACGCTCAATGCCGAATTGCTGATCTTCGACGAACCGACCGCAGCGCTTGGCGGCGAGGAAACGGAGCTTTTGTTCCAGCAGATCCGCAAGCTCAAGGCGGAGGGCATGTCGTTCATCTACATCAGCCATCGTCTCGACGAGATCGCGCAGATTGCCGACCGCGTGGTTGTGATGCGCGACGGACGCATCGTCGCCCGCCACGAACGCGCCGATATTCCCGTGCGCACAGTAGTGGAGCAGATGGTCGGCCGCTCGGTCGAGCGGATGTTCCCACACTTGACGCCGCCGCGCGAGGAGACGCTGCTCGAGGTCGACAACCTGTCTTCGCCGGAGAAAAGTTTCAACAACGTTTCCTTCTCGGTCAAAGCAGGCGAGATCCTCGGCATTGCCGGGTTGATCGGCGCCGGCCGCCCCGCACTGGTGCGGGCGATCCCCGGCGCCCATCCGATCTCGTCGGGCTCGGTGCGCGTTGCCGGCAAACCGGTGCATCTCAGCGGGCCGGCGGCAGCCATCAAGGCCGGCGTCGTGCTGGTGCCGGAAGACCGCAAGGCGCAAGGCGTCGTGCTCGACCAGACCATCGGCGAGAATCTGGCGTTCGGCAATTTCGACCATGTCGCGCCGAAGGGCTGGGTGTTTCCGAAAGCGGTGCAGAAATTCGCCGAAGCCGGCATCGCAAGGCTCGGGGTCAAGGGCAAACCTGGCCAGGCGGTCAGCAAGCTTTCCGGCGGCAACCAGCAGAAGGTGATCATCGCCAAATGGGTGTCACGCCCGCCGAAGGTGTTCATCCTCGATGAGCCGACGCGCGGTATCGATGTCGGTGCGCGCGCAGCGATCTACGACGTCATCGCCGACCTCGCCCGTTCCGGCATGGCGGTGGTGGTGGTGAGCTCCGACCTCGAGGAGGTGCTGGGTCTGTCGCACCGGGTGCTGGTGCTGAGCCGCGGCCGCCAGCGCGGCATTCTCGACCGCAGCGAGGCGAGCAATGTCGCGGTGATGGAACTCGCCACGAGCTGAGGACAGGAGTCGGAACAAAGCGCAGCAGGTGGTATCCTCCCAAGGACCGGACCGCGCGGGGCGCCAGCAAAGACTGGCGCCCCTTCATTTCAGGAGGGGGAACAACATGAAACTATTCGATCTCAGCGGCGACGTAGCGCTGGTAACAGGCGCCGGCAGCGGCATTGGCCAGGCCATTGCCATCGGGCTCGCCGAAGCCGGCGCCGACATAGCCTGTTTCGGCCATGCCTCGAAAGGCGGGCTGGATGAGACCGCGCACAGGATCGCCGCGCTTGGCCGCAAGGCGGTGGTGCTGACCGGGACGGTGACGTCGGAGGCCGACCTGGCGACCGCAGTCGAGCGCACGGAAAAGGAGCTCGGCGCGCTGACCATCGCCGTCAACAATGCCGGCATTGCAGGAGCCGAGGCCGCCGAGACGCTGTCGCTGGAGAAGTGGCAGAAAATCTACGACGTCAATGTCAGCGGCGTGTTCCTGTCCTGCCAGGCCGAAGCGCGCGCCATGCTGACGCGGCGCAAGGGCTCGATCATCAACATCGCCTCCATGTCGGGTTCGATCGTCAATCGCGGCCTGACCCAGGCGCATTACAATTCGTCGAAGGCGGCGGTCATCCACATGTCGAAAAGCCTCGCCATGGAATGGGCCGATCGCGGCCTGCGCGTCAATGTGGTGAGCCCAGGCTACACGCTGACGCCGATGAACAAGCGGCCGGAGGTCGCCGAACAGATCAAGATCTTCGAACGCGACACGCCCATGGGGCGCATGGCGACGCCGGAAGAGATGGTCGGCCCGACCGTGTTCCTGGCCAGCCGCGCCGCGAGTTACGTCACCGGCATCGACCTGATCGTCGATGGCGGTTTTGTCTGCTGGTAAGGAGAAAAGATGCAGAAGCGTTTTGAAGGCAAGACTGCGGTCATCACCGGCGCGAGCGGTGGCATCGGCGCGGCGATGGCGAAGCGCTTCGCCGAGGAAGGTGCCGCGATCGTGGTCAGCGCCATCGATGCCCGCGTCGAGGACGTCGCCGCCGGCCTGAAAGCAGCGGGCGCCAAGGTCGCGTCGATGCGCATGGACGTGACCAGGAAGGATGAGGTTACAGCGCTTTACGATCTCGCCGAGAAGGAATTCGGCCGTGTCGACATTTCGGTGCAGAATGCCGGCGTCATCACCATCGCCCGGATCGAGGCGATGACCGAGGCCGAGTGGGACAAGGTGATGGCCGTCAACACCAAGGGCGTGTTCCTGTGCTGTCAGGAAGCGATCGCCCGCATCCGCAAGCATGGCGATGGCGGCCGGCTGATCAACACGGCGTCGGGCCAGGCGCGGCAGGGTTTCATCTACACGCCGCACTATGCGGCGTCGAAGTTCGGCGTCGTCGGCATCACCCAGAGCCTGGCCAAGGAAGTAGCCAAGGAAAAGATCACCGTCAACGCGATTTGCCCCGGCATTATCGACACTGACATGTGGGCTTACAACGACGCCGCCTGGGGCAAGCTGATGGGTGACTACAAGCCCGGCGAGCTGATGGCCGAATGGGTGAAGAACATCCCGATGGGCCGCGCCGGCAGCGGCGAGGACGTGTCCGGCCTGGTCAGCTTTCTCGCCAGCGACGACGCCACCTACATCACCGGCCAAACCATCAATGTCGATGGCGGCCTGATCATGTCGTGAATCAGCTCTGGCGGTTGGCAATCGACCAGTCTGAATTCCGCAGTGCACAGGGCATCAGCCGTTGCGCCGCATGAACGTTGGTATATATAATTTCATCCCATGAACGGCCTTGGCGAGGACGGGGCTCGCCGGCCGAGATCATGGGACCTTGATGGCTCGCACGTCTGAGAGCGCCGCTGGAGCGGCGATCGATCTGTTGACGATTGCTCACGCAGCAATCCATCCGATGCCATGACGCGGGCCCGCCCGGCATCACATAAACACCAAGTCGAGCAACCATTTCGCCTGCGCAAGTTGCGGCCGCGGCACTGGCTTGGTGCGAACGAGCTTGCGTAACGACCCGCCTTTCCAACACAATCAAGAAAAGACGCAAGAAGGGAACGATCAAGAAATTTCCACATGGTTTGACAGGAGAACAAGCATGTCATTTCGCAGTGTGATTTCGAACCTATCAATGGGAGCCTTGGCGCTTGCCACCGCAAGTGCGCTTACATCACCGGTCCACGCAGCAGCACCTGAATCCAACGACCCGATCAAGATCGCGCTGTTCGACTGGACCAGCGTCAACCTCAACGCCAAGATCCTTGGCGGTATCCTCGAAAAGCTCGGCTATACCGTCGAATATCCGACCGCCGACTACCTCTCCAGCCTGACCACCGGTCTCACCAATGGCGACCTCGATGTCGGCCTGGAGTTCTGGGACACGACGGCCGGCGAGGCGATGAAGGCTTCAGACGCCACCGGCCAGACCGAGCGGCTGGGCAAGCTCGGGCCGAAGGCCAAGGAGGAATGGTGGTTTCCCGAATATATGAAGGAGAAATGCCCCGGCCTGCCCAATTGGGAAGCGCTGAAGGACCCGAAATGCGCCGAGGCGTTCTCGACAGCGGAGACGGCGCCGAAGGGCCGCTATCTCGGCGGCCCGGTAACCTGGGAGGGTTTTGACGACGAGCGCGTCGAGGCGCTGAAGCTGCCCTTCACCGTCATCCATGCCGGCACCGACGCGGCGATGTTCGCCGAGTTGGACTCGGCCTATCAGCGCAAGGCGCCGATCATGCTGTGGATCTATTCGCCGCACTGGGCGCCGGCCAAGTACAAGGGCGAGTGGGTTGAATTCCCGGAGTATACGCCCGAATGCTACACCGATCCGAAATGGGGCACCAACCCGGACGCCAAATATGATTGCGGCAAGCCGCATGGCGAGATCTGGAAATACTCCTGGTCCGGCATGAAGGACAAATGGCCGATCGCCTACAAGGTGGCCAAGGCCTACACGATCGACACCGATGAGCTCAACAAGATGAGCGGCGAGATCGATCTTGGCGGCAAGACGCCGGAAGACGTCGCCGCCGCCTGGATCGCCGCCCACGAAGCCGACTGGAAAGCCTGGGCGCAGTGATGGCTCCGACTGAAGGCCGGACCCGGCCGTAACGGCCGGGTCCATATCTTCATTTTCCAGAAGGGCCATTGGATGACGGAAGCGACTGAACCGCAGGCGGCTGGCACGCCCAAAGATGTGCGGCCGATAAAGCTTGCCTGCCGCAATGTCTGGAAACTGTTCGGATCGAACGCGGCCAGCTTCATCCGCGAGCGTGACGGCAAGGCCAGCATGGCCGACATCGCCGCGGCCGGACTGGTCGGCGCGGTGCGCGCCGTCGATCTCGAAATACGCCAGGGCGAGATTTTCATCATCATGGGGCTATCCGGCTCCGGCAAGTCGACGCTGGTGCGCTGCATGTCGCGGCTGGTCGAGCCGACCCACGGCAAGGTCGAATTCGAAGGCAACGACCTGCTCAAGATTTCCGATGCGGCGCTGATCGAACTGCGGCGTCATCGCATGGGTATGGTGTTCCAGAATTTTGCGCTGCTGCCGCATCTTAACGTGCTCGACAACATTGCCTTTCCCCTGAGCATCCAGGGCCAGGACCGACCGACGCGCGAAACGAGAGCGCGGGAGGTGATCGATCTCGTGGGCTTACGCGGCCGCGAGCATTTCTATCCGCGCGAACTCTCCGGCGGCCAGCAGCAGCGCGTCGGCATTGCCCGCAGCCTCGCGACCAAGCCGGAGATCTGGTTCCTCGACGAGCCGTTCTCGGCGCTCGACCCGCTGATCCGCCGCGAGATGCAGGACGAACTGATGCGGCTGCAGACCATGCTGCACAAGACCATCGTTTTCATCACCCATGATTTCGACGAGGCGATCAGGCTGGCCGACCGCATCGCCATCATGAAGGACGGCGAGGTCATCCAGATCGGCACACCGGAGCAACTGGTGGTCAATCCGGCGACCGACTATGTCGCCGAATTCACCCGGGATGTCGACCGCGCCAAGGTGATTTCGGCGCGCAGCCTGATGCGTGCCCTGGATGGCTCCGAGCATGGCGGCACGGTTTCGCCCGACGCCAGGATCGCCAGCTTCTCGGCCAGCATCGTCGCTTCGGGAAAACCGTTCGCGGTGGTCAACGGCAGCGGCAAGTCGATCGGCGAGGTGACGCCGCAAGCCGTGATCGGACTGCTGGCCGGCATCGACAAGCAAAGAGCCGGCGCATGACGGTGACTGCAAGCGCCAGCCAAACGAGGCCACCGGTTCAGCGCTGGCTGCTGATCTGGGCGCTGGCGCTGGCCGCCGTGCTGGTGGTATTCCTGCTGCAGGAGAGGCTGCCATGGGCGGTCGACTATCCGGCCGATGCGGTCGTTCCCGTCGCCGACTGGGTCAGTGCGCTGATGCGCTGGATCAAGTCGAACTTGTCCTGGCTGACCCGCTCGATCACCGCGGTGCTCGGCGTTCCCCTCGATTTCGCGCTCGACCTGCTGGCCAAGAATTTCAAGATTGGTCACGGTGCCGATGCCTATGTCCTGCCGCGCCTGTCCTGGATCGGCGTCTGCGTAGCCGCCTTCATCGCCGGGCACGCCGTGGGCGGTAGAAAACTCGGCATGCTGGTCGGCGGCTGCTTCCTCTACACCGCGCTGTTCGGCCAGTGGACCAGCGCCATGCTGACACTGGCACTGATTTCCATCGCGGTGCCGTTCTGCATCGTCACCGGCCTGTTCGCCGGCATCTGGGCGTGGCGCAAGCCATGGGCCGAGCGGCTGATCATCTCCCCTGCCCTCGATTTGATGCAGACCATCCCGACCTTCGCCTATCTCATCCCGATGCTGCTCCTGTTCGGCAACAGCCCGGTCTCGGCGATGATCGCCACCGCCATCTTCGCCACGCCGCCCATGGTGCGGGCAACGATGCTGGGTCTGTCGCGGGTGCCCTCCGAGATCGACGATTTCTCAGAGATGGCCGGCTGCACGGCGCGGCAGAAATTGTGGCGCGTGCAGCTGCCGTCGGCGCGGCCGACACTGATGATCGGCGTCAACCAGGTGATCATGCTGGCGCTGAACATGGTGATCATCGCCTCGATGATCGGCGCCGGCGGCCTCGGCTATGATGTGCTGCTGGCGCTGCGTGCGCTGAAGGTCGGCGAAGCGATGGAAGCCGGGCTCGCCATTGTGGCGCTCGCAATCGCGCTCGACCGGCTGAGCCAGGCGATCGCGCATAAGCAGGCAAAAGGCCACGTTCAACGGCAGGCGAACCAGAGCGTTTGGCGGCGCTATCCCAATCTGTCGCTGGCCATCGCCATCCTGGTCGTGACGACGCTGCTCGGCCTGTTCGTACCGGCCTTCGCAGCGGTGCCGAAGGAGATCACCTTCACCACCGCGCCACTGTGGAAGGCGGCGGTGAGCTGGGTGACGATCAACTTCTTCGACGTGATCGAAGCGTTTCGCGTGGCGCTCATCCTCAATGTACTGAACCCGCTGCGCGCCTTCTGCGAAGGCTTTCCGTGGCTCGGCGCGGTGGCCCTGCTCGGCCTCGCCGGCTATCAGCTCAGTGGCCTGCGTTTGGCCGCCCTTGTCGCGGCGCTGACCGCCTTCTGCGCCGTCACCGGCCTTTGGGAAAAGACTATGGCCACAGTCTATCTCTGCGGCATCTCGGCCTTCATCGCCTGCCTGATCGGCATTCCGATCGGTCTCGCGGCCGCCCGCAGCGACCGCTTCGAAAAGATCGTCACGCCCATCATCGACACGCTGCAGGTGCTGCCGTCCTTCTGCTTCATCATTCCCGTGGTGATGCTGTTCCGGGTCGGCGACGTCACCGCCATGATCGCAACGGTCGCGTTCGCCGTGGTGCCGGCGATCCGCTACACCGATCACGGCATCCGGCAAGTGCCGCCGGCGCTGATCGAGGCGGCGAAGGTTTCCGGCTGCACGCCGCGCCAGACCTTCTTTCGCGTGCAATTGCCGCTGGCGCTTCCCGAAATCATGCTGGGCGTCAACCAGACGATCCTGATGGCGCTGGCGATGATCATCATCTGCGCCATGGTCGGCACACGCGACCTCGGCCAGGAAGTCTTCATCGCGCTGTCCAAGGCCGATTCCGGACGCGGCATTGTCGCGGGTCTCGCCATCGCTTTCATCGGCATCGTCGCAGACCGGCTGTTCAATGCCTGGACGGCGAAGGCGCGGGCAAGACTAGGATAATTGTTGAATGTCCAATCCCGGCGAACCGCCTTTTGCCGTACTCGTCTTCGACATGACCAAGACCGGCGAGCCGGACGGGGAGCACGTAGTTTCGGGGTTTGAGACGCTGGAGGCGGCGACGTCCTACGCCATTGCGCGGGTTCGCGCCTCGGTGGAGGAGTTGCGCAAGCCCGGCATCGCCACTGCTGAGCTTCGCCAGCTCTGGCACCTCTATGGCGAAGACTGTTCGGTGCTGAACGCCGGAGGGCGCGGCAGCGATCTACTCGACGATTTCATTGCGACGCCGTCGATGCCGGCCGAATGCAACTGGCAAGTTCTCGCGCCAAGGCTGCGCCGCTTCCGCGCCTCGCTGCTGATCTCCAACGGCAACAACGAATCCGTCTGGGCGGGCGGCTTCTTTCGCTCGACCTACAGGCTGACGCGAGACGGCCTCCTCGAGCGCTTTGGCGACGACGCCATTGCCGCCTTCAAGGCCAAGGGGATCGAGCCGGCGGAGCCGACGAAGCTCATGGTCGCCAATTACTTCGAGCTTCCCGACCCGCCCTACCCGCCGCCAGGCGTGACGCTGCGATCCTGGAAGGTCGAGGTCGGTTTTGTCTGCCATGACGTGAAGTTCGGCGGCGACGCCGCCGGAATCTTCGCCTGGCCGCAAGAGCCCACCGACTGGGCGCTCAGAACCATGCAGTTCCTGCTGATGGCCGACATGATGGCCATGCGCGGCGATGGCCCCGACTGGGCCAACGACTGCGAGATACTAACCGCCAAGGTGACCGAGACGGAGGCGCCTCCCGACTATCCGCTGGATTGAAAGGATGATCGTCACCTGCACCGCGGTCGGCACACGCGATCTCGACCCGGAAGTGTCCATCGCACTGTCCAAAGTCGCGGCATTGTCGCGGGCTGGCAACAACCTGCCATCGACATCATCGCGGTCGATCGTCGACCCCTGAGCCGCGAAAGCTCAAGCACGGCTCGGATAGAACGGTTTCGCCTCTTCTGGAGTTCGCCTCTTCTGGAAATGGCAGGCCGCGCTCCAGCTCTTGACTTTGACGCATTTTCGCGCGGAAAGCTGCTTCATCCTCGACCAGCCTGAGCTTGCTGCCGAATGCCCGATCAGCGCGAACCGCCTTTTACTGTCGTCGTCTTCGACATGGCCAAGACCGCCGAGCATGTGGTTTCGGGGTTTGAGACGTTGGATGCGGCTACGTCCTACGCGATTGCTCGGGTTCGCGCCTCGGTGGAAGAGCTGCGCAAGCCTGGCATCGCAGCAGCCGAGCTCCGGCGGCACTGGCATATCCATGGTGAGGATTGCACGGTGCTGAACGCCAATGTGCGCGGCAGCGATCTGCTTGACGATTTCATCGCGACGCCGGGGACACCGGCCGAATGCGACTGGCGGGCGCTGGCGCCACGACTGCGCCGTTTCTACGCCGCTGTGAACGTCTTCAACAACGATGGCAAATCTATCCGGGTCAGCGGCTTTTTCCGTGCGACCTACCGGTTATGGCACGCTGGCCTGCTCGCACGATTTGGCGACGACGCCATCGCCTCCTTCAAAGCCAAAGGCATCACGCCGGCAGTGCCGACGAGAGTCTCGGTCGACCATCACTTCGAGCAGCCCGATCCGCCGCGCCCGCCGCTCAGCGATATCAGGCCGTTGCTGTCGTGGAAGGTCGAGATCGATTTCGGCTGCACCGATGTGAGGTTCGGCGCCAAAACCGACGGCGTCTTCGCCTGGCCCGAGGAGCCGACCGGCCGGGTACTCAACGATATGACACATCTGCTGATGGCTGACAGGCTGTCTATGTACGGCACCGGCCCGGAGGGTGCCTATTATAGCGAATTGGTGTGGGTCAAGGTGACGGAGACCGATGCGGCTCCCGACTACCCTCTGAATTGAAACTGGGCCGGTGCCGGCGCATTGTTTTGCATCACGCCGACCTATTCCGCCGCCACGCCCTTCACCTGGAGATAGCTTTCCATCGAGTCGTCCAGCGCCTGCAGCCAGGGCGTATGGTGCAATGGCGCCATGGTGCCGGTCATCAGCGAGCGGTAGGCGTGGTCGCGGAAGGTCATAATGTCTTCCGCCTTGTGGTGCTCCCACTCCATGAAGGTCTGGTTGACCGCCTCGACGTCGAAGCCGGGATAGTCGGTCTGGTCCATCAATTCCTTGGTGTAGTCGCCCTGGAACCAGATCATCTGCTCGGCGTCTTCCAGCGTCTCTTCGCGTGCCCGCCACTTGGCGCCGTGCTCGGCCATCGCCTGTACCGACGGCAGCTTGATGCGGCCCATGATGACGTCACGGGCGAACCAGGCCTGGGCGTCGAACATGTTGAAAGTGTAGAACTGGTCCTGCATGCCGATATAGGACAGTTTCGGGTTCTTCTCCCACACGACGCCCTCATAGAGCCCGTCCGGCCACATGCGGTTGGCGGTCTTCAGCTTCAGCTCTTCCGTGAGGAACGGGAAGGAATGCAGATAGCCGGTGCACAGGACGATGGCGTCGACGTCCTTGGTGGTGCCATCCTTGAAGTGCGCCGTCTTGCCGACGACCTTCTGCAGCAGCGGCACTTCCTTCCAGTTCTCCGGCCATTTGAACCCCATCGGCTTGGAGCGGTAGCTGGAGGTGATCGATCTGGCGCCGTATTTGTAGCATTGCGAGCCGATGTCCTCGGCAGAATAGGAGCGGCCGATGATCAGTATGTCCTTGCCCTTGAACTCCATGGCGTCGCGAAAATCATGGCTGTGCAGGATACGGCCGTTGAAGGTCGAAAAGCCTTCGAAATAGGGAACGTTGGGAACCGAGAAATGCCCGGAAGCGACGACGACATTGTCGAACTCTTCGGAGTAGGTGACGTCGTTGGTGCGGTCATGCGCGGTGACAGTGAATTTCCTGCTCTCGTCCGAGAAGGTGACCATGCGCACCGGGCTGTTGAAGCGCACCCATTTGCGCAGGCCTGATTTCTCGACGCGACCCTTGATGTAATCCCACAAAACGGCGCGCGGCGGGTAGGATCCGATCGGGCGGCCGAAATGCTCCTCGAACGTATAGTCGGCGAATTCCAGGCATTCCTTCGGTCCGTTCGACCAGAGGTAGCGGTACATCGAGCCGTGGACGGGGTCGCCATGCTCGTCGAGGCCGGTGCGCCAGGTGTAGTTCCACAGGCCGCCCCAGTCCGACTGCTTTTCGAAGCAGACGATTTCGGGGATCTCGGCGCCCTTGTCGGCAGCCGACTTGAAGGCCCTGAGCTGGGCCAGACCGGATGGCCCCGCTCCAATGACGGCAACGCGCGTTTTCATGGCAGGCCTCCCGGTGTCATTCGATTTTTTGGAATTGCTCTTACGAAACAAATTTCACTCACAGGACAGTAATTGCCTCTTGGATGCTGTCAACAGGCCTTGTGGAGAAACCGCGTTTCGCCCCAGCGGATTTCCGGAAAAACGGATGACGGCGTAAATCCTGTTCGGACACCATTCGACTTAAGGGGCTTGCTGCGCGGTTGCGTTTCTGTATCGGCACCGAATATGTTCACCTGGAGTGAAATAATCATGGGGATTCGGAGGCGAGATGGCGAAGACAAGTTCCGACTCCAAGACTGCTTCGACAAGGGCAAAGCCACCGGCAAAGGCCTCCGTGGACGGAAAAACCATTCGCGCGCCGCTGACGCAGAATCCGCACGCCATTCGCGACACGCGCGAAAAAGTGCTGGAGGTGGCGATCGGGCGCGAGGTGCGCGCCTTCCGCAAGAAGCTCGGCATCACCGTTGCCGATCTCGCCGTCGCCACCGATATTTCGCTGGGCATGCTGTCGAAGATCGAGAACGGCATCACCTCGCCGTCGCTGACCACACTGCAGGCGCTGTCGAGGGCGCTCGGCGTTCCCGTCACCGCCTTCTTCCGCCGATTCGAGGAAGAGCGCAGCGCCGTCTTCGTCAAGGCCGGCGAAGGGCTAGATGTCGAACGCCGCGGCACCCGCGCCGGCCATCAATACAATCTGCTCGGCCATATCGGCTCCAACACCAGCGGCGTCGTCGTCGAGCCCTATCTGATTACGCTGACCGAGGATTCGGATGTGTTCCCGACCTTCCAGCATGAGGGCATGGAATTCCTCTACATGCTGGAGGGCGAGGTGGTGTACCGGCACGGCAGCAACCTCTATCCGATGAAGCCGGGCGACAGCCTGTTCTTCGACGCCGACGCGCCGCATGGGCCGGAAAAACTGACGCAGCTGCCGATGCGGTATCTGTCGATTATTTGCTATCCGCAGAGCGCGGGGTAGTCGGACCGCCGCAGCCCGCTCACCCGGATTGCCCCGAGGGGAGAGGAGTCTGGCGTCAGCGCTGGCGATCTCTTCTCCGCTCGGGGAGAAGGTGGCCGCGCAGCGGCCGGATGAGGGGGCCTTTAGTCCGGCCCGAACCCCGGTGACGTCGCACTGCCATCATCCAGCTTCGACAGCCATTCCACCAATGTCGGCCGATACCGCGTCAGGCCCTTGTAGGTGGCCAGCTCTTCCGGCAAATCCCGGATCACCCGGTGCAGTCGCCTTGCCCATTTCGGCTGTGTCACCAGTTCGTCCATCTTGATCAGATAGCAGCGGATCGGGAAGACGATGCCGTTCGAGCGCGGCAGGCGCCAGAAGCTTTGCAGTTCGACGCGCAGATGCACCTTGTCGCCGACATTTTCGGGCGTCACCGTCGCGCGGTCCGGGCCCCATTTGTGGTAATTCTCCGGACTGGTGTCGAGGCGCGGGTTGATGGTCATCGTCCAGTTGAGACGCCGCGCCGGCTTGCCCTGCTGGATGTTGGTGAGGAACTTCAGCGCCCTGACGAAAATCCCCTTCTCATGCGCCAGCGGCACCGGCGCGTGCCATTCGAAGAAATTCATGCCGATGTCGAAATCGAGCGACCAGTCGGCCTGAGTGGTGACCATGCCGGCGTCCATCCAAAGATTGCCGTCGCGCTGATCGAGAATGCAGAAATCACCCTGGCTCTGGCGAGTGATGTACTCCATCGGCCCGTAAGGCAGTGTCGAGGTGTCGCCGAAGGTGAAGGTGTCGTCGATGCCGAGCGGCCGGTTGATCCAGCGCCAGCGGTCGCCGTCGCGGGTCAGGGTGAAATGCTCGGGATAGCCAAGTGCCTGTTGCTCCATCAAAAGTTCGAGCAGGTCCCAGCCGGCCAGCGTCATATGCGGCAGCGACTGGCAGCGCAGCGGATCGTCGGCCAGCACCAGTGCACGGTCCTGCATCTCGGCGACATAGTGCTCGTCGACGTCGATCAGGTTTTCCAGAACGCTGCCCTTGGGGCCAACCACATGCGGCTCGATGTTGACCGCATACATGTAGGCGTCTTCGTGGAACGGGAACGGAAACCGCCTGATGTGTTCCGGGCTGTTCCTGAAGGTGAAATCGTCGCGAAACGTTTCCTTGCGAAAGGTGATGCCCAAGCTGGCCTCCTATCTTTCCAGGACCAGCGACTTGCCTTCGAAGCGCGACACGCACGGCATGATCTTGCAGCCGGAACGATGGTCTTCCTCGCTGAGCCAGTGGTCGTTGTGGATGAACTTGCCGTCATACGAGACGACGTTGGTCTCGCACTGGCCGCAGACACCGCCGCGGCAGAGATAGGGCGGATCGACGCCGGCGGCCTCGATCGCTTCGAGCAGGCTCTGCTGCTCGCCGACGCGGATGGTCTTGCCGCTAACGGCAAGTGTGACGTCGAACGGCAGGCCGGGCTGGGGTGCCGCGAAATGCTCGTAGTGCACGGTCTCCGCCGGCCAGCCGAGAGCCGCAGCGCGCTCGCGCACCCAGTTGATCATGCCGGCCGGGCCGCAGACATAGAGATGGGTGCCGAGCGGCTGCGAGGACAAGAGACGGTCGAGTTCGATGCGCTCGTCGCGGTCGTCGTGATAGAGCCGGACGCGACGGCCATAGCGCTCCTGCAGCACATCGGCATAGGTGCCGAGCGAGGCGGTGCGGCAGGTGTAGTGCAGCTCGAAATTGCCGCCGGACCCGGCGAGCTGCGCGGTCTGCGCCATGAACGGCGTGATCCCGATGCCGCCGGCAAGCATCAGATGCTTCTTTGCCCTGAGGTCGAGCGAGAACAGATTGACGGGGTAGCTGACCACCATCTCCAGGCCAGGCTTGACGCTCCGGTGCATGAACAACGAGCCGCCGCGGCCGACATCGTCGCGGCGCACCGAGATGGTGTATTCGCGGGTGTCGAGCGGCGATCCCATCAGCGAATAGGGATTGAGCCTTGTGCGGTCGCCATCGCGCATCTCGACCACGACATGGGCGCCGCCGGAAAAGGTCGGCAAAAGCTCACCGTCACGGCGGCGGAAATGGAAGCGCGTCACCAGTTCGTTGACCGGGACGACGTCGCTGACGACGACATCGAGCTTGGTGGTGCCGGTGCTCATGGGAAGACCTCCTCTATGGGAGGGATCTCCGAGCGATCCTCGGCATTTATGCAGACGCCCTGGAATGCTGCCAGCCGTCGCGAATAATGATCGCGCACCAGAAGCAGCAGGCTGCAATGCGCGCAGGTGGCCGGCTGCGTCGTCACATTTTCGGTGATGCCTTTGCAATGCACGCACTGCATGCGCCGCGCCAATGAGCCGCGATGCTCGGTCTGCATGGAGGTATGATCGATGCCGGCTTCGAGCGCCACCTGCATGGCCTGGCCGATCAGCCCTTCGGTGCCGGCGAGATAGAGGCGCAGGCCCATATGCGCGTTGGCAAGCGTCTGCTTCAGCCGGGGCAGCAGGCTGGCGAAGGTTGGCGCGACATGAAATTGCGCGGACTTCAGTGCCTCAAGAGCGGCAACGTGCTTGCCGTCGGCCCCGGGAATGAAGACGATTTCGGCGCCGTCGAAGAAGCCGGGGGGCGCCGTCCTTGCCATATCGACGATCGCCAGCGCGCCTTCCGCATCCGCCACGAAAAGATGATGCTTGCCGGGCTGCGGGGACAGGGTTCCGTAAATGGGCCGGCTGATGATCGTTTTGGCTGCCATTCTCTACTTCGTACCTCGAAACCCCTCGCTGTCGATTGTGCCTCAGCCTTTCGCCGTGCGCTTGGTCTTTTTGGGATCGTCGAAGGGCAGAGGCTGCGCCGTCGCCCTGATCGAACCGCTCTTGTTGCGGATCTCGAGCTTGGTGTCCTTGACCGCGCAGTCGACGTCGAGGCGGGCGATGCCCATCGATTTCTCGACCAGCGGCGAATACATGGCGCAGGTGACCACGCCCACCTTTTTGCCGTCGCGATAGACCGGCGCGCCCTCATCCGCGGGTTGCTTGCCGTCGAGCAGCACGCCGTAGATCTTGAAGCGCTCCTTGCCCTTGAGGCGGTAATGCTCTTCGGCGCCGCGAAAGCCGGTCTTGCCGGGGCTGACGGTGAAGTCGAGGCCGAGCTCCCACAGCGTGTCGCCGGGGCCTTCGTTCTCGAACGGATATTTCTGCGAGTTGTCATAGGGATAAAACAGCAAATAACTTTCGACGCGCAGCATATCGAGCGTGGTGAAGCGGCACGGAATGATGCCGGCGCTCTTGCCCTCGTCGAGGATCCTGTCCCAGATCGTGCCGGCGTCCTGGCCGCGGCAGAATATCTCGTAGCCGCGCTCGCCGGTATAGCCGGTGCGCGAGATCATGACGGGAAAGCCGAACAGCTGCGTCTGCATATGATGGAAATAGTTGAGGTCGCGAATGCCCGGCACATGCTTTGAGAGATAGTCGACCGCGGTCGGTCCCTGCAGCGACAGGTCGTGCAGATTGTCGTCGAAGCGCAGCGATACGTCGCGGCCGACGGAAGCGCGCTGCAATTCCTCATGGCCGGTGCCGGAGCCGTGCACCACCATCCAGGCGTTCGGCCCGGTGCGGTAGAGGATGCAGTCGTCGGTGAATTTTCCGGCCTCGTTCAGCATGCAGGCATAGGCCGACTTGCCGGGATAGATCTTCTCCACGTCGCGCGTCGTTGCCAGGTCGATGAGGTGTGAGGCGTGCGGCCCGGTGATGTGAACCTTCTTCAGGCCCGACACATCCATCAGCCCGGCCCTGGTGCGGATGGCGGTGTATTCCTCGTCGGCGTCCTTGTCGTAGGTCCAGGCGGTGCCCATGCCGCTCCAGTCTTCGAGCTTCGAGCCTAACGCGCGATGGCGATCCGCCAGGGTCGAAAATCTCCAGGATGCCGTCATCCGCAAATCCTCCGTTCGAAAATTCTATTGTGTTCCCGGCTCCCTGCGCGAGGCGGGAGCATTTGGTCGAATATTGATCGCAAACGTCCTGATGCCGCAATACCCGGAAGCAAATAATTTCATTGTCAGGCAAAATTCGCGGCTGGGGACAAACGGTTAACCCAACGTAAAATCGGCTTGACAATTGCTGGATTCGGCCCGAATTTATGAAAAAAATTTCACTCTGTTGAAAGAGGGCAGCGGGCGGCCAATTCGGGGTCGGGCGCTGGAAAAGGGGAAACCGATGTCAGACCTGCAGCAGCGCATCGAAGCGCTGTACCGTTCCGACCTGCGCGGATCCGCGCTCCTGATCATCTGCCTTTGGGCGACGATCCTCTTCGTGCTTGTCATGACATGGCCCTACATCCCGGACACCGGGATCAAGATCGTCGTCGCTATCGCTGCCGCCGCCGTGCTGATCTTCAATACGGCCGCCATCCTGGCGATGGTCAATCACTACAAGGAAGACAAGGACTTCATCTACGGTCTCGACATCAAGAACGCCGACGCGGCCCGCAACCGCAAGTCCTGAAAACAGAACGTCCTGAGGGGTAGAAGTCATGTCGCGCTACACGCCGCCGGAACAAGGCAAGGCCGGGCAGATTTTCGATATCGTGGTCGTCGTGGTCGCCATTTTCGTGGCGCTGTGGCTGCCATTGAAACTCGGCCTGGCGGGTGCGGCGAAATCCATCGACGCGCTCGATGCCAAAACCTGGGAAGCGTTGGGACAGAACCCGACCATGGCCTCGATCTGGGAAAAGCTCGGCTATACGCCGGAGACCGCGCACGACATCATCCAGAACCGCTTCCACTACATCATCGACTGGCCGACGCTGATCATCATGGCGGCGGTGCTGATCGGCTATTTCGTCTTCCTGTTCCGCGCCTCCGACCGCGAATATCGCGACGTCATCAACGAAAAGTTCGACGACAAGTAACGCCAGAGATTTTGGGGAAGCACGCTCATGTGGGTCGCACTCTCTTACGCATCGTGGGGCATCTCGGTCGTGCTTGCGCTGTGGATGCTCTACGACTGGTTCAAGATCGACACGACCTATTCCGAGGAGGTGCTGACTTCCTCGCGCGAAGGCGAGCTTGAAGCCGCTTCCGAAAAACACCGGATCTGAGTGGGGATTGAACAATGACGATCACGCTTGAACCGGCAATACACGGCGACAGGGTTTCACTGCTACGCGTGCTCGGCCCGGCCCATGTCTGGGCGCTTGGCGTCGGCATCGTGCTGGTCGGCGAATTCACCGGCTGGAATTTCTCGGCCGACAAGGGCGGCGCACTGGCGGCGCTGATCGTCTGCTGGGTGGTCGGGCTCTTGTACACTTCGGTCGCCATGATCGACTCCGAGGTGACATCGACAGTTGCCGCCGCCGGCGGCCAATACGCGCAGGCCAAGCACATTGTCGGGCCGCTGATGGCCTTCAACGTCGCGCTGTTCCTGGTCTTTGCCTACACCATGCTGGAGGTTTCGGACGCCATCCTGCTCGGCGACACCATCGTCGCCAAGGCCGGCGTCGAAGGGCTCACCCACAACTCCTTCATTGCCGCCACCATCGTCGTGCTGGCATGGCTGAACTATCGCGGCGTGCTGATGACGCTCAACGTCAACTTCGTCATCACGGCGATAGCCTATGTCTCGATCGTTATCCTGTTCTTCTCGGTCAGCCCCTGGACGCAGGGTGCTGTGCTGAAGCTCAACGAGCTGGTCACCCCCGGCAATGCGCTGCCCTATGGCTGGATCGGCGTCATCGCGGCCTTCCAGTTCGGCATCTGGTACTATCTCGGCATCGAAGGCACCACGCAGGCCGCCGAGGAAGTGCGCTCGCCGGCGCGTTCGCTGCCTTACGGCACCATGGCCGGCATGATCACGCTTTTGATCGCCGCCGCCATGACCTGGTATGTCTGCGCCTCGCTGATGCCCTGGGAGTACCTCGGTATCACCTATTATCCCTTGTGGGACGCCGGCAAGCTGACCGGCAGCCCGCTGCTGGAAAACCTGTTGTTCGTCGCCACGCTGCTCGCGGCACTGGCGTCGGCCAATGGCTGTATCAACGATGCGGCCCGCGCGTGGTTCTCGCTTGGACGCGACCGCTATCTGCCGACATGGTTCTCGGCCGTGCACCCGAAATACCGCACGCCCTATCGCTCGATCCTGTTCCTGCTGCCGATCGCGCTCGCCTTCGCCTTCATTGCCGACCTCAACCAGGCGATCACCTTCTCGATCCTGTCGGGCGTGCTGCAATACACCTTCATGAGCATCAACATCATGATGTTCCGCAAAAAGTGGCCGCTGGGCACGATCCGCCGCGGCTATACGCACCCGTTCCACCCGATCCCGGCCATCGTGTTGTTTTGCCTCTGCGTGGTGACCTTCTTTGCGATCTTCCTCGGCTACGGCACGCAGCTGATCGCCATGGTCGCCTTCTACTTCCTGATCTCGCTGTGGTTCCACTTCTACCGTTACCGCTATGTGCGTCGCGGCGACCAGTTCACCATGCCGTGGCCGAAGCCGCAGGGCTATTGACAGGAGAGGGCCTGCCGGTTTGGGCGGGCATGGCGTGACGAGGTGTCTGACGTGACGACAGCATTGCTGGCCGGGGCGGTCGCCGTGGCTCTCGTCCTGCACCTCGCCTGGCATGCGCGCGCCAGCCGCAAAAAGGCCAAGGCTGATCTTGCAGCCGAGGCAGCCAGTATCCGGACCGTCATCACACATGCCGTTGATGTCTCCGATGGCACAGCCGGCGTTGTCACCTGGGCGGGTTCGTGGAACGGACAGCGCGTGCAGCTGCGCACCATCGTCGACACGCTGGCGACGCGAAAGCTGCCGGCGCGATGGTTGAGTGTCACGATCACAGAGCCGGTTGCGGTGCCGGCGACCTTCGACATGATGATGCGGCCGGGCTCGCCGACGACCTTCTCCAATTTCGATCATCTTCAGCATACGCTGCCGAAGGCTCCGGGATTTCCGGCTGAAGCCGTGCTGCGAACCGACCTCAGGGCGGCGCGCTTTCCGCAGAACCTGATCGCCAGCCATCTCGACATCTTTGCCGAAGGCCGCGCCAAGGAACTCTTGATCACCCCGAACGGCGTGCGCATCGTCTGGCTGCTGGCCGAGGCCGAACGGGCGCGCTACGGCGTGTTCCGGCAGGCTGCATTCGGCGGCACAAGGCTGGATCCGGCGCTGGTCGAGAGGTTGCTCACCTCAGCCTCGGGGCTGCGCGACGCCATCAACAGACAGGAAAGGCAGGTGGCATGAACGCCCCCCTACCCCCACCGGCAAACCCCTATCTCGTGCTCGGCGCCGCAATCGTCTTGCCGGCCAGCGGCCACGTCATTCTGGGCGTGCCTGTGCGCGGCCTGCAATTCCTGTTCTTCATGGTGATCCTCGCCTGGGTGACAGCCAAGATCGCGCCGGCCGACGCCAGCTTCGTCGGCCGCCACGCCGGCGGCTTCCTGATCTATGCGCTGTCGATCCTCGACGCCTACAAAATCGCCCGCATCCGCACCGCTACATGGGTTCACAGCGCCCGCGACGGCAGCGATAGTGCACCAAGCGGCATCGAACCGCATACGTAACTACAGGAATATTTTTTTCATATGATTGAATTCGCACGACGCATTCGATACATCATCGTCTAGTGGTAACGCCGGGAGGCTGACATGTGTGGAATCGTCGGACTTTTTCTGAAAGACAAGTCGCTTGAGCCGCAGCTCGGCTCGATGCTGTCGCAGATGCTGATATCGCTCAGCGATCGCGGCCCCGACAGCGCCGGCATTGCCATCTATGGCGCGCCTTCCAGGAATGAAGCCAAGATCACCATCCAGTCCGCGAAGCCCGAGCGCGATTTCCGCGGCCTCGACGCCGAACTCGCGAAGGCCATCGGCGCGCCGGTGAGCATAGCGGTGAAGTCCACCCATGCAGTGTTGAGAACCGCGCCCGACAAGGTCGATGCCGCGCGCGAAGCGCTGCAGTCAATCCGCCCCGACGTGCGCATCATGGGCGCCGGCGAAGCGGTGGAAATCTACAAGGAAGTCGGTCTGCCGGAAGCGGTCGTCGACCGCTTCGACGTCCGCTCGATGACCGGCACGCATGGCATCGGCCATACCCGCATGGCGACGGAATCGGCCGTCACCACTATGGGCGCGCATCCGTTCTCGACCGGCGCCGACCAGTGCCTGGTGCACAATGGCTCGCTGTCCAACCACAACAATGTGCGGCGTGAGCTGGTGCGGGAGGGCATGAAATTCGAGACCGAGAACGACACCGAGGTCGCCGCCGCCTATCTCTCCTCGCAGATGGCGCATGGCAAGAACCTCGGCGAGGCGCTGGAAGGCACGCTGTCCGACCTCGACGGCTTCTTCACCTTCGTCGTCGGCACCAAGAACGGTTTCGGCGTGGTGCGCGATCCGATCGCCTGCAAGCCCGCCGTCATGGCCGAGACCGACCAGTATGTCGCCTTTGGCTCGGAATATCGGGCGCTGACCAAGCTGCCCGGCATAGACAATGCGAGGGTCTGGGAGCCGGAACCCGCAACCGTCTATTTCTGGGAGCATTGAGCCCATGCCGGCAACCAAACTTTCGAAGGCGGCGCAAGACCAGGCGTCCCGGGTCTTCGATCTTGATGTGTCGTCGCTGCGCGAGCTCAACCAGGCGCTTCACAATCTGACGCCCGGCTCCAACGAAACGGCGTGGGAAGTGCTGCACCCGAAGGGCAGCCATTCGGTTGCGGTCGGCGTCGACCAGCCTGTCAGCATCGATGTGCGCGGCAGCGTCGGCTACTACTGCGCCGGGATGAATGACGGCGCTGCCATCACCGTGCACGGCTCGGCCGGACCTGGCGTCGGCGAAAACATGATGTCGGGCTCGATCGTCATCAAGGGCGACGCCAGCCAGTATGCCGGCGCCACCGGCAAGGGCGGGCTGCTCGTCATCGAGGGCAACGCCTCGTCGCGCTGCGGCATCTCGATGAAGGGCATCGACATCGTCGTGCACGGCAATATCGGCCACATGTCGGCCTTCATGGCGCAGTCCGGCAATCTGGTGGTGCTGGGCGATGCCGGCGACGCACTTGGCGATTCCATCTACGAAGCGCGGCTGTTCGTGCGCGGCAAGGTCGAAAGCCTGGGCGCCGACTGCATCGCCAAGGAGATGCGGCCCGAGCATATCGAACTGCTGCAGGGACTGCTCGACCGCGCCGGCGTCACCGGCGTCAAGCCGTCGGAATTCAAGCGCTACGGCTCGGCGCGCACGCTCTACAATTTCAATATCGACAACGCCGACGCGTATTGAGGCAGCATGACCTACAAGAACCCGCCGACGACGCCGCGCAAATCCGCGACCTTCGACGACTACACGCTTTCCGAAATCCGCCGCGCCGCGGCGACCGGCATCTATGACATCAGGGGCGCCGGGGCCAAGCGCAAGCTGCCGCATTTCGACGATCTGCTGTTCCTCGGCGCCTCGATCTCGCGCTATCCGCTGGAAGGCTATCGCGAGCGGTGCGACACGTCGGTGGTGCTGGGCTCGCGCTATGCCAAGAAGCCGATCGAGCTGAAAATCCCGATCACCGTTGCCGGCATGAGCTTCGGGTCGCTGTCCGGCCCGGCCAAGGAAGCGCTCGGCCGTGGCGCCACACTCTCAGGCACGTCGACCACCACCGGCGACGGCGGCATGACCGAGGAAGAGCGCGGCCATTCCAAGCAACTGGTCTACCAGTACCTGCCGTCGCGCTACGGCATGAACCCCAGGGATTTGCGCCGCGCCGACGCCATCGAAGTGGTCGTTGGCCAGGGCGCCAAGCCGGGCGGTGGCGGCATGCTGCTTGGCCAGAAAATCTCCGATCGCGTTGCCGAAATGCGCACGCTGCCGAAAGGCATCGACCAGCGTTCGGCCTCGCGCCATCCCGACTGGACCGGGCCGGACGATCTCGAGATCAAGATCCTCGAACTACGCGAGATCACCGACTGGGAAAAGCCGATCTACGTCAAGGTCGGTGGCGCCCGCCCCTATTATGACACTGCACTTGCGGTGAAGGCCGGCGCCGATGTCGTCGTCGTCGACGGCATGCAGGGCGGCACGGCGGCGACGCAGGAAGTGTTCATCGAAAATGTCGGCCAGCCGACGCTTGCCTGTATCAGGCCGGCGGTGCAGGCGCTGCAGGATCTCGGCATGCACCGCAAGGTGCAGCTGATCGTGTCCGGCGGCATCCGCAATGGCGCCGACGTCGCCAAGGCGCTGGCGCTCGGCGTGGACGCGGTGTCGATCGGCACGGCAGCGCTGGTCGCGCTCGGCGACAATGATCCGCGCTGGGAAGCGGAGTACAATGCGCTCGGCACCACCGCCGGGGCCTATGACGACTGGCACGAGGGCCGCGACCCCGCGGGCATCACCACGCAGGACCCCGAACTGATGAAGCGGGTTGATCCGGTCGCCGCGGGACGGCGTCTCGCGAACTACCTCAAGGTGATGACGCTGGAGGCGCAGACCATTGCGCGTGCCTGCGGCAAGAACAGCCTGCACAATCTCGAGCCCGAGGATCTCGTAGCCCTCACCATCGAAGCCGCCGCCATGGCCGGCGTGCCGCTGGCCGGCACCAACTGGATACCGGGGAAAAACGGCTTCTAAAAAACACATCAAAATAAGCGAGGAACTATAATGGGGAACGATCTCGCCGCATTCGCCAAAGAGAACGGCGTCAAATATTTCATGATTTCCTACACCGACCTGTTCGGCGGCCAGCGCGCCAAGCTGGTGCCGGCGCAGGCGATCGCCGACATGCAGAAGGACGGCGCCGGCTTCGCCGGTTTCGCCACCTGGCTCGACCTCACGCCGGCGCATCCTGATATGCTGGCGGTGCCGGATCCGGATTCGGTGATCCAGCTGCCGTGGAAGCCCGAGGTCGCCTGGGTCGCCGCCAACTGCATCATGGACGACAAGGAAGTCGAGCAGGCGCCGCGCAACACGCTGCGCCGGCTGATCGCGGAAGCCGCCACCGACGGCATGCATGTCAAGACCGGCGTCGAGGCCGAGTTCTTCCTGATCTCGCCGGACGGCAGTGTCATCTCCGACAAATACGACACCGCATCGAAGCCTTGCTACGACCAGCAAGCGGTGATGCGCCGTTACGATGTCATCGCCGAGATTTGCGACCACATGCTGGCGCTGGGCTGGAGCCCCTACCAGAACGACCATGAGGACGCCAACGGCCAGTTCGAGATGAACTGGGCCTTCGACGATGTGCTGGCGACCGCCGACAAGCACTCGTTCTTCAAGTTCATGGTCAAGTCGGTGGCGGAAAAGCACGGCCTGCGCGCGACCTTCATGCCTAAGCCCTTCCAGGGCCTGACCGGCAATGGCTGCCACGCCCATATTTCGGTGTGGGACAAGGCCGGCAAGGTCAACGTCTTTGCCGACAATGCGATGGAGCTCGGCCTGTCGGCCAAGGGCAAGAATTTCCTCGGCGGCATCATGAAACATGCCTCGGCGCTGGCCGCCATCACCAACCCGACGGTGAACTCCTACAAACGCATCAACGCGCCGCGCACCATTTCGGGCGCCACCTGGGCTCCGAACACGGTGACCTGGACCGGAAACAACCGCACCCACATGGTGCGCGTGCCCGGCCCCGGCCGCTTCGAGCTGCGGCTGCCGGACGGCGCCGCAAACCCTTATCTGCTGCAGGCCGTCATCATTGCCGCCGGTCTCGACGGCATCCGCTCCAAGGCCGATCCCGGCAAGCGCTACGACATCGACATGTACCAGAACGGCCACACGGTGAAAGGCGCGCCGAAGCTGCCGCTCAATCTGCTCGACGCGCTTCGCGAATACGACAAGGACAAATCGCTCAAGGCGGCGCTGGGTGAGGAATTCTCGTCGGCTTATCTAAAGCTGAAGCACCAGGAATGGAATTCCTATGCTTCGCACTTCACGCAATGGGAGCGCGACCACACGCTGGACATATAATCGTCCTAGCGGTGCGAGCGACCTCGGAATGACCTGATGAAATATTCGCTCTTCTCGCTCGCCCGTGCTGCCCTGTCCGGCCACAAGAACTGGCAGCGCACCTGGCGCGATGCGGCGCCCAAGGACCACTACGATGTGGTGATCATCGGCGGCGGCGGCCATGGGCTCGCCACCGCCTGGTTCCTCGCCAGCGAGTTCGGCATCAGAAACGTCGCCGTGCTGGAAAAGGGCTGGATCGGCTCCGGCAATGCCGGCCGCAACACCACCATCATCCGTTCCAATTACGGCCTGCCCGGCAATACCGGCTTCTACGAGCTTTCGATGAAGCTTTGGGAGCGGATGGAGCAGGACCTCAACTATAACGCGATGGTCAGCCAGCGCGGCGTCCTCAACCTCTATCATTCCGATGCGCAGCGCGACGCTTATGCGCGGCGCGGCAACACCATGCGCATCAATGGCATCGATGCCGAACTGCTCGACCAGGCGGCGCTGAAGAAGATGCTGCCGTTCCTGAATTTCGACCATGCGCGCTTTCCCGTGCAGGGCGGCCTCCTGCAGCGCCGCGGCGGCACCGCGCGGCATGACGCGGTGGTCTGGGGCTATGCCCATGCGGCGAGCGAACTCGGCGTCGACATCATCCAGAACTGCGAGGTCACCGGCTTTGTCCGGGACGGCAACGGCAAGGTGACTGGCGTCGAGACGTCGCGCGGCAAGATCGGCGCCGGCAAGGTCGGCATGGCAGTCGCCGGGTCATCGTCGCGTGTCGCAGCGATGGCGGGCATGCGCCTGCCGATCGAAAGCCATGTGCTGCAAGCTTTCGTCTCGGAGGCGATCAAGCCGCTCATTCCTGGCGTCATGACCTTCGGCGCCGGGCATTTCTATGTCAGCCAGTCCGACAAGGGCGGGCTGGTCTTCGGCGGCGACATCGACGGCTATAATTCCTACGCCCAGCGCGGCAATCTGCCTGTCATGGAAGATGTCTGCGAGGGCGGCATGGCGCTGATCCCGATGATCGGCCGCGTGCGGCTTCTGCGCCAGTGGGGCGGCATCATGGACATGTCGATGGATGGCTCGCCGATCATCGACAAGACGCCGGTCGACGGGCTCTACCTCAATGCCGGCTGGTGCTATGGCGGCTTCAAGGCGACGCCGGGATCGGGCTTCGTCTTTGCCCATCTTCTGGCGCGTGACGAAACGCACAAGGAGGCGGCGCTGTTTCGGCTCGACCGCTTCCAGCGCGGTGCCATGATCGACGAAAAGGGCCAAGGCGCCCAACCGAACCTGCATTGAGGCGGCCGGAACAAGATGCGTATCACCTGTCCTTTCTGCGGCGAACGCGAACTCGGCGAGTTCAGCTATCTCGGCGATGCCAAGCCTGTACGGCCGGCGGCGGGTGCCGGCGAGGATGCTGTCTACGACTACGTCTATCTGCGCGACAATGTCGCCGGCGTGATGGCTGAGAACTGGTATCACGGCGGTGGCTGCCGGGCCTGGCTGAAGGTCACCCGCAACACGCTGACGCACGAGATCTCGGCGGTGGAACCGGCGGCGGGGGCTGGTGCGAGGCAGGTGGCGAAATGAGCTATCCTGTCGAAATCGTAGCCGTCGCGAAAAGCGCCAGCCCCCTACCTCCCCCTTGTGGGGAGGTCGGACCGCAGGTCCGGGTGGGGGTCGGTGCCGCGGGGGGGGGCGGGCCCCGGGGGGCGCCGCCCGCCCCCCCCCGCGCGGGGCGGGGGGGGGGGGGGGGCGGGGGGGGCGGGGGGGGGGGGGGGGGGGGGGGGGGGGGGGGGGGGGCCGGCCCCCAGGGCGGGGGGGGGGCCGGGCCCCCCCCCCCACCCCGCTGCGGCCCACCGCCCCCCCCCACAAGGGGGAGGGTGAAGAGCGCGACGGTCCCGCCTGGCATTGGATCGATGAGAGGCCGGCCATCGTGAGTTCCAGCCAATCCCATCGTCTCACATCCGGCGGTCTCATCGACCGTTCCACCCCCCTCACCTTCCGCTTCGACGGCATGACATTTTCCGGCTTCCAGGGCGACACGCTGGCGTCGGCGCTGGTCGCCAATGGCGTCAAGCTGGTCGGCCGCTCGTTCAAATACCATCGTCCGCGCGGCATTCTGACTGCGGGCTCGGAAGAACCCAACGCGCTGGTCGAACTGCGCACCGGCGCACGGCGCGAGGCCAACACCAAGGCCACGACGGCCGAACTGTATGAAGGCCTCGAAGCGGCAAGCCAGAACCGCTGGCCCTCGCTGCGCCACGATGTGATGTCGGTGAACCAGCTGTTCGCACCGATCTTCGTCGCCGGCTTCTACTACAAGACCTTCATGTGGCCGGCAAAATTCTGGGAAATGGTCTACGAGCCGGCGATCCGACGCGCCGCGGGTCTGGGTCGCGCGGCGGTCACCCCCGATCCGGATCACTACGACAAGGCCTGGGCGCATTGCGATGTGGTGATCGCCGGCTCCGGTCCGGCCGGTCTCGCCGCCGCACTCGCTGCAGGCCGCAGCGGTGCGCGCGTCATCCTGTGCGAAGAAGATTTTGCGCCCGGCGGCCGTCTGTTGTCGGATGGCGGCACGATCGACGGTCTGCCGGCCGCGGAGTGGCTGTCGCGCACACTGGCCGAACTCAGCTCAATGCCTGACGTTCGCATCATGACGCGCACGACGCTGTTCGGCGTCTATGACGGCGGCACCTATGGCGCGATCGAACGCGTCAACGATCATCTGCCGGTTCCGCCCGAGCATCAGGTGCGACAGCGGCTGTGGCGCATCGTGGCCAAGCGCTGTGTTGTGGCTGCAGGCGCGATCGAGCGTCCCATCGTCTTTGCCGGCAACGATACGCCCGGCGTGATGATGGCGTCGGCGATGCGGACCTATGTCGCGCGTTATGCCGCGACGCCGGCAAAGCGTGTTGCGCTGTTCACCAACAATGAGGATGGCTGGCGCACGGTCGAGACCGCGCTCACAGCCGGACTGCAGGTCGCGGCGGTGATCGATGCGCGGACTGACGTCTCGCCTGCCCATCGTTCCCTCGCCTCCAGGAACGGCTTCACCGTGCTGCATGGTTCGGTCAGCGGCGTCGACGGCGGCAAGGACGGCGTAAGAAAAATAGCGGTGTCGCTGACCGGCGGCGCGCGCGCCGAGGTCGAGGCCGACGGGCTTGCCGTTTCCGGCGGCTGGAATCCGGCGGTCGGGCTCACCTCTTACCATCGCGGCCGGCCGAAATGGCGAGACGACATCGCCGCCTTCGTGCCGGACGGCGCGCCGCCCGGTATGGTCGCCGCAGGTGCGGCTAACGGCGACTTCGGGCTAGGCGCCTGCCTGCGCGCAGGTTTCGAGGCCGGCGCCGCAGCGGCGCGGGACGCGGGACGCAATGGCAATCCGGGCTCTGCAGCTGTTGCCGGCGACGAGTCCTTCTCACTGACCCCGCTCTGGCACGTCGCCGGCAAAGGCAAGGCCTTTGTAGACCAGCAGCATGACGTCACCGCGTCCGACATCGAGCTGGCGCAGCGCGAGGGTTTTGAATCGGTCGAGCATCTGAAGCGCTACACCACGCTCGGCATGGCGACCGACCAGGGCAAGACGTCCAATGTCGCCGGCCTCGCCATCATGGCGGCGGTGTCGGGCAAATCCATTCCCGAGACCGGCACGACCATCTATCGCCCGCCGTACGTGCCGGTCGCCATCGGCGCCTTTGCCGGCCACCATCGCGACGAAAATTTCCATGCGACGCGGCTGACGCCGTCGCATCACTGGGCGGCCGAACAAGGCGCGATCTTTGTCGACACCGGCCTGTGGAAGCGCGCGCAATGGTATCCGCGCGCGGGCGAGAAGGACTGGCTGGAATCGGTCACCCGCGAGGTCAAGGCGGTGCGCTCGGGCGTCGGCTTCTGCGATGTCTCGACGCTGGGCAAGATCGATGTGCACGGCCCCGATGCCGGCGCCTTCCTCGACCGCGTCTACATCAACACCTTCTCAAACCTTGCCGTGGGAAAAGCCCGCTACGGGCTGATGCTGCGCGAGGACGGCCTCGTCTATGATGACGGCACGACCTCGCGGCTGGCCGAGGACCATTATTTCCTCACCACGACCACGGCGAAGGCCGGGCTGGTGATGCAGCATCTCGAATTCTGCCGGCAGGTGCTATTCCCCGAACTCGACGTGCAACTGACCTCGGTCTCCGACCAGTGGGCGCAGTTCTCGATTGCCGGGCCAAGGACGCGAGACCTGTTGAAGGAAATCGTCGACCCTGCCGAGGACCTTTCGAACGAAGGTTTTCCCTTCATGGGCGTGCGCGAAGTCGCTTTGCGCGGCGGCATCAAGGCGCGGCTGTTCCGCATCTCCTTCTCCGGCGAGATGGCGTTCGAGATTTCGGTGCCGGCGCGTTACGGTGAAGCGATGGCACGCAATTTGATGCTGGCGGGAAAACCGTTCGGCGTGACGCCGTATGGCACAGAAGCCCTCGGCGTCATGCGCGTTGAAAAGGGCCATGTCGCCGGACCGGAACTGAGCGGCATGACGACCGCCGCCGATCTCGGCCTCGGCAAGATGATGTCGACCAAGAAGGATTTCATCGGTCGCGTCATGGCCGGCCGCGAGGCGCTGGTGGCGCCGGACCGGCAGGTCGTGGTCGGCATCAAGCCGATCGACAAGGCGCGCCGCCTGCGCTCCGGCGCGCACATCATCCCGAAGGGCCAGACGCCCGGGCCTGATAACGACCAAGGCTACGTCACCTCGGTCTGCTTCTCGCCGACGCTCGACCAGTGGATCGGTCTCGGCCTTGTCGAGCGCGGCCGCGAACGCATCGGCGAGATCGTCCACGCGCATGATCCGCTGCGCGGTGAAGACTATGATGTCGAGCTCTGCAATCCCGTCTTCTACGATCCCGATGGAGGGCGCCAGCGTGGCTGATTTTTCCTGGGATGTTCGTAGCCCGCTCGAGCGGGCACTTGTTGTCGGGCCTTACGGCGCGAACGGCAATGTCGGCGTGTTGCTGACCGAAATCCGCAATTTCGACCTGATCCAGGTGATGGCGCGGCGCGGCAAGGCGGGAGATTTGGCCAACGCTGCGAAGGCAAGCTTCGGTGTTGCGGCTCCTGAGACACCCAAGGCGGTGCAGACTTCGGATGCGACGCTGATCTGGTCGGGACCGGACCAGTTCTTCGTGCTGTTGAAGGGCGGCAAGCATGGGACTGAAGCACTCGCCCAGACGTTCGCGTCTTCCGCTTCGCTATCGGACCAGTCGCATGCGCGAGTGCTGATCAGTATCTCCGGTACCAAGGCGCGGGCGATGCTGGGCAAGCTGTCGTCGATCGATCTGCATCCCGATGCATTTCTGGTTGGGGCGGCTGCCGCGACCTCGATGGATCACACCAGCGTCACGCTCTGGCGCGGGAATGACCGGCCGGATGGGCAGGCGGTGTTCAACGTGCTGATGTTTGCGACATTTGCTGAAAGTCTGTGGCACACGATGCTGGATTCGGCGGCGGAGTATGGTGTCGAGATCGGGCATTCCGAGGATTTGGCGTAGCGCTTGTGCGCTTCTTCCTTCTCCCCTTGTGGGAGAAGGAAGATCGGCGCGTTAGTGCCGAGACGGATGAGGGGTGTTCCAGGGTACGCCAACGTCTCACCGCTGGAACACCCCTCATCCGTCGCCTGCGGCGACACCTTCTCCCACAGAGGGAGAAGGGGGAGCCAGCCTTGCCAAACGCAACTGCGCTGCTATTCTTGCAGCTAAAGTAATTTTACACACAGGCAAACTTGTTTCTCGAACCGCAAGGCTGAGATGAGCCAGTCGCCCTACCCTTCAGTGACAGCCGGGCCGCCCCGGCCAAGCCTCATCCTGCGGCCCGGCCAGATCGCGCTGCCGCCGGGCATGGAGCGGTATGCGGCCCCCGGTAACGGCGCGGTGCTGATCGATATCGAGGCCGGCGATACATTTGCCATCCGCAATGTCGAGGGCGGCCAGGCCTGCGAGCTTTTGGCCTGGGACAAGTCAGGCGCCACCGACCCCGCCATCTTCGGCGAAAAGTCCAATAGCAATGCCGCCGGGATCAAGGCGCTATTGGCCGAGGGCGACGATAGCCTCGCTTCCGTGCGCCGCGGACTCGAGCGCCGCCAGGTGCAGCTTGACCAGGCCAAGGCGGTGCGCGTCTTCGGCGGCGCCACGCCGGCAGGCACCGAGCAGGCCTTCACCGTCGCGCGCGATGGCGGCTTGCTGATTGCAGCGCCTAGCGGGCCGATGCTGGTCGACGGCCACGACACGGCAACGCCGCTCACCGTCATGGTGCGCCGCGCCACCGTGCGCCTGAAGACAAAGTCGCAGCTGGCCGATCCGCTTGCCGATCCGGTGCTCGATCTGCGCGTCCATTCGGCGACAGCCGAACCCTATTTCGTCAAGGCGGGCGACTACCTGCAGATCATCGATGTCGACGGCCGCCAGTGCACCGATTTCCAGTGCTTCTCGGCGCGCAAGCTGGACAAGGGGCTGGACCATCCGCTCGACGTAACGACCACGCGCACGCTGATGGGGTCGAGCTACCCGATGCCCGGCCTTCACTCGAAATATTACGACCAGGACATGGAGCCGTTGGTCGAGGTTATCCAGGACACATGCGGCCGGCATGACGCGTTCGCGCTGGCGTGTGCCGCCAAATATTACGACGACATCGGCTATCCCGGCCACACCAACTGCTCGGAGAATTTCAACCGCGCGCTGGCCGACAAGGGTGTCACCCCACGTGCCGGCTGGATGGCGATCAACTTCTTCTTCAACACGGCGATCGACGCCCATGGCGTCATGGTGTCGGATGAGCCGTGGTCGCGCGCCGGCGACTATGTCCTGCTCAGGGCGCTCACCGACATCGTCTGCGTCTCCTCCGCCTGTCCCGACGACACGACACCGGCCAATGGCTGGAACCCGACCGACATCCATGTGCGAACCTATTCCGGCCAACACAAATTCTCGCGAGCGATCGCCAGACGCATGACGCCCGATTCGGAACCGAAAATGACCCGCGAGACCGCCTTCCATTCAAGCTTCGCCAAGCACACCCGCAACTTCGTGGAATACCGGGGTTATTGGCTGGCCAATTCCTTCGCCAAGGAAGGCGCCATCGCCGAATACTGGGCCTGCCGGCAGGATGCCGTGATCATGGACCTGTCGCCGTTGCGCAAGTTCGAGGTCACCGGCCCGGATTCCGAGGCGCTGCTGCAATACACGCTGACCCGCGACGTCAAGAAGCTCGGCGTCGGCCAGGTCGTCTATTCCGCCATGTGCTACGAGCATGGCGGCATGATCGACGACGGCACGCTGCTGCGGCTCGGCAAGGACAATTTCCGTTGGGTCGGCGGCGACGACCTGTCCGGCGAATGGCTGCGCGACACCGCGAAAAAGCTTGGCCTCAACGTGCTGGTGCGTTCCTCCACCGATCAGATGCACAATGTCGCTGTCCAAGGGCCGAAGAGCCGTGACATTTTGCGAGAGGTGGTCTGGACCTCGCCGCTGCAACCGTCGATCGACGAACTCGAATGGTTCCGCTTCGCTGTCGCGCGCATCGGCGGCGGCAATGGCATTCCGGTCGTGGTGTCGCGCACCGGTTATACCGGCGAGCTCGGCTACGAAATCTGGTGCCACCCACGCGACGCCGAAAAAGTGTTCGATGCCATCTGGGAGGCCGGCCAGCCGCACGGGCTGAAGCCGATGGGCCTGCAGGCACTCGACATGGTGCGCATCGAAGCCGGGCTGATCTTCGCCGGTTACGAATTCTCCGACCAGACCGACCCGTTCGAGGCGGGCATTGGCTTCACCGTACCGTTGAAGGCCAAGACCGACGATTTCATCGGCCGCGAGGCTCTGATAAGGCGCAAGGAACATCCGCAGCACAAGCTCGTTGGCCTTGACATCGACAGCAATGTCGCCGTCGGCCATGGGGATTGCGTCCATATCGGCCGCGCCCAGATCGGTGTCGTCACCTCGGGCATTCGCTCGCCGGTGCTGAACAAAAACATCGCTCTGGCGAGGCTTGACGTCACCCACGCGGCAATCGGCACAGAGGTGGAGATCGGCAAGCTCGACGGTCATGCCAAGCGGCTGCCGGCGCGCGTCGTGGCCTTCGCCCACTACGATCCGCAAAAGACCAGGCCGCGATCCTGAGGGTTGCACCCCCGGCCCTTCGCAGGCTCAGGGCGTTCGAAGCTCGAAAGCAATTGGCTTTCCGTCCGCTACCGCGGACCGCTTCTCACCCCACAAGGGGAGAAGGACAAAGCGAGCGTTTCGCAACCGTGATGTGCACGACGCCACAAATCACTTGACGTGAAAGCGCGCCGGATCAATCTTCACTGTTAAGAAAAAAATACGACTGAGTGGAAACACTGGAGTCGTGCGGTCATGTACCGGGGAACAAGCTTCGCGAAGCCGAGGCATCACCGGCCGGGAACACAAAATGGGGAATTCAGACAGATGAGCACGATTACCACTGCCCTGGAGCAGCCCGCTGAAGGCAAGCTGCTCCGCAACATCGACTGGCGCGGCGCCTTCTGGGTGGCGAGCGGCGTTCCTGCCCTTGTCCTGTTTTCGATCGGCGGCATTGCCGGAACGACGGGAACGCTGGCCTTCGGGATCTGGATCGCTTCCATGATCATGGGCTTCCTGCAATCCTTCACCTATGCCGAGATCGCCGGCCTGTTCCCGAACAAGTCGGGCGGCGCCTCGATCTACGGCGCCACCGCCTGGCTGCGTTATTCCAAGTTCATCGCGCCGCTGTCGGTGTGGTGCAACTGGTTCGCCTGGTCGCCGGTGCTGTCGCTGGGCTGCTCGATCGCCGCCGCCTATATTCTCAACGCGCTGGCGCCGGTGCCGCTGTTCACCGAGGCGTCGCCGGACGTCGTCGCCTATATCGCGGCGCATGCCGGAACGGTGCCTGCCGACGCCATCGCCGCGGTGACCGCGGCGGCCACGCCGGCGATCCGCAACTGGACGCTGTTCAGCCACACGCTAGGTCCTGTCTCCTTCACCCTCAATGCCACTTTCTTCATCGGCGCGGTGCTGATGCTGATCATCTTCTCGATCCAGCATCGCGGCATTCTCGGCACCGCCAATGTGCAGAAGTATATCGGCCTCCTGGTCATCATCCCGATGCTGATCGTCGGTGTCGTGCCGATCGTCACCGGCCAGATCAACTGGGCGAACTTTTCGCCGCTGGTGCCGCTGGCGGCGGCTTACGCGCCGGAGCCCGGCTCGTGGAACATTGCCGGCTGGACGCTGGTGCTGGGCGGCATGTTCATCGCCGCATGGTCGACCTATGGTTTTGAGACCGCCGTCTGCTACACATCGGAGTTCAAGAACCCGGGCACCGACACGTTCAAGGCGATTTTCTATTCCGGCCTGCTCTGCATGCTTCTGTTCATCCTGGTGCCCTTCACCTTCCAGGGCGTGCTGGGCCTCAACGGCATGCTGGCGACGCCGATCGTCGACGGCTCGGGTGTCGCCGATGCACTGGCCGGCATGGTCGGGGGTGGCGCATTGATCCACAGCCTCTTGGTGATGCTGATGATCCTGGCGCTGGTGCTGTGCATCATGACGGCAATGGCCGGCTCGTCGCGCACGCTCTACCAGGGCTCGGTCGATGGCTGGCTGCCGCGCTATCTCAGCCACGTCAACGAGCATGGCGCGCCGACGCGCGCCATGTGGACCGATCTCGTCTTCAACCTGATCGTGCTGGCCATCGCCTCGGCCGACGCGACGAGCTTCTTCTTCATCCTCGCCGTGTCGAACTGCGGCTACATCATCTTCAACTTCCTCAACCTCAATGCCGGCTGGATCCACCGCATCGACAACGGCCACATCAACCGGCCTTGGAAGGCGCCGAGCTGGCTGCTCGGCCTCGGCGCCATCTTCGCCTATGTAAACGCCATCTTCATGGGCGCCGGCGCCAAGGTGTGGAACCCGATGGCGCTCTGGGCCGGCCTGATCACAGCCGCCTTGATCATCCCGGTGTTCTGCTACCGGCACTACGTCCAAGACAAGGGCAAGTTCCCCGACCACATGCTGGCCGACCTCGGCATGGCGGGCGCAGACCTCTCGGTCAAAAAGGCAGGCATGCTGCCCTACCTGACGCTGGTCGCCGGCGTGGTGGTGATGCTGCTCGCCAACTGGTACTTCGTCATCTGAAAGTGATGGCTTGAAAAGAATGGGCGCGCTTCGGCGCGCCTGTTTCTTTTTATGGCAGGACGTCAGCCGGCCTTGCGAATGGCCCCTTCGGAGCCTTCGAAGAACCGGTTCGGCGGCCGCTTCAGGCCGAGATTCTCGCGCAAGGTGGTGCCCTCATACTCGCGCCGGAAGAGCTTTCGCCGCTGCAGCTCGGGCACCACCTTCTCGGCGAAGTCGTCGAGCCCGGCTGGCAGATAGGGGAACATGACGTTGAAGCCGTCTGACCCTTCGGCAAACAGCCATTCCTCCATCGAATCGGCGATGGTTTTCGGCGTGCCCACGAAAGCAAGGCCGGAATAGCCGCCGAGCCGCTGCGCCAGCTGGCGGACGGTCAAAGTCTCTCGGCGCGCCAGCTCGATGACGCGCTCACGGCCGCTCTTGGAGGCATTGGTCTCGGGGATTTCGGGCAAGGGCGCGTCGGGATCGAAGCCGGATGCGTCGTGCCCCAGCGCGATCGACAGCGAGGCAATGCCGCTCTCGTAATAGACCAGGCTGTCGAGCTTGGCGCGTTTGGCCTGTGCTTCCTCGACGCTGTCGCCGACGATGACGAAGGCGCCGGGCAGGATCTTGATGTCGTCGCGCGAACGGCCGAGCTTCTCGGCCCGGCTTTTGACATCGGCAAAGAAGCGCTGCCCGGACGCCAGATCGGAATGGGCGGCGAAGATCACCTCCGCCGTTTCGGCTGCCAGCTGCCGCCCGGCCTCAGATGCGCCGGCCTGGACGATGACCGGCCAGCCCTGCACCGGCCGCGCAATGTTGAGCGGGCCGCGCACCGAGAGATGCTCGCCCTTATGGTCGAGCACATGCAGCTTCGCGGGATCGAAATAGAGCCCGCTCTCGGCGTCGCGGATGAAGGCGTCGTCGGCAAAGCTGTCCCAGAGGCCGGTCACCACATCGTAGAATTCCCGCGCATTGTGATAGCGCTCGTCGTGCTCGACATGCTCGTCGAGGCCGAAGTTCAGCGCGGCGTCGGGATTGGATGTGGTGACGATGTTCCAGCCGGCGCGGCCGCCGCTGATATGGTCGAGCGAGGCGAAGCGACGGGCAATGTGATAGGGCGCGTCGAAGGTCGTCGATGCGGTGGCGACAAGGCCGATATGATCAGTGACGGCGGCGAGCGCCGACAGCAGCGTGAACGGCTCGAACGAGGTCACCGTGTGGCTGCGCCGTAGCGCCTCGATCGGCATGTTGAGAACGGCCAGATGGTCGGCCATGAAGAAGGCGTCGAACTTCGCCGCCTCAAGCGTCTGCGCAAAGCGCTTCAGATGGGCGAAGTTGAAGTTGGCATCGGGATATGAGCCGGGATAGCGCCAGGCCCCGGTGTGAAGACTGACCGGACGCATGAAGGCGCCGAGCCGCAATTGCTTATTGTCTACCATGGGATGATCACCTGATGCGAACGAGGGTTGCCGCTCCGATATGTAAGCAGGATCGGACGGCTTTGCCGTCCTGGGAAGGAATTCTGTTTTGCAAAACCGGCGCCGCGAAGCATTTTCATACAGGTGGCCGTTCAACCTATTTTGATGAACCCGCCTGGTGTTGAGATACTTGCCTGGGTGCTCGGTGCCACCGGCAAGGAGAAAGCCAGAACGCCGCACGTCAAGCGTACGGCGTTCCAGCATTTTCCAAGGAAGATCCTGTGCCCCAGCAGCGCCTACTCGGCGGCCAGCGCCAGTGGCGGCCTGTCATTGTCCTGCACGGCCTCATCAGCCGGCTTCCTGCCTTTCTTCGGCTCGCGGCCGAAGAACAGCGCGTAGCCTGCCGGCAGCACCAGGATGGTGAGTACGGTGGCGACGAGGATGCCGCCCATCATGGCGTAGGCGAGCGGTCCCCAGAACACCGCACGCGAGATCGGGATCAGCGCCAGCACCGCCGTCATCGCCGTCAGCACGATCGGCCGGAAACGGCGCACGGCCGAGCCGATGATGGCCTCCGATCGGTCCATCCCCCTGGCGATGTCCTGATCGATCTGGTCGACCAGGATGATCGAGTTGCGCATGATGATTCCGAGCAGCGCGATGACACCAAGGATGGCGACGAAGCCGAACGGCGCGCCGCTGATCAACAGAGCCGCCGCCGCACCGATGATGCCGAGCGGACCGGTGGCCAGCACGAGCATCGCCTTGCCGAAATGCTGCAGCTGGATCATCAGGAGCACGACGATGACGGCCAGCATGATCGGCGCCTTGGCGGCAATCGAGGCCTGGCTTTCGGCGGAATCTTCCGCACCGCCCTGGATCTCGATCTTGTAGCCGGGCGCCAGGCCGGCGCGCATGCCCTGCATGTCATTGTAGAGCTTGGTGACGACGTCGTTCGACTGCACGCCATCCGGCAGCGTGGCGCGCACCGAGATGGTCGGCAGGCGGTCGCGCCGCCATTCGACGCCCTGCTCGAGCACCGGCACCACCTTGGCCACCTGCGACAGCGGCACGAAGCCGCCGAAATCGGTCGGGATATAGACCGAGTCGACCGAGGACAGCAGGCTGCGGCTGGCGTCCGGTTCGCGGGCGACGATGGAAACCGTCTCCTCGCCATCACGGAAGTCATCGAGCGGCGCGCCGGACATCGCTGCCTGCAGCATCTGGCGGATGCGCTGCGAGGTGACGCCAAGCGCACGGGCGCGGTCCTGGTCGATGACCAGCTTCATCGCCGGTACCGGCTCCAGCCAGTCGTCATGGACGGCGCCGAGGAGCGGATTTTCGGCGAATTTCGCCTTCACCTGGTCAGCTATGCGGCGCACCTCCTGGCGGTCCGGACCCATGATGCGCATCTGCACCGGCCAGCCGGTCGGCGGGCCGAGGAACAGACGGTCGACCTTGGAGCGGATCGAAGGGAAATCCTGCGCCAGGACTGAGCGCAGCTTGAGGATCAGCCGCTCACGTGCCGGCTCGTCATTGGCCATCACCAGAAGCTGCGCATAGTTCGGATTGCGCAATTGCTGGTCGAGCGGCAGGAAGAAGCGCGGCGCGCCTTCGCCGATATAGGTGGCGATGAAGCGCTTGTCCTTGTCGTCCATCATCCGGGCTTCCAGCGCTTTGGCCTGCGTCTCGACCTCCTTGATCGAGGTTCCCTCAGGCAACCAGAGATCGACGAGGATTTCCGGCCGCGAGGATTGCGGGAAGAAGTTTTGTGGGATGAACTGGAACGCCCACAGGCTGGTGGCGAAGGTGACCAGCGTCATCACCAGAACGATGATGCGGTGGCGCACCGCCCAGCCGACCGTGGCGCGCAGCCGCCGGTAGAAGCCGGTGTCGAAGGCGTCATGATGGTTGCCGGCGTGTTTGCGCTGCTTGAGGATCATGTAGCCCAGCCACGGCGTGAAATAGACGGCGACGAACCACGACACGACCAGCGCGATGCCGACCACATAGAACAGCGTGCGCACATATTCGCCTGCGGTCGAGGCGGCGAAGCCGACCGGGATGAAGCCGGCTATGGTGATCAGCGTGCCGCTCAGCATCGGGAAGGCGGTCGAGGAATAGGCGAAGCTCGCCGCCTCGATCTTGACCAGCCCCTCCTCCAGCTTGCGCTCCATCATCTCGACGACGATCATGGCGTCGTCGACCAACAGCCCGAGCGCGATGATCAGGGCGCCGAGCGAAATGCGCTGCAGATCGATGCCGAGCTCGTACATGATGGCGAAGGTGGCGGCCAGCACCAGCGGAATGGCAATGGCGATGACCAGGCCGGAACGCCAGCCGATCGACAGCAGCGAGACAGCAAGCACGATCAGCAGCGCCTCGCCGAGCGCCTCCATGAACTCGTTGACGGCGTCCTTGACAACCTCGGGCTGGTTGGAGATCTGGTCAACCGCAACGCCGTAGGGCAGCGCTTCCTCAAAGCGCTTGTAGGTCGCCTCGACATCCGTGCCGACGTCCCTGACGTTAAAACCCTTGGCCATGACGACGCCGACCTGGACGCTTTCGTGGCCGTTGAAGCGGTACTTGCGCTGATAGGGATCTTCGAGACCGGAACTCACGGTGGCGATGTCGCCAAGACGTGTCACCTGACCACCGGCGCGCAGGCGCAATTCCCTGATGTCGGCAGCCCTGGTGACATCGCCCTCGACCGAGATGCGCACCGAGCGCAGGCCGGTGTCGACGGAGCCCGCCGGATCGACATTGTTCTGGCCCTTGATGGCGTTCTGCAGGTCGGTCAGCGTCAGGCCGCGTTCGGCCAGGGCCTTGGACGAGACGTCGATATAAAGCTTCTCCGGCTGGTCGCCGATGATGACGGCCTTCTCGACGCCCGGCGTCGTCAGCAGCATGTCGCGAGCCTGGGTGGCGAATTTCTTCAGCTCCGGATAGCTGTAGCCGTCGCCGCCGATCGAGTGCAGGGTGATGAAGGTGTCGCCGAACTCGTCGTTGAAATAGGGCCCGAGCAGGCCTTGCGGCAGGTCGCCGGAGATGTCGCCAACCTTCTTGCGCACCTGGTAGAAGGCGTCCTTCACCTCCTCTGCATTGGTGTCGCCCTTGATCTGGACGGTGATGATGGCGCTGCCGGCGCGGGTGTAGGAACGGACGAAGTCGAGGTGCGGCGTTTCCTGCAGCTTGCGCTCGATCTTGTTGACGACCTGGTCTTCCATCTCCTGGATCGAGGAGCCCGGCCAGATCGCCTGGACGACCATGACGCGGAAAGTGAAATCGGGGTCTTCCTTCTGGCCCATGCGCATCAGGCCGAGCGCGCCGGCAATGATGATCAGACCGAACAGGAAGCGCGCGATCGAGGGATGGCCGATGGCCCAGCGCGAAAGATTGAAAGGCTGCTTTTCAGTGCTGTCGGTGGTGGTCATCGGCGTCAGTCCAATTCGTTGATCGTGCGCGCATGCGCTTTGCATGCAGCTAGGATATTCCGATGCTGGCTTCCGGGCGGCGAGGCTTTCCGAGCGGAGAGACACTCATCGCGGTGGGACGCGCGGATCGATGCGGGGGAACTCGATCTTGGCGTCTCGACCATCGGGCGCTCGCCGCCCGGAAACCCTGAATTCGCTTGCCCAGCCCTTTCGCCGAAGCGACGATCAAGCCGGCTTCATGCCTGCGGTCAGCGCAGGGCCTTTGCGGCATCGCCTTCCGCAGAGGCGGCCTGGACCGCATCGCCGGTCAGCTTGACCTTGAGATTCTCGGTCATGAACTGGGTGCCGGCGGCAACGACGACATCCCCCGGCTTGAGCCCGTCGGCGACGCTGACGCCGTCGGCGGTGAACTCCGCAACTTTGACCAGGCGCTCGTGCACCGTCTCGCCGGCGCGGTCGACGGTCCAGACAATCTTGCGACCATCCTTTTCCGCAAGCGCGCTGAGCGGGATCGACACCATCTCCTGCTTCTTGGCCACCGAGGCCTCGATGTTGGCGGTCATGCCGAGCAGCACGCGCGGGTCGTCGGGCAGCGAGACGCGGACGGCAAAGGTGCGCGACTGCTGGTCGGCGCTGCCGGCGACTTCACGCACTTTGCCGGAGAGCGCCAGCGCGTCATCGGACCAGAAGCTGGCCTTGACGTCCTTTCCCGGCTTGAAGGCGGCGATGTCCATTTCGGGAACCGCGATCAGCACTTCCTTTTCGCCGTCGACGGCGACGGTCATCACAGGCGTTCCGGCGCCGACCACCTGGCCGACATCGGCCGAGACCGCCGTGACGATGCCGTTCTCGCTCGCCTTGAGATCGGTGTAGACGACCTGGTTCTGCGCCTGGGCAAGGGTAGAGCGGGCGGCATCGCGCGTCGCTACCGCCTGGTTGTAGCTCAGCGTCGCCTGTTCGAGTTGCGACTTGGAGGTGAAGTTCTTGGCAAAAAGCTGTTCGGCGCGCTTGCGGGACAGATCGACCGTCTCGACCTGCCGCTCGGCGGCGTCGAGGCTGGCCTTGGCGCTCTTGACCGACAACTCATAGTCCGTGGGATCGATACGGGCTAGCACATCGCCTGTCGTCACATGCTGGCCGATGTCGACCAGGCGCTCAGTGACCTTGCCCGAGATGCGAAAGCCGAGGTTCATTTCGGTACGGGCTCGCACCGAGCCGGAATAGGTGAGTTCGCGACTCTTTTCGGCCTGGCCGATCTCGACCACCTTGACCGGACGGATGATGTCCTGGACCTCGGTCTTCTCCTGGCTGCAGGCGGCGAGCCCGAGCGTGGCGACGATCAGGCCGGCGACCGGCAGCTTGCGGATGATGGAACTGGACAAAGACACTTTCGTGCTCCCGACTGGAGATGAACGGTCGACACCGGCGCCCGGCGGGCGGCGGCTATTACTTCAGAGCCTTGATCGCGTAATCGATGAGATCGTCGGGCATCGCCCGATTGGTCTTGGCAAGGCACTGCGCCACCATTTGCGGGTGGCACAGAATGACGGTGGCGGCGCCGAAGCAGCGCGATGCGATGACCGGATCCTGGTCGGCAAACTCGCCGGCCTCGATGCCCTCGCGGATGACCTCGGCAAACAGGTCGTGAATGCTGTCGATATGCTTGTCGATGACGCCCCAGTCGCGCGCGCGCGCGACGATGACCATTTCGTGGACCTTCTGGTCGTCGAGCATGACTTCCAGCGTCATCTTGTACTGCGCATGCACGTAGCGGCGCAGCCGCTCCTCGGCGCTGATCGGCAACCGGGAAATCTCGTAGGCCATGTTGTAGCTGGCGAGGAGCATGCGGCCGCAAACGGCTTGGTGGATTTCGACCTTGGAGGCGAAGAAACGGTAGATATTGGCCGGCGACATGCCGAGTTCGCGGGCGATGTCGGCGACATTGGTCTTGCCGTAACCATAGTGCCGGAACAGGCGTTCGGCACAGTCGAGAATGCGGGTGACATTCTCCTGGCGGGTGGAGTCGGCCATTATGCTGGCGGCTTCGGACATGGCTCTCTGTCGATTTATGAGTGACGAATTTCAACTTTCGTCAGTCGTAAATCGAAAAGAGGGAAGTGTCAATGCGAATTCGACGTACGCGTATAATTTGGTGACAGATGGTGACAGAGGGTGTGCGCGAACTCGACCTTGCGCGTGCCGTTGCGCTCTGGAACTAAGATCCCTTCGCCATTTCCCGCAGCTGAAACTTCTGGATCTTCCCCGTCGATGTCTTCGGGATCTCGGCAAAAATCACCGCCTTCGGCACCTTGAAGCGGGCGAGCAGCGCGCGGCAGTGTTCGATGATCTCGGCCTCGCTTGCCACCTTGCCGGGCTTCAGTTCGACATAGGCGACCGGCACCTCGCCCCATTTGTCGTCTGCCTTGGCGACGACGCCGCAGGACGCCACGGACGGGTGTTTGTAGAGGGCTTCCTCGACCTCGATCGATGAAATGTTCTCGCCGCCGGAGATGATGATGTCCTTGGAGCGGTCCTTGAGCTGGATGTAGCCGTCGGGATGCATGACGCCGAGGTCGCCGGAGTGGAACCAGCCGCCGGCGAAAGCCTCGTCGGTCGCCTTCCTGTTCTTCAGATAGCCCTTCATGACGATGTTGCCGCGAAACATGACCTCACCGATGGTCTCGCCGTCGGCCGGCGTCTTCTGCATCGTCCCCGGGTCCATCACGGTCAGGCCTTCGAGTGCGGCATAGCGCACGCCCTGCCTGGCCTTTTTGGCGCTGCGTTCACCCTTGTCGAGATCGTCCCACGCGTTGTGCCATTCGTTGACGACCGCCGGGCCATAGGTCTCGGTCAGCCCGTAGAGATGGGTGACGGCAAAGCCGGCATCGGCCATGCCCGACAGCACCGCTTCCGGCGGAGGTGCTGCCGCCGTATTGAAGGTCACCGTCTGGGGGAACGTCCGCTTGTCCTCCTCCCTGGCGTTGATCAGCACCGACATGACGACCGGCGCACCGCACAGATGCGTGACGCCGTGGTCGGCGATGGCATCGTAGATCGGCTTCGGCCGCACCCATCGCAGGCAGACATGGGTGCCGGCCTGGACCGCCATCGTCCACGGAAAGCACCAGCCATTGCAGTGGAACATTGGCAGCGTCCACAGATAGACGGCGTGCTTGGCCATGCCGGCATGGATGGTGTTGGTGTAAGCCATCAGGGCAGCGCCGCGATGGTGGTAGACGACGCCCTTCGGGTTGCCTGTCGTGCCGGAGGTGTAGTTGAGCGAGATGGCGTCCCATTCGTCGTCGGGCATCGACCAGGCGTAGCCCTGGTCACCGCCGGCGACGAACCCCTCATAGTCGATCGCGCCGATGCGCTCGCCCTTGGGATAGGGTGCATCGCTGGCATAGTCGGGATCGTCATAGTCGATGACCAGCGGCTTCACCTTGGCCAGTGCCAGTGCCTGTTTGACGACAGCGGAAAATTCGCGGTCGACGACGAGCACCTTGGTCTCGGCATGGTCGAGCTGGAACGCGATGACGGCGGCATCGAGCCTTGTGTTGAGCGAATGCAGCACCGCTTTGGTCATCGGCACGCCGAAATGCGCCTCCAGCATCGGCGGCGTGTTCGACAGCATCACCGTGACGGTATCGCCCTTGCCGATGCCGCGCTTCGACAGCGCCGAGGCCAGCTTCAGCGAGCGCCGCCAGAAGGTGCGATAGGTGATGCGCTGGCTGCCATGGATGATGGCGACATGATCGGGATAGGTGCTTGCCGCCCGCTCCAGATAGGTGAGCGGCGTCAGCGGCTGGTGGTTGGCGGCGTTCTTGCCGAGATCGTGCTCGTAGGGACTGCCCATCCCGTGCTCCCCGAATTTTCATTGTTGAGAACTTCTAACCACAGGTTCCCGCCACGTCACCATCGGCGATTCCCGACCGGGCACATTTGGCGCAATGATCGTCCAGATTCGATGGCCAAAGAGGTATCGTGTACCCACGCCAATTTGACTTTTGTCGAGAGCCGTGAATAATGTCAGCCGAGGAGACGGCATGGCGATCCGACCGGCAGAACAGCTTATCCACAAGGCCGCATGGCTCTATTATGCCCATGGCCTGCGCCAGGACCAGGTCGCCAGCCAGCTTAACATTTCCCGCGCCTCGGTCGCCATGTATCTGCGCAAGGCGCGCGAGACCGGCATCGTCAACATCTCGACCTCGACGCAGCTGTTCACCGACGACATGCTGGCGCGCCAGCTCGAGGACGCGCTCAAGCTTGATGCGGTGTGGATCGCGCCGGAGAATGCCTATGTCGTCGACCCTTCGACGGACGTTGCGGTGCTGGCGGCGAGTGTCTTTCTCGAACTGGTCAAGAAGGGCGACCGTATCGGCGTCGCCTGGGGCCGCACCGTCTACACCATCGCCGACGTCATGTCCTATGCCGACCTGCAGGACGTCACCGTGGTGCAGCTTTGCGGCAATCTCGGCGCGCCCTATTCCTACCGTCCCGACCAGTGCACGATGGAGATCGCCCGGCGGCTCAACGCCAAGGGCCTCAATTTCTACGCGCCGCTGGTGCTGACGACGGAATTGCTGGCGCATGGGCTGCGCGCCGAACCGGTGATCCGCGAACAACTGGCCGATATTGCCAACTGCGATCTGGCGCTCTATTCGGTCGGCACGGTCGATGGCGACAGCCATGTCGTCAAATGCGGCGCGCTCAGCCCCGGCGAGATGGGGCTGTTGCGCGAAGCCGGCGCCGCCGGCGTCGTTGCCGGCCAGATCATCGATGCCGCCGGCAAGGCGCTCGACTGCAGCTACAACCGCCGCGTCATCTCGGCCTCGCTGTCGTCACTGCGCCAGATCGAAAAGCGGCTGATGGTGGTGCAGGAAGACAGCAAGTTCGAACCGCTGCTCGCAGCACTCGCCGGCGGACTCTGCACGCATCTGGTCGTCGGCGCCGGCATGGCGCGGCGGCTGCTCGAATATGCCGGAGCCAGCGCGGGGGCAAAAAAGGCTTCCTGACAAACGAAATCCTTGCAGCGGCGCATTGTCATCAAGGCGTCGCGGCACTCCTGTTCACAGCAACATCAAAGACAGCAAAGCGGACATAGCGACATGAAGAACCTTTGGAATGACGACGACGCGGAAAGACTGGTGGCCGACTATGCGAAAAAGGGCGTGGCCCGCGACCTCGCGTTGCGCGTCTACACGACCCGGCTGCTCGGCGGCGAGCCGCGGCTGGTGTTGCATGGCGGCGGCAACACTTCCTGCAAGACCAAGGCCACAGACCTCGTCGGCGACGAATGGGACGTGCTGTGCGTCAAGGGCAGCGGCTGGGACATGGGCGTCATCGAACCGCAGGGCCTGCCGGCGGTGAAGATAGGCCCGCTCTTGAAGGCGCGCGCGCTGGCCAGCCTCGCCGATGAAGATATGGTGGCGCTGCAGCGCGCAAACCTCATCGATCCCGGCTCGCCCAATCCGTCGGTCGAAACGCTGCTGCACGCCTTCCTGCCGCACAAATTCGTCGACCATACGCATTCCACCGCGATCCTCGCCATCGTCGACCAGGCGGACAGCAAGGCGCTGATCAAGACCGTGTTCGGCGACAAGATGGGGTACGTGCCCTATATCAAGCCGGGCTTCGACCTCGCCAAGGTGGCCGCCGATGTCTACGACGCCGACCCCAGCGTCGAAGGCCTGATCCTCGACAAGCATGGCATCTTCACCTTCGGCGACGATGCGAAGCAGGCTTACGACCGCATGATCCACTATGTGAACGTGGCCGAGGACTATGTCGCCAAGCACGGCAAGCCGAAGCCAGCGAAAGCCGCGCTGCCGGCCAAGCTCGCAACGCCGGCAGCGATCGCGCCGATGCTGCGTGGCGCGGTGGCGGTATCGCGTGGCGAAGGCCGCTTCGATCGCATGATCAGCGACTTCCGCACCTCGGATGCCATTGTCGATTTCATCAATTCGGCCGGCATCGCCGACTATGCCGCACGCGGTGTGTCGACGCCGGACCTGTCGATCCGCATCAAGACCGGACCGATGGCGGTGCCGGCGCCAGACGCCGACAAGGCCGGCGACTACAAGGCCGTCGTCAAGAGCCATGTCGATGCCTTCGCCAGGGACTACCGCGTCTATTTCGAAACCAACGATGCGCTGGACGACGTCCAGCGCACCATGCTCGACCCGATGCCGCGGCTGACGCTGGTGCCGGGCCTCGGCATGTTCGGCCATGGCCGCACGCTGAAGGATGCGAAGATCGCATCTGATGTCGGCGAGATGTGGATCGAGGCGGTGCGCGGCGCCGAGGCCGTCGGCAGCTTCCATCCTCTATCGAAGGCCGACCTCTTCCCGCTGGAGTACTGGTCGCTTGAGCAGGCCAAGCTCGCCTCCAACAAGCCGAAGCCGCTGACCGGCCAGGTGGTGCTGATCACTGGCGGCGCCGGCGCGATCGGTGCTGCGACGGCAAAGCTGTTCGCCGCCAATGGCGCGCATGCCGTCGTCGTCGATCTCGATGCGGCAAAGGCGGTGGAAGCAGCGAAGGCTGCCGGCAACAATTCGATCGGTGTCGGCGCCGATATCACCAATCCCGCCGAAATGCGCGCCGCCTTCGACAAGGCTGTCGCCGTCTATGGCGGCGTCGACATCCTGGTCTCCAATGCCGGGGCCGCCTGGGAGGGACGGATCGGCGAGCTCGACGACGCTCTCCTGCGCAAGAGTTTCGAGCTCAACTTCTTCGCCCACCAGTCGGCGGCGCAGAACGCGGTGCGCATCATGCTGGAACAGGGCACCGGCGGCGTGCTGTTGTTCAACACCTCCAAGCAGGCGGTCAACCCCGGTCCGAAGTTCGGCGCCTATGGCGTGCCCAAGGCGGCGACGCTGTTCCTGTCGAGGCAATATGCGCTCGACTACGGCGCGCACGGCATCCGTTCCAACGCCGTCAATGCCGACCGTATCCGCTCCGGCCTGTTGACCGACGCCATGATCGCCAGCCGTTCGGGCGCACGCGGCGTGTCGGAGAAGGAATACATGTCCGGCAATCTGCTCGGGCAGGAAGTGACAGCCGATGACGTGGCGCAGGCCTTCCTGCACCACGCGCTGGCCGAACGCACCACCGCCGATGTCACCACGGTCGACGGCGGCAACATCGCCGCGGCGCTACGTTAGACATGGACCTGGGGCGGTTTGTCGTTTCACCAAAACGGCGAACCGCTCTACTTCCCGGCCTTGACGGACTCCGGGCGGAAAACCGCTTTCGCACGTCGTGCTGAAAAACTGCTTCAACCGGTCGAAATCCCGCTCCAATCCTTTGTCTATTGCTCGACCAGTTTAAGGGGCGTCTCGTGTGTCGCATGCGAGCTCCAGCCCTGATCCTTGGTGGAGTTGTCGATGGGGCGAAAAGACTTCGTATCGGCGTGCTCTTCGGCGGGCGCTCCGCCGAGCATGAGGTTTCGCTGCTTTCGGCAACCAATGTCATGCGTGCTCTGGATCCGGCGAAATACGATGCCGTCCCGATCTTCGTCACCCGCGCGGGGCAATGGCTGCTGAGCCGCTTCGAGGATGGCGCGTTGGCAAAACCCGAGTCCGGCACAGAACTCTGCCTAGTGCCCGGCGGGTATGGGCGAATGCTGGCGATCCCGGCCAATAGCGCGCCTCACGACCTGCCTGATATCGATATATTGTTTCCGGTCCTGCACGGCCTGCATGGCGAGGACGGTTCCGTGCAGGGGCTGGCCGAGGTGGCGCGCGTGCCGCTCGCCGGCTGCGGCATCCTCGGTTCTGCCGCCGCGCTCGACAAGGATGTCGCCAAGCGGTTGCTGAAGGCGGCCGGAGTGCCCGTCGCGCGCTCGGTGACGATCGAGGACGGTGCAGTCCCTTCGCTGACCGTGCTGGAAGACCAGCTCGGCCTGCCGATTTTCATCAAGCCGGCGCGACAGGGTTCGTCGGTCGGAGTGGCAAAAGTCAACGGCAGCCAGGAATTCGAGCGGGCGCTTGGCGAAGCCTTCCAGCACGATCGCAAGCTGCTGGCGGAGGAGTTCATTCGCGGTCGCGAGATCGAATACAGCGTGCTGGAGAGCCCCGCGGGCGAACTCTTCGTTTCGCGGCCGGGCGAGATCGTGCCCGCGGAAAGCCACGGCTTCTACAACTACAACGCCAAGTACATCGACGAGAATGGCGCCGCATTGATAGTGCCGGCCGCGCTGCCGCAGGAGGTCGAGGCCGCCATGCGCGACATGGCGGCAAAGGCGTTCAGAGCAGTCGGCTGTGACGCCATGGCGCGTATCGACTTTTTCCTGATGCCGGACATGACATTCGTGATCAACGAGCTCAACACCATTCCCGGTTTCACCGACATCAGCATGTACGCCAAGGCGATGGCGGCAAGCGGCGTCAGCTATGCCGAAGTCATCGACCGGCTGGTGGCGCATGGCCTGGCGCGCGCCGGGCGATCATGATGCAGGGGTGCAGATTCCTAACAAATATTGTTAGATCTGGTTGGATGCATTATGGTGTGGGGATGAAAACGAACCCATGCGCACCCTGACCATATCCCTTACCCCGCAGCAGTCGGCGCGCCTGCAGAGGGCCATCGAAGGCGGCGGTTATGCTTCCAACAGCGAGATTGTCCGCGACGCCCTGCGCTTGTGGGAGCAGCGCGAGGAATTGCGCACGCTCGAACTCGAGCACTTGAAGCGGGCCTATGCCGACGGCATGTCCAGCGGCAAGCCGGTGGACGTCGACCCCACCGAGTTCATTCGCAGCCTGAAGGCAGAACGCCGCGCCCGTGGCTAGCCATCGGCTCACACCGCGCGCTTCGCAGGATTTGCGAGACATCTGGCACACCATCGCCGCCGCCGACAATGAAAAGGCAGCAGACAGACTGTTGATGCGCACGAAAGACTGGAGCTGCGGCGCAGCACCCCAAGATGGGCAGCGCACGGCCCGAGTTAAGCGCAACGGCCCGCGTGCTCGTCGAAGACCGCTAAATCATCATCTACGAGCCGCAGCCCGATGGTGTTATCGCTGTGGCGATTGTCCACGGGATGCGCGATCCAGACCAATGGTTGTAGGCCGGCAGGCTTACCATCAATATGAAAAGAGCGGCCCATAGCCGCCCTTCGCATCTATCAGACGACCGATCCTACTTCGCGTTCGGGTTCGGCATCCAGGCCGGCATGGCGACATCGGCATGGGCGAATTGCGGCAGCTTGGCCGACAGGTCTTCCATGTTCTTGATGTCCTTGTCGATCAGGTCCTTCTGGGTGATCAGCGTCGGCGGCACGATGACGTTGTGGCCGGGATCTTCACCGGCGAGCAACTGCGCCAGCGCGCGCACCGAGACCTGGCCGACGACGGCCGGATTGGTGGCGGCGGTGGCCGCCCAGGCGCTGTCGGTTTCGCGCATGGCCGCGATGTCGGAGGTCGAGATGTCGGCGGAGTAGATCTTGATCTTCTTGTTCAGCCCCGCCTCGTCGACGGCGATCTTCACGCCCTTGGCGAATTCGTCATAGGGGGCGAACATCACATTGATATCGGGATGCGCCTGCAGCACCGAGCGCGCCTGGTTGGCGACCGAGTTGGCGATCGGATTGTCGAGCGTGCCGAACATCGCGACTTCCTTGATGCCGGCATATTTCTTCTTCACGTCGACCCAGGTCTCGTTGCGACGGTCGAGCGGGGCGATGCCGGCGACATAGACATAGCCGGCGTTCCAGCTCTCACCATTGTCCTTGACCGCCTGCTCGAGCGCCAGACGGGCTAGATCCTTGTCCGACTGTTCGATCTGCGGGATTTTTGGATTTTCGACATTGACGTCGAAGGCGACGACCTTGATGCCGGCATCGACCGCGCGCTGGGCGGCATCCTTCATCGATTCCGTCAGGCCGTGCTGGATGATGATGCCCTGCACGCCGAGCGCGATGGCCTGGTCGACCATGTCGGATTGAAGGGCGGCATCCTGGCGGCTGTCGAGCACGCGCAGATCGATGCCGAGCGCCTTGGACTGGGACTCGACGCCCGAGAGATAGGCCTGGAAGAAATCGCCGGTCGAGAGATAGCGCACCAACGCGATCTTGACGCCGGGCTTGTCGAACGGCGCCGGCTTGTCGGCGGCAAATGCCCCCGGCATCAGGATTGTTGCGCCGGCCAATCCGAGCGCGACCTTCCCCAGAAGTCTTCTTGTGATGTTCATTTTGTTTCCTCCACTTGTTGAACCCAAAACTGTTCCGGCAGCCGTTCTATCTCCTGCCCCGGCCGGAAAGGGCGAAGGTAAAGACAAGGGCGACGACGAGAACCACGCCCTTGACGAAATCCTGCGTGTAGTAAGGCGCGTTCATCATCGTCAGGCCTTGCAGCAGGATGCCGACGAACAGCGCGCCGATGGCGGTGCCGAAGGCGTTCGGCTTGGCGGCGCCGAGCACCGCGTAGCCGATCAGCGCCGCGGCAACCGCATCGAGCAGCAGATTATTACCCGAGGCGATGTCACCGCGTCCAAGCCGTGCGGCGAGCAAAATGCCGCCGATCGAGGCAAAAACTCCTGAAATGACGTAGGCCCAGATTTTGTATGCCTTGACAGGCGCACCGGCGAGTTCGGCGGCCCGTTCATTGCTACCCACGGCATACATCATGCGGCCGAAGCGCGTGTATTCGAGGAAGAACCAGATCAGCACGGCGAGCACGATGAGCACGACCACCGACACCGGAATGAGGTTCGGGATGAAGAAGTCGAAGCGGTGGCGGCCGAGCGCCAGGAAGGCATCGGAGAATTTGCCGTTGGCGACCGAGCCGTCAGGCATGGTCATGCCGGTGGCGATGGAGCGCCCTTCGGTCGGTATGCGCTGCAGGCCGACGAGCAGGAACATCATGCCGAGCGTCGCCAGCAGATCGGGCACGCGCATATAGACGATCAGCCAGCCATTGATGAGGCCGACTATGGCGCCGATGAGCAGGCAGACGACGACCGCGACGACAACGTTTTGCTCCAGCACCACCATGACATAGGCGGCCGCCATCATGGCCGACGTGGCAACCGAGCCGATCGACAAATCGAAACCGCCGACGACCAACGTCGCGGTGACGCCGAGCGCCAGCACGCCGGTGATGGCGACCGACTGGAAGATGAAGACGGCGCTTTGCGGCGAGACAAACCCGTCGGCGGCGATGGCGAAATACGCGATCAGGCCGAACAAAAGCACGATGAACCCATAGCGGATGGCGTAGTCGCGCAGCGTCATTCAGCGCCCGCCGTAAATACCCAACTCAAACCCGTGCACTCCATTCCAATCCTCAGTTCTTCAATCATCGCGGCTCAGGCCGCGCTGTGCACCGGTCCACCGGCGACTTCGGCCAGCAGACGGTCGAGATCGACATCGGCGTTGCGGTGTTCGCCGACGATGGTCTGCTCGGACATCACCAGTATGCGATCCGCCGTCTCCAGCGCCTCGTCGAGTTCGGTGACGAACAGCAGCGTGGCGCGGCCATTGGCGCTTGCCCTCAGCTTGGCGGCGATGTCGCGCCTGGCCGAGATATCGACGCCCTGGAACGGTTCATCGAGAATGAACAATCGGGCGTCCTGCGCCATCCAGCGCGCGACCATCACCTTTTGCTGGTTGCCGCCTGAGAGCGTTTGCATTTCGTCCTTCTCCGAGCGGCAGACGATGCCGAGCTCGTCGATCTGCCGACGGGCAGTAGCGCGCTCGAGACCACGCTTGAGAACGGCAAAACGCGACATCCGCTTGTGGAAGGGCAGGCTGATGTTTTCCTGGATGTTGAAGCCGCCGACGATGCCGTTTTCGCCACGGTCCTTGGCGACCAGGAACACGCCGGCGGCGATGGCTTCGCCCGTCGATCCAGGCGCGTAAGGTTTGCCGTGCAAAGTCATGCTGCCGGACAGCGGCTTGCGCAGGCCGAACAGCGTCTCGGCGAGTGCTGTCTTGCCGACGCCAACGAGGCCGGTGATGGCAACAACCTCGCCGTCGCCGAGCGTCAGCGAGAATGGCCGGGCGCCTGGGGCGATGCGCAAGGCATCGACGGTCAGGATCGGCTTCGCAGAACTCCTGGCTTCGATACGGTCGAGATGGATCTTGCGGCCGAGCATGGCGTTGACCGCGCCCTCATAGTCGAGCGGCTTTTTGTCGAAGGTGCCGCTAATGGCTCCGTCGCGCATCGAGACGATGCGGTCGGCAAGCCGCCTGATATCCGACATGCGGTGCGAGATGTAGAGGATGGCCACACCTTGCTCGCGCAGCCGGTCGAGCAGGGCGAACAGCCGGTCGGCCTCGGCGCTGGACAGCGATGAGGTCGGCTCGTCGAGGATCAGCACTTTCGGCTGATGCGCCATGGCGCGCGCGATCGCCACCATCTGGCGATCGGCCAGCGACAGATCGCTGATGCGTGCCTTGAGATCGATGGCGAGCCCCATGCGGTCGGCGACAGCTTTGGCCTCGCGACGCACGCGGCCCGGATTGAACAGCAGCGGCGCGCCCTTGCCGCTCAACCGATCGAGCGTCAGGTTGGTGGCGACATCGAGATCGGCGACGACGCCGTCATTGATGTTTTGGTGCACGGTAACGACACCGGCGCGGATCGCCTCGGCCGGCGTATTGGGCGCGAAATCATGACCAGCGAGGCTCATTGTGCCGGCAGCGTGGTCGTAGACGCCGCTGATGATCTTGACGAGGGTGGATTTGCCGGCGCCGTTGGCGCCCATCAGCACGGTGATCTCACCGGCATGCAATTCGAGCGAGACGCCGCCAAGCACCTCGATATGGCCGAAGGACTTCCTCAGCCCGTCCACGCGGAACACGGCATCATTGCCCATTCGTTCCTCCCTGACGATGAGGCTATGGGCTGCGTCATCAATTGTCAACTCGATTGACAATTGCCAGTCAGCTTCCTAGCTTGGCCTCACCGCCGTCGCTCCACTATGATTGGAGCGAGCAAGCGGGGGGGTGAGGAATGACTGCGAAATTGCCGTTCGAAGCACTGTCGGTGGAGACGCTTGCAACGCGCCTCGGTACGAACGAAGCGCTGTGCGCCAAAATCGGCAAGGGCCCTTGGAAGGTGCGCGAGGTCGGCGACGGCAATCTGAACCTCGTCTTTATCGTCGAAGGCGGCTCGGGTGCGGCGGTCGTCAAGCAAGCCCTGCCCTATGTTCGCCTCGTCGGCGACAGCTGGCCGCTGCCCTTGAAACGTTCCTTCTTCGAATATCACGCGCTGACGCGGCAAGAGGCGCGCGCGCCGGGTTCGGTGCCGGCGATCCTCCATTTCGACGAAGCCCAGGCGCTGATCATCATGGAATATCTGGCGCCGCCGCACATCATCCTGCGCCGTGCCCTGATCGACGGCCGCGAGTTGCCAAATATCGCCCGCGACATCGGCCTGTTCATGGCCCGCACTTTGTTCCGCGGCTCTGATCTCTCCATGCCGACCAAGGACCGCAAGGCCGACCTGGCGCTGTTTGCCGACAATGTCGAGCTCTGCGGCATCACCGAAGACCTGGTGTTTTCCGATCCCTATTTCGACGCCAAGCTGAACCGGCACACCTCGCCGCAGCTCGACGGCCTTGTTGCCGAACTGCGTGCCGACCGCGACCTCAAGGTTGAAGCGCAGCGGCTGAAGCATATCTTCGCCGCCAACGCCGAGACGCTGCTGCATGGCGACCTGCATTCGGGCTCGATCATGGTCACCGACACCGAGACGCGGATGATCGATCCGGAGTTCGCCTTCTACGGTCCGATGGCCTTCGATGTAGGCATGCTGCTCGCCAATTTCTGGATGTCCTACTTCTCGCAGCGCGGCCATGAACACAAGGGCAAGCGTGACGCCATGCGTGCCTATCTGCTCGGGGTGACCAACGACACCTGGACGGTGTTCCGCGCCGAGTTCTCGCATCTATGGCGCACCGAGCGCACCGGCATGCTTTACCAGAAGAGCCTGTTCGAGGATCAGGGCGACATTCTCGCCTCGGAGCAGGCGCTCGACCATGTGCTGCACCAGATCTGGACCGACCTGCTCGGCTTTGCCGGCATCGAGGTGCACCGGCGCATCCTCGGCCTCGCCCACAATGCCGATTTCGAGACCATCGAGGACGAGGATCTGCGAGCCTCCTGCGAGGCCAAGGCGCTGAAATTCGGCCGTCACATCGCCGTCAACCGGCGCCAGATTCACGGCATGGACGAGGTCAATAATCTGGCCGCTTTGATCGAACGGGAGAGCAGGATTTGAACGTCGGCGAGCGCCACTACCGCACCATCTGGCTGAGCGACGACCAGCGTTCGGTCGAGATCATCGATCAGCGCTGGCTGCCGCACGAGTTCCGGGTCGAGACGATCGGGAGCGTTGCCGGCATCGCCACCGCGATCCGTGACATGTGGGTTCGTGGCGCGCCGCTGATCGGCGTCACCGCGGCCTACGGCGTCGCCATCCAGATGGCGGACGATCCGTCTGACGAAGCGCTCGACGCGGTCTGGGAGACGCTGCACAAGACGCGGCCGACTGCGATCAATCTACGCTGGGCGCTGGACGAGATGCGGCGGTTCCTCAGGCCGATCGTATTGGGACAGCGCGCGGAGGCGGCCTATAAGCGCGCTGCCGAAATCGCCGACGAGGATGTCGATCTCAATCGCGCCATCGGCGAGAACGGGCTTGCCATCATCAAGGAGATCGCGGCACGCAAGAAGCCGGGCGAGCCGGTCAACATCCTCACCCATTGCAACGCCGGTTGGCTGGCGACGGTCGATTACGGCACCGCCACGTCGCCGATCTATCTCGCCGTCGAGGCCGGCATTCCGGTCCATGTCTATGTCGACGAGACGCGCCCGCGCAACCAGGGCGCCCAGCTGACCGCCTGGGAGATGGCCGGCCACGGCGTGCCGCACACGCTGATCGTCGACAATGCCGGCGGCCATCTGATGCAGCGTGGCGCGGTCGACATGGTGATCGTGGGCACCGACCGCACCACGGCCAATGGCGACGTCTGCAACAAGATCGGCACCTATCTCAAGGCGCTCGCCGCCTCCGATAATGAGGTGCCCTTCTACGTCGCTCTGCCCTCGCCGACCATCGACTGGACGGTGGGTGATGGCCTGACCGAAATCCCGATCGAGGAACGCTCCGGTGACGAGGTGTCGCTGGTCTGGGGCAAGACGGCGGACGGCAAGATTGCGCAGGTGCGGGTTTCGCCCGAAGCGACGCCGGCGGCCAATCCGGCGTTCGATGTGACGCCGGCACGGCTGGTGACGGGGCTGATCACCGAGCGCGGTGTGGCCAAGGCTTCGCGCGAAGGGTTGAAGGCGATGTTCCCCGAACGCGGATAACCTCCCCCCTTGAGGGGGAGATGTCGCCAAAGGCGACAGAGGGGGTCGGCGCGTCCTGACGCGACCTCCCAGCACCGACAGATGATGCTAGCGCTCCAGTCGAACCGACCCCCTCTGGCCTGCCGGCCATCTCCCCCTCAATGGGGGAGATTAGCGCCTCACCGGCTGGCTACCGGATTTCAGCCCTGCAACAAGAATTGCGGCCTCGATGGCCGCTGACGGTTGCGGTTCTGGCGAAATCCGGCCAGAAGCATCTGGCCGGCAACCGGCCGGCCCGCGACGTTGCGCTTGAAACCAGATACGGGAGACTATTGGGTGGCTCGCATAACACTGAGACAATTGCTCGATCACGCCGCCGAGTACGGCTACGGCGTACCCGCTTTCAACATGAACAATATGGAACAGGGCCTCGCCATCATGGAGGCGGCCGAGGAGACCAAGTCGCCGGTCATCCTGCAGGCAAGCCGCGGCGCCCGCGCCTACGCCAATGACGTGGTGCTGGCCAAGCTGATCGACGCGCTGGTCGAAATCCACCCCGACATCCCGGTGTGCATGCATCTCGATCATGGCAACAACGAAGCCACCTGCGTCACCGCCATCCAGTACGGCTTCACCTCGGTGATGATGGACGGCTCGCTGAAAGAGGACGGCAAGACGCCGGCCGACTATGCCTACAATTCCGGCATCACCAGGCGCGTCGTCGACATGGCGCATTGGGGCGGCGTGTCGGTGGAAGGCGAGATCGGTGTGCTCGGTTCGCTTGAGAGCGGCGGCGGCGAGCAGGAGGACGGCCACGGCGTCGAAGGCGCCATCAGCCACGACCAGCTCTTGACCGATCCGGAACAGGCGGTCGAGTTCGTCAAGGACACCCATGTCGATGCGCTGGCTGTCGCCATGGGCACCAGCCACGGCGCCTACAAATTTTCGCGCAAGCCGGACGGCGCGGTGCTGGCGATGAACGTCATCGAGGAAATCCACCGCCGCCTGCCCAACATGCATCTGGTCATGCACGGCTCGTCCTCGGTGCCCGAGGACCTGCAGGAAATCATCAATAGATATGGGGGCCAGATGAAGCCGACCTGGGGCGTGCCGGTGGAAGAGATCCAGCGCGGCATCAAGCACGGCGTGCGCAAGATCAACATCGACACCGACAACCGCATGGCGCTGACCGGCGCCATCCGCAAGGTGCTGACCGAAAACCCGAGCGAGTTCGATCCGCGCAAATATCTGACGCCGGCGATGGCGGCGATGCGCAAGCTGTGCAAGGAGCGCTTCGAGCAGTTCGGCACCGCCGGCAATGCCCAGAAGATCAAGCCGCTGCCGGTAGCTGAGATGGCCAAGCGGTACAAGTCGGGCAGCCTTGATCCGAAGTTTGGCTAGGGCTCTTAATGGATAAAAAGGCCGGGCGCGAAAGCGGCCCGGCCAAAAGAAGGTCAAGAACCTTCAGAGGGGAACACCGCTCGGTGGAATGGGAGGAAACCGCCGAACGATAATTCCTGTATGCGCGTATTCGCGGCAGATGGCGACGAACAGCTTTCTAAAACAACGCGAGATTCGGAAATTTCGTTCTCGTTTTGAAAGATTCAGCCGGCTGAGGCACCGGTTTCCAGGAGATCGGCGTAGTGCCGGCGCGCCACGTCGGGATGCGAGCGCAGGCGGCTCTTCAGCACATTGGTGCCGACATTGCGAAACAGCGGGTTGTCGGGATCGCTGGCCGGCCCCCGCGCCTCGGCCGCCAGATCCTCGGGCAGGTCGAGCAGCGGAATCGTGGCGTCGAGCCGGGCGCTGAAGAAGAACGGGACCGAGACGCGCTCGACGCCGGCCGGCGGTGTCACCACACGGTGGACTGTCGCCCGGAGATAGCCGTTCGACGCCAGTTCGAGCAGTTCGCCGATGTTGACCACCAGCGTGTCGGGCAGCGGATCGACGTCGACCCAGGCACCGTCATATTCGACCTGCAGCCCCTTGTTCTCGTCCTGCAGCAGAAGCGTCAGGAAACCGCCATCCTTGTGCGCGCCGACGCCCTGGTCGTCGCCTGTGGCGTCGCGGCCGGGATAACGCACGATCTTCATGCGATGGTTGGGCTCGGCCCGGTAGATCGGATCGAAGGCGTCCTCGGCCTGGTCGAGCGACAAAGCGAATGCCCTAAGCAGCCGGATCGCCACCGCCGTCGCCTTGGCCTGCCATGCGAGTAGCGCCGGCTTCAGCTCCGGCAACGCCGCAGGCCACTGGTTCGGCCCCTGCAGCCGCGTCCAGGCGGGCACGCCGGGTCCCTGCGCGATGGTCGGGCGTTCTACGCCGATATCGAGCTGTTCGCGCCAATCGGCCTTGCCTTTAGTCAGTTCGCCGCCGGCGCGCGTATAACCGCGGAATTGCGATGACTTGACCATTTCAATTGCCAGTTTGTCGGCTTCCGGCAAGGCAAAGAACCGGCGCGAGGCGTCGAGCACTTCTGCGGTATCCGCAGCCGATATGCCGTGGCCGGTCAAATAGAAGAAGCCGACATCGCGCGCGGCCGTGCGCAGGTCGAAGAGAAACGTTCGCCGTTCCGAAGCGCCCTGTTCGAGGCGGCCGAGATCAAGCACGGGTACGATCCTGGGCATGGTCAAGCTCCTTGTTTCGCTGTCACGGTGGCACGCAGGCCGGTCCGATCAAAGCAACGCGCAATCCAATCTCGGCGCCGATAGAGAAAGCCGGCGCTGCGTTTGGCAGCCTGCCGGCAAATAACGTTCGTGGCCGCTCATCCGCGCCGGTCCAGCCTGGCGACCAGCCGGTCGCCGACCCACTGGATGCCGCAAACGAGAATGATCAGCACAATGACCACGGCGACCATGACGCTGGTCTCAAAACGCTGGTAGCCATAGCGGATGGCGAGATCGCCGAGCCCGCCGGCGCCGATGGCGCCGGCCATGGCCGAGGCGCCGATTAGCGTTACCAGCGTCACCGTGAAACCGGCGACGATGCCGGGCAAAGCTTCGGGCACCAGCACCTCGCGGATGATCGTCCAGCGATTGCCGCCCATGGCGCGCGCCGCCTCGATCAGGCCGCGATCGACCTCGCGCAGCGACACTTCGGCGATGCGGGCATAGTAGGGCGTCGCCGCAATCGACAACGGCACGATCGCCGCCCAGGTGCCGATCGAGGTGCCGACGATCAGCCGCGTCACCGGGATCAGCGCCACCAGAAGGATGATGAAAGGCACCGAGCGGAAGCCGTTGATGACGGCGCCGAGCGCGCGGTTCACCCACAGGCTTTCGGCAATGCCGCCGCGCTCGGTGGCAATCAATGCCAGGCCGAGCGGCAGCCCGAAGACGAGCGAGATGAGGCCCGATGCCGCCGTCATCAGGACCGTCTCCCAGATCGAGCGCAGCAGAAGTTCAAACAGAACCGGCGACATGGCCAAGCACCTCCACCCGTGCGTCGCGGGCCTTCAGGAATGCGATTACTTTCGACAGATGTTTCGGATCGTTGCCCGCGACCGCAAGGAACAGCGTGCCGACCGGCTGCTGCTGGACATGGTCGATGCCACCATGGACGAGGCGGAACGGCCCCGGCACCGCCACCGCAAGATCGGACAGCAGCGGACCGCGCGCGGCCTCACCTGCGACGTCGACCCTGAGGATGAGCTCGGCGCCGCCTCCGGGAGCAAGCCGGCCGGCAATCTCGGCCGGCAGTTGCGGGCGGATGCCGCCGAGCAGGCTCCTGGTGATTTCGGAACGCGGCTCGGCAAAGACCGACCACACCGGGCCTTGCTCGACGATGCGCCCGGCATCGATCACCGCGACGCGGTCGGCGATCGAGCGGATCACCTCCATCTCGTGGGTGATGAGCAGGATGGTGAGGCCGAGCTGCCGGTTGATGTCTTTCAGCAAGGCCAGGATGGAGCGCGTCGTCTCCGGATCGAGCGCTGAGGTCGCCTCGTCGGACAGCAGCAGCGCCGGCCGCGCGGCCAGCGCCCTGGCGATGCCGACGCGCTGCTTCTGGCCGCCCGACAGCGAGGACGGATAGGCCTTCGCCTTCTCCGACAGGCCGACGAGGTCGAGCAATTCGGCGGCGCGCGCCAGCCGTTCGGCCTTTGGGCGGCCCTCGATCTTCAGCGGCAGCGCGACATTGTCCTCCACGGTCTTGGCCGACAGCAGATTGAAGTGCTGGAAGATCATGCCGATGCGACGCCGCAGCGGCTGCAATTCACGCTCGCCGAGCCGGCCGATCTCGCGGCCCTCGATGAAGACGTCGCCGGAGTCCGGCCGCTCCAGCCCGTTGAGGCAGCGGATCAGCGTCGACTTGCCGGCGCCGCTGCGGCCGATGATGCCGAGGATCTCGCCCTTGCGCACCGTCAGCGAGACGCCGTCGAGCGCAGGCGTCGCGCCGAAGCGGCGCTTGAGGTCGACCAGGCGTACGACATCTTCCTGCCCGGCCGATATATTGACCGGACCGGATGCTTCGGCCGTGACGTGCTGGTTCATCTCACTGTCCGTTTCGACGCTCGACAAATGCGACGGCGGCCCCCCCAACAACCGGCCCCCCCCGACAGGCAACCACGCCCCCAACCAAATGCGCGGGACCCCGGGGCCGTGTTTAAAATTTTGAAAAACCCCGATAGCGCCCCCGTGTGGG
>NZ_JAMYRV010000018.1:0-101283 GCF_040321555.1 Mesorhizobium sp. M0317 | reverse complement strand
CCCGCCCGGGGGGGGGGGGGGGCGGGGCGCCCCCCCCCCCCCGTCCCGGCTTGGGTTAGCGACCCCCCCCACAAGGGGGAGGGTAAAAAAGTCACTCCGCCACCACCAATTTATCCTGCGTCTTCGTCTCGAAATCGCTGGCGTCGTGGCGCTCGTGCAGTTGCATGGCCGGGTCGCCGAAGGCGCGGTTGACCATGCGGCCGCGTTGCACGGTCGGGCGGGCGTCGATCGCCCTGGCCCAGCGTTGTACGTGCTCGTAGTCCTGCACCGACAGGAACTCGGCGGAGTCATTGTACATGCGGCCGAGCGCAAGGCCGCCATACCAGGGCCATACCGCCATGTCGGCGATCGAATAGCCGGCGCCGCCGAGATATTCAGTCTCCGCCAGCCGCCGGTCGAGCACGTCGAGCTGGCGCTTGGTCTCCATGGCGAAGCGGTCGATGGCGTATTCGATTTTTTCGGGCGCATAGGCGTAGAAATGGCCGAAGCCGCCGCCGAGATAGGGCGCCGAACCCATCTGCCAGAACAGCCAGGACAAGGTTTCCGCGCGCGCCGGCTGTTCGGTCGGCAGGAACTCGCCGAACTTTTCCGCGAGATAAAGCAGGATCGAACCGGACTCGAAGACGCGGACAGGCGTCTTGCCGCTGCGGTCGAGCAGCGCCGGGATCTTGGAGTTGGGGTTGACCTCGACAAACCCCGAGCCGAACTGGTCGCCATCGTTGATGCGGATCAGCCAGGCGTCGTATTCGGCGCCCTTGTGGCCGAGCGCCAGAAGCTCCTCCAGCATGACAGTCACTTTGACCCCATTCGGCGTCGCCAGCGAATAGAGCTGCAGCGGATGCTTGCCGACCGGCAGCACCTTGTCATGCGTCGGACCGGCAATAGGCCGGTTGATGCTGGCGAACGTGCCGCCATTGGCTTTCTTCCAGCTCCAGACTTTCGGCGGGGTGTATTCGGTCATGCGGGGAATTCCTTGGGTTTGGCGGGGCGAAAACGACGGCGCGAGACTGATGGCGGAAAAGTCGGCGGAACCTAGATACTGGAACACATAGGTGCAATTCAGAAAGGTTCAACTTGTGTTGAACTATTATCGATGTCAGCGCCGCCCCTCATCGCCCTGCCGGGCACTTCTCCCCGTATAGTGACGGCGAGAAGGACGCTGTCGCCTACTGATTTCGCCAATTGCCAGCGTTGCCAAGAGCGCCGATGTTGCGGCCATCTCCCTTCTCCCCGTCGCTATACGGGGGAGAAGGTGCCGGCAGGCGGACGAGGAGCAGCGCCAGCCTCTGAAATGATTGCCTTGTTGCCTAAGCCCTTGCGCCCTGTGCAGCGCGGCATACCTATAGAGGATACTGCCCACGCATATCTGCCAGGATGAAAGCATGCCGATCGATCCCGTTTCCCCGCTCTTGCGCTCCGTCGTTGGCGTGCGCGCCATGGTTCCCGACGATGCCTTCACGGCCAATGCCCTGGGCACGCGCCGCGAAGGCAGCGGCGTCGTTATCCGCGGCGACGGGCTGGTGCTCACCATAGGCTATCTCATCACCGAGGCCGAGGAGGTCTGGCTGACCGACCAGGACGGCCGCGTCGTGCCGGCGCATGCGCTGGCCTATGACCAGGAGACAGGCTTCGGCCTGGTGCAGGCGCTGGCGCCGCTCGGCCTGCCAGCGGTGGCGCTGGGTGACGCCTCGAAGGCCAAGATCGGCGACCCCGTGGTCTTTGCCGACGGCACCGGCCGCTCGGTCAAGGCACACATCGTCACCAAGCAGGAATTCGCCGGCTATTGGGAATATCTGCTCGACGAGGCGATCTTCATTGCCCCGGCGCATCCGTCCTGGGGCGGCGCGGCGCTCATCGGCCAGGATGGCAGCCTGCTCGGCATCGGTTCGCTGCTTTTGCAGATGAGCCGCAACGGCGAGGTCGCCGACATCAACATGGTCGTGCCGATCAACCTTCTGACCCCGATCCTCGACGATCTCCTGACGCGCGGCCAGGTGGCGAAGCCGCCGCGCCCATGGCTCGGCGCCTTCTCGGCCGAGTCGAACGGTGCGGTCGTGGTGATGAGCGTCGCCGAAGGCGGCCCCGCCGCCAAGGCCGGCCTGCGCCAGGGCGACATCATCTCCGACGTGCGCGATGGCGAGGTCGACGGGCTCGCCGATTTCTACCGCAAGCTATGGCAGAATCCGGCGGGTTCGGAGATTCCTCTCAGGGTCGTGCGTGACGGTCGTGAGACTTGGCTGCGAGTGAAATCCGCCGACCGAAACAGCTTTTTGAAGAAACCGCATCTGCAGTGAAGCCAATCTCCCCCCAAGTGGGGGAGATGCCCGGCAGGGCAGAGGGGGCGCGAAGGATCGCGACCTCTCGATCTATTTTCTGACAAGAATCGCGGGATAAACGTGGCTGACACTGGCCGGTGCGTTGGCGGGACAGCGGCCCCCCTGCCGGCCATCTCCCCCACGAGGGGGGAGATTGGCTGCCCCCTCAATCCCCGCATACCCTAAAAGGCGTCCCCGTGTCCCACTCCGCGAAGGGCACGACCTGGCCTTCGACAGACACGATACTGTTCACCTTGCTGTCATCATCCTGCGTCTGCATACTTTTGCCCTTGCCGGTCAGCACGTCGTAGTCGCAGCTGCTGTCGACGACAACGGACTGGTATTTGTAATGGTCATAGGCAACGCCGGCGACGACGAAGGCCTCGTTGCGCCAGGCGATGGTCAGCGTCATGTCGGTCCGCTCGCCGGGGCCGATCAGCCCCGGCAGAGAGATCTTGATCGAGCCGTTGGGCAGTGCGGTCAACTCAGGTTCGATGCCGGAGCCCTCATAATGCGGCTGGTCGTAGTCGTTCCATTCGCCGTAGACCTGCTCATGCACGATGCCGGCGGGTTTCAGAAAATTGTACTTTTTGTCCCTGAGGAAGAAATGCATGTCCATGGTGCCATCTTCGGGCTCGGTCTCGACGATCATCGCCAGATCGGCGACGCCGTCGCCGTTGAAGTCGCCGGTCAGCGCGGTGATGATCTTCTGGGTTTCGATGGGTTCAGCGAGCGCCGAGGCCGGCAGCAGAAGGATGAGGCCGAGTAACATCGATCGCATGGCATTTCCCCCGAATTGCAGTCTGCCTTGCCCGGCTCGACCAGCCGGGAAACTGCCATGAGCGCCGGCTTGGGCGCAAGCCGGCTCGCAATAGGCTAGGGGGTATCGACGCCGCTGACGGAAACTGGCATCGACAGCCGATACAGCCGGCCCGGCAACAACGAGGTGATGATGGCGCCGTTCAAGGTCGATCCCGACAAGGTTCATGAATTCCCCGATCCCGACAGTTTTTACGCCTGGCTGCGCGAAAATCATGCCGGCGAGAGCGAGGTCTGGATCAAGGTCCACAAGGTCGGCTCGGGCCTTGCCTCGATCACGCCGAAGCAGGCCATCGACGTGGCGCTGTGCTTCGGCTGGATCGACGCCATACGCAAGCCGCTCGACGACAAGAGCTTTCTGCAGCGCTACACGCCGCGCGGCAAGAAGAGCATCTGGAGCAAGATCAACATCGACAATGTCGCCCGCCTGGTCGAGGAGGGCCGCATGACCGAACACGGGCTGAAACAGGTCGAGGCGGCCAAGGCCGACGGCCGCTGGGACCGCGCCTATGCCTCAGGCAAGGACATGAAGATCCCTGACGATCTGCAGGCCGCCATCGATGCCGAACCCGCGGCAAAAGAGATGCTGGCGAAGCTTTCCGCCCAAAACCGCTTCGCGCTCGCCTTCCGCACCCACAACATGAAGACGGAGGCGGGGCGCAAGAAGAAGATCGAGGCTTTTGTCCAGATGCTGAAGCGCGGCGAGACGATCTATCCGCAGAAGCGGTGAGGCGACGGCAAGCGGCTGCCATGGTGCGCGCAGCTAAAAACCCGCTTGTGAGGTTCTGCCCTCCCTTGCTCGACATAACCTATTGTTTCTTCGGTATTTTCCACTCGTCGTGCGGATGATAGCTGCGATAGTGGAAAAACATAACAACCTATTGTTAATTAAGAGTTTTCCACTATGTTAACTTGATCCTGGCTTAAGAGGGGAAGACGATGCTGAGAGAGTTGACCGGCGAGCAGCGGCGCCAACTCATAGATACGCAACAGGTCTACGAGGCCTGGCAGCATGCTGATGACCAGCGCCAAAGGCGCTTTGCAGGCAGCATGCGCTGGGTTGAGCGCAGCGGTGCTGAATACCTGCTGCGGAAGGTCCGGCAGGTCGAGAATTCACTCGGGCCGAAAAGCAGCCAGACGGAGAAGGCGTTCGCTGCGTTTTCCGAGGGCAGGGTGCAGAACAAGGATCTGCTGGCAGGTCTGGCCGATCGCCTGAACGGCCTGGCGAAAGTCAATGTGGCAATGGGGTTGGGCAGGGTACCGGCCATCGCCGCACGGATATTGCGGCGGTGCGCCGAAACAGACCTGCTGGGCAAGCAGTTGCTGGTCGTCGGCACGAATGCGCTGTTCGCTTACGAGGCTCTGGCGGGCGTCCAGATCACCAGCGGTCTCACGGCAACCGGCGACATCGACCTGCTCTTCGATTCCCGACGCCGCATCAGCTTCGTGACCGGCGAGAGGGTAAGCCAGTCCGGCCTGATAGGCGTGTTGCGTAAAGTGGACAGGTCCTTCAAGCCGCTCCAGCCCCGGGCCTTCAGGGCAGCGAACCGTGATGGCTATCTGGTCGACCTGATCCGTCCGCAGGCAAGACATGTCCTCAAGGACAACGCCACTACCTCGATTACACAGCTTGCCGACGATCTCGACAGCGCACCCATGGAGGGGCTGCAATGGCTCATCAACGCTCCAAAGGTGGAGGCTGTGGCGATCGATGAGCGTGGCTATCCCGTAAGCATGCCGACGGTCGACCCTCGAATGTTCGCTCTGCACAAGGCTTGGCTGGCCACGCGGCCTGATCGGTCTGCGGTCAAGGCAATGAGAGATCGTGAACAGGCGGAAGCGGCTGCACGCATTGCCACGGGCTATCTTGCGCTTCCGCTGGACAGCGAGCATCTCAAAGGGCTTCCGGGGGCACTGCTGGACGCTGCGGCCGCAACGCTCTCTCTGTCTGGCCCGAGCGGCTTTTCCGAAGACTCTCCAATTGAGCCCGACTGGTAGCGGCCGCGCTAGCACGCCATGCTACGAAAATAGCATTCTCGCCTCGCGAAATGTGATGCTACGGTTCCCGGCGCACCCAGGGCGGAGGGGTTGCCAAGAGGAGAAGTGGCGGGCGCTGGCCCGGATTTCAGCGAGAACCGGACGGAACTGTTGAACATTGCAAGGCCGCCGCCCGGCGTCGGCCACAAGGGAGGACCACCTGTGAAAGCATCCTATCTCGTCTCAGCCGCGCTGCTTGCGGCGACTGCGATGCCGGCGGCGGCCGGCGAAATTTCCGACGGCAAGGTCAAGATCGGCATCCTCAACGACCAGTCGGGCGTCTATGCCGATTTCGGCGGCAAATGGTCGGTCGAGGCCGCCAGGATGGCGGTCGAGGATTTTGGCGGCAAGGTGCAGGGCGCGCCGATCGAGATCGTCAACGCCGATCACCAGAACAAGCCCGACATTGCCTCCAACATTGCGCGCCAGTGGTACGACACCGAGCAGGTCGACGCGATCATGGAACTGACGACATCCTCGGTGGCGCTCGCCGTCCAGGGGTTGTCCAAGGAAAAGAAGAAGATCGACATCGTTACCGGAGCGGCATCGGCCGACCTGACCGGCAAGCAATGCTCGCCCTACGGTTTCCACTGGGCTTACGATACCCACTCGCAGGCGGTCGGCACCGGCGGCGCGCTGGTGCAGCAGGGCGGCGACAGCTGGTATTTCATCACCGTCGACTATGCCTTCGGCTATTCGCTGAAGGAGCAGACCTCAAAGGTTGTTGAGGCAAGCGGCGGCAAAGTGCTGGGCGAGGTGCGTTACCCCTTGGGATCGACGGATTATTCCTCCTTCCTGCTGCAGGCGCAGTCCTCCGGAGCCAAGGTTATCGGCCTTGCCAATGCCGGCCTCGACACCTCCAATACCATCAAGCAGGCGGCCGAGTTCGGCATTGTCGCCGGCGGCCAGCGGCTGGCAGCCCTTCTGTTCACGCTTGCCGAGGTGCACGGCCTCGGCCTGCAGGCGGCGCAGGGCGTGGTGCTCACCGAAGGGTTTTACTGGGACCGCGACGACAAGAGCCGCGACTTCGCCGGGCGCTTCTTCAAGCGCACCAACCGCATGCCCAACATGATCCAGGCCGGCACCTATTCGGCGGTGCTGCAATATCTCAAGGCCATCGACAAGGCCGGCACCGACGAAACCGAGGCGGTCGCCAAGCAACTCCATGAAATGCCCGTCGACGACATCATCAACGCCAACGGCAAGGTACAGGCCGACGGCTCGATGGTGCACGACATGTATCTCTACCAGGTCAAGAAGCCCGAGGAGTCGAAGAAGGACTGGGATTACTACACCTACCTTGCGACCATTCCGGGCGACAAGGCCTTCATCAAGGCTGAAGACAGCGGCTGCCCGCTCGTCACCAAGTGACGCTGGCGCAAGCCGTGGCCGTCCAGCCGGACGGTGCCGAAATCAAGCCGCGGGTGGTGCTCTCCGCCCGCGGCCTGCGGCGCGACTTTGCCGGTTTCGTCGCCGTCAACAATGTCGACCTCGACGTCCATCACGGCCAGATCCATGCACTGATCGGGCCGAACGGCGCCGGCAAGACGACGATCTTCAACCTCTTGACCAAGTTCCTGCAGCCGAGCAGCGGCAGGATCGAACTGTTGGGCAACGACATCACCCGCACCGCGCCGGCCAGGGTGGCGCGCATGGGTCTCGTCCGCTCGTTCCAGATATCGGCGATCTTTCCGCATCTGAGCGTGCTCGACAATGTCCGCGTCGCCTTGCAGCGGCCGAGCGGGCTCGGCTTCCAGTTCTGGCGCTCGCTGGCCGCGCTTGACCAACTGACGCCACGGGCGCGCGAACTGCTTGCCGTCGTCGGTCTCGACGATGTCGCGCATCGTCCGGCCGGCGATCTCTCCTATGGCCGAAAGCGCGTGCTCGAGATCGCCACCACGCTGGCGCTCGACCCGAAAGTGCTGCTGCTCGACGAGCCGATGGCCGGCATGGGGCACGAGGATGTCGGCGCCATTTCCGGCATCATCCGCTCGCTGGCAACGGACCGCGCCGTGCTGATGGTCGAGCACAATCTCACCGTCGTCGCCGACCTTTGCGACTGGATCACCGTCATGCAGCGCGGCCAGGTGCTCGCCGCCGGCGACTACGCAACGGTGAGCAACGATGAGCGCGTCAGGGTCGCCTACATGGGGACCGAGCAGGGGGACCGAGCATGAGTGAGCCGCTGCTTGCCGTGCGCGATCTCCATGCCTGGTATGGCGAGGGCCATGCGCTGCATGGCGTCAACCTCGACGTTTTTCGCGGTGAGACCGTGACGCTGCTCGGCCGCAACGGTGTCGGCAAGACCACAACGCTGCGCGCCATTATGGGGCTGGTCCGCAAGCGCAGCGGCAGCGTCGCCTTCGACGGCAGCGACCTGATGCGCCTGCCGCTGCATCGTGTTGCCCATCGCGGAATCGGCTTCGTGCCGGAGGAACGCGGCATCTTCGCCACGCTCACCGTCGACGAGAACCTGATCCTGCCGCCGGTGGTGGCCAAGGGCGGCATGAGCGTCGACGAGATCTTCGATCTCTTTCCCAACCTCAAGGAGCGGCGCAACAGCCCCGGCACCAAACTGTCCGGCGGCGAACAGCAGATGCTGGCCATCGCCCGCATCCTGCGGACGGGCGTGCAGATGCTGCTGCTCGACGAACCGACCGAAGGCCTGGCGCCGGTCATCGTCCAGCGCATCGGCGAACTGCTGGCAACCTTGAAGAAGCGCGGCATGACCATCCTGCTCGTCGAGCAGAATTTCCGCTTCGCCGCGCGCATCGCCGACCGCTTCTATCTGATGGAGCATGGCAAGGTGGTGGAGGGTTTTGCCGTAAGCGAGCTTGCCGCTCACACGCAACAGCTGCACGAGGTGTTGGGGGTATGATGACGACAGCCCACGGCAGTACCCCCACCCCGCTGCTGCGCAGCGACCCTCCCCACAAGGGGGAGGGTGGAGGGCCACCGCCCTACCTCCCCCTTGTAGGGAGGTCGGACCGAAGGTCCGGGTGGGGGTACGTGCCGCACAGACGCATCCCGCTTGCAACACCCTCGGTGACGCCATGACCATGATCTTCGGCATCCCCGTCCAGGCCTTGCTCGGCCAGATGCTGGTCGGGCTGATCAACGGCTCCTTCTACGCCATGCTGAGCCTCGGCCTGGCCGTCATCTTCGGCCTGCTGCGGATCATCAATTTCGCCCATGGCGCACTCTATATGCTCGGCGCCTTCATCGGTTACCTGCTGCTCGTCCATCTCGGCATCGGCTACTGGCCGGCGCTGCTCCTGGTTCCGCTCATCGTCGGCGTCTTTGGCATGGCGGTCGAGCGCGTGGCGCTGTCGCGGCTCTACCGCCTGGATCCGCTCTACGGGCTGCTGTTCACCTTCGGACTGGCGCTGGTCATCGAAGGCGTGTTCCGTTTCTACTACGGTGTGTCAGGCAACCCATATGCCGTTCCGGCGCAGCTTGCCGGCGGCACCAATCTCGGCTTCATGTTCCTGCCCAACTATCGCGGCTGGGTGGTGGTGGCCTCGCTCATTATCTGCATCGGCACCTGGCTCCTGATCGAAAAGACCAGGCTCGGCTCCTATCTGCGCGCCGCGACCGAAAGTCCCGAGCTGGTGCAGGCCTTCGGCGTCAACGTGCCGCTGCTGCTGACGCTCACCTATGGGCTCGGCGCGGCGCTCGCCGGCCTTGCCGGTATTCTCGCCGCGCCCGTCTACCAGGTCAGTCCGCTGATGGGCTCCGATATCATCATCGTCGTCTTTGCCGTCGTCGTGGTCGGCGGCATGGGTTCGATTCTCGGGGCCATCGTCACCGGCTACATGCTCGGCCTCGCCGAGGGCCTGACCAAGGTGTTCTATCCCGAGGCGTCGAACCTCGTCGTCTTCGTCATCATGGCGATCGTGCTGCTCCTGCGCCCCGCCGGCCTGTTCGGAAGGGACGCCTGAGATGAGCGAGGCAACCCTTCACCAACAGCGCACCGCCGCCTCCGTGCGGCTGGAGCGGGTATTGCTGGCATTGGCCATACTGGCGCTGATAGCCGCGCCCTTCTTCGTCTATCCGATCTTCCTGATGAAGATGCTGTGCTTCGCGCTGTTTGCCTGCGCCTTCAACCTGCTGCTCGGCTACACCGGGCTGTTGTCGTTCGGCCACGCCACCTTCTACGGCGCCGCCGCCTATTTCTGCGCCTACGCCGTCAAGGCATGGGGCTGGCCGCCCGAGGCCGGCATCCTGCTCGGCACCGGCGGAGCGGCCGTGCTCGGCCTGGTCATGGGCTTCCTCGCCATCCGCCGGCAAGGCATCTATTTCTCGATGATCACGCTGGCGCTGGCGCAGATGTTTTATTTCTTCTGCGTCCAGGCGCCGTTCACCGAAGGTGAGGACGGCATACAGGGCGTGCCGCGCGGGCATCTGTTCGGCATCGTCGATCTCAACGTCACGCTCAACATGTATTTCGTCGTGCTTGCCGTCTTCCTCATCGGCGTCTTCGCCGTCTGGCGCATCGTCAACTCGCCCTTCGGCATGATCCTGCGTTCGATCCGCGAGAACGAGAACCGCGCCATCTCGCTGGGCTATTCGGTCGGCCGCTACAAGCTCGCCGCCTTCGTCATGTCGGCAGCCCTTGCCGGGCTTGCCGGCGCCACCAAGGCGATCGTCTTCCAGTTCGCGACGCTGACCGACGTCACCTGGCAGATGTCGGGCGAGGTGATCCTGATGACGCTGCTCGGCGGCATCGGCACCATGGTCGGTCCTGTCGTCGGCGCCGGCCTCGTCGTCGGGCTGGAAAACACGCTCGCCACCTCCGGCTTCCCGGTGACCATCGCCACCGGCCTGATCTTCATGATCTGCGTGCTGGTCTTTCGCCGCGGCATCGTCGGCGAGATTTACGCGCGCTGGCTGGCGCCGGCCAACGGCGAGGCGGGCCGCGATCAATAGGTGATGGTCACCACCACCGTGTCGGTGTAGACGCCGGCCGAGGGCGTCGTCTGCGGCGGCACGCGGCCATAGACGGTGAGCGCCTGGGCCGTACCGGTTCCGGTGCCGGCCACCGTGCTTCCCGGCGTTCCGGCGTCACCCCAGGGCTGCGAGCGCGCCAGATCCTTGTAGAGGCCGTAGGTGACCCTCTCGGCGCCCTTCGACATTTTGCGGGTGGTCGGCGTGCCCCCTGTCGTGCCGCCATTTAGGGAAACCGTGTACGCGGTAGACGGGGTGCAGGTGACCGTAACCTGGCCGGCGGCATCGACATTGGCGTCGAGCACCCCCTTGGGGCCGAAATCGATGTTCTGGGTGGCGACCAGGCAGTTCGCCGCGACCGTGGCGTTGATGGTGAAGGTCGGACTGGTGCCCAAGTTGCCCGCGCCGGTGTCGCAGCTGCTGCTCAACAGGGTTGTCCGGGAGCGGAACTCGAGTTGCCCGCCCGAAAATGTCGACAGATAGGTGCCCGGCGGGACGGTCGCCTGGCCGCCGGGAACCCGCCCATAGAGCGTCAGGGTGTCGGTTGAGTTGCCGAAGAGATTGGGGCTCAGCAGCAGCGGTGGCGGGCGCGAGGCATAGGCCCAGTTATGGGTGCCCCAGACAACGGTCATTGCGGGGTCCGAATAGAGTTGATAGTTGAGGCTGTTGAAGCCGCTCGCCATCTGCCGGGCCGCCGCCGAGGTTGCACCGCCGGTGCCGGCGGCAATATGCGGACACACCAGGACGGGCAGCAGCAATGGCAAACTGCCGCTGCAAGTCGCGGTGAAGGTGGCTGTCGATGTCGCCGCGGTGCCTGACAGTGTGTCGATGAGGCCGAAATTCATACTGGTGACGGTGTAACTGCAGCTTTGCGCGCGGGCGAGCGACGGCAGCAGCATAAGGACAATGATGAACGTTGCGCGCAGCACCTGGCGTCGGATGTTCATTGGCACACCACGTCCCCGATCACCACCTGCCGGCCACGCACCGCCTCGAAGGGAAACTCTGCCCGGCATGAACCGCCGTCCGCGCGCTCGACCTGCACGGAATTCTGCTTGCCGAGGCCCTTGATATAGGCCTGCCCGTCATAGCCGACGACAAAGTCTTCAGTGTCGCCATCGACGCGTCCCGACAGTCCGGCTTCGAGCGGCGTTCCGCTCGGGTCGACCAGCGTCACCAGCGCGGCCTGTGCCGCCTCGGACACGCCGAACTTCAGCACGACGCCGTTGCGGTCGGCTGGGACGACGGTCTCCTTGGTGGCCGGGACATCCGCGTCTACCGGCAGGTTTTTCGGGTCGATCGACACCGTGTTCGGCTCATAGGAATTAAGCCCGGTGACCAGGATGCGGCCTTTGCTGTCGGTCCTGCCTACAGGCCGGTTCTGATGCAACACCTCGACATCAGGCGTGCCGACATCGACGACGGCAAAGGCATCGTCGATGCGGTTGGTGGCGAACACCCCGCCGCCTGCGACCGCAATGGCGCCGTCCATCTGGCCGGTCACGCGAAAGTCCTTGTCGAATTGCTGGGCGCCGGCCTCGAAACGCGCAAACGGCGCGCGGTAGCTGACCGCTGCCGAACGATTGGGGACCTCGCCCTCCGAGGTGCGCAGCCGCCAGCCGATGCTGCCGTCCTCGGCCCGCTCCGATTTGGCGAGGTCGGCCACGACATTGAGGCCGTCAGGCCCATGCTCGACACCCGTCGACGCCATGACGTCGTCATTGAACGGGATCGAAATCCCCGCAAAGATTCCATAACTGTCGCCGTCGTCGAGATCGGCGAAGGCCGTGGCATAGAGCGTGCTGCGCTTGAAGATCGCCTGACTATAGGAGAGGCCGACGATCTGGCTGGTCTCGCCTTCGGCATCCTTGAGGTGGGTATAGGAGAAGTTGAGGCTGGAGAAATCGATCGGCATCGGCACGCTGAGCGTCACCTGGTCGACCGCCCGCGGCACACCGGCGCTGAAACGGGTGAAATCATCGGGATCGAGTATGACCGGCTGTGCCGTCACCGAAGCGAGATCTTCAAAGCCGCCGAATGACCGCTGCATGCGGGCGTTGATCGCCCAGCCGTCATAACCGAACTCGGCCCTGGCATCGACCAGCGACCCGGTGCGTCCGTCATGACGGCTGCCGGCGACGGCCAGCGAAGCTGCGCCATATGCCCCGAGCGGGAAGGCAGCACCTATGCCGCCATTGATCAGATCGGCGCCGCCCTCGGCATGGGCTTCCAATGTCAGCCGGTCGGTCACGCCGTAACGCGCGCTGGCGACCCCCATGACGCGGCCGTCATAATCGTCGGAGGAGATGCCGAAATTGCGCCGCGCCATCCCTGCCTCGACGGAAAAGTCGAGCAGTCCCTGGCGCAGCAGCATGCTGGAGGCATAGAACGGCAAGGTGGCCGTGGTCTCGCGGCCCAGGCTGTCGCGCAGCACCACCTGCGCCTGTCCTGCGCCCGTGAACACCGGCAGATTGGTGACCTGGAACGGCCCGGGCTGGATGTCGCCGGAATAGGTGCGCACGTTCTGCGTATAGACCTCGAGCGTCGACGGCACCGCCGCCGTGCCGCCGAACGAGGGCAGGGGCAGCGTCACCAGGTCCGATCGCAGGTGGAAGTTGCGTTGCGCCTGAATGCCGCCGAGATAGACCGGACGCGTCCACGACAATCCGCCGGAGATGAAGTCGCCGGCCCGGTAGGTCATCAGCCGATCGGGGTCGGAATAGCTCCATGTCGTGTTGAGCCGCGTGAAGCCATCCAGCCTTCCGTCGGAATAGCCGGCGATGAAGGATTGGCTGAGCGTTCCATAGGGGCTGAACGCGCGCGCATCGAAGCCGCCGGAAACGCCTTGGAACAGCTCGACGTCCTTGTCGAACAATGTGTTGGAGCTGGCAAACAGCGAATAGTTGAGAACCGCGCCCAAGCCCGATTGCGGCGCCGGCCGGTCCTGCAAGCGCAAGCCGAGATCCACCATGCGCGCCTCGCGGCTGTCATTGGCGGCGGTGACGTAGAGGCGCTGGGCTACCTCATCGATCCGAAACGAAACGTCGGCCAACTGGTCGAGCCTGACCAGGCCGCCGGCGTCGGCTATGTCCTCCGGCGGTTTCAGGCCGACCTCCTTCAGCTCTTGGGGCGCCGCCGCCAGCCCACCATCCGGCATCTCGATAAAATTGCCGACCAGCTTGGTCGAAACGTCGTTGATGAACACCTCGAGATAGAGGCTGCGGCCCGCTGGTAAAACGGAAGCCGGCTGTTCGAGGTTCGTCACGGCCGGAAATTCCTGCGAACGCACCGCCAAGCAAGGTGTGAAAGTCGCAACCGCGACGATGACAGCGACGCTACTTGCCCTTGACGGCAACGTTGGCATCGAAGGGTCCAAGATCGCTCTGTGCCTTCAAAAGCACGGAGCCCGCGGACAGTGATTTGCCGCTGCCGATCGGCCACTGCATGGTCGCGCCGCCCAGGACATAACCGACGAGCCCGTTTCGGTTGCCGAGCTTTTTGCCGTTCTGGGTCAGGGATAGGTTGGACAAGCGGAGACGACTTTCACCGGTATTGCTGGCTGTCAGCACAAGACTGCCGCCCTTGCGCGAAACACTCCAGGCGACTGCCGGCGCGGCCGCATCGGCGTCGCGGAAAAACACCGGCACGGAGTAGCGCAGCGCGAGCGCGACCGTACCGGCCTTCTTGCGCGACGGGTCGGGTAACTCGTCGACGATGACGCGGTAGCTTTCCTCGGCCCGCACCGGCGCCTTGCTGACGCGCACGACGCGAACCACGTATTGGGCATTGGGTCCGAGTTTGGTCGATGGCGGGCTGGCGACGACGTCCGTAGTCGGCGTCAGCGTCTCGATCCCGCCAGACTGGCTCCAGGCGAAGACGCGTATCTGCACATTGATCGGCCGCTTGGGGTCATCGTTGCTGAGGTTGAGAACCGCCGAGGCGTCGGGCGAGATCAGCTCGAGACCTGTCGGCGCCACCCTGAGCGAAGCGGCTTGTGAGAGACCGGCGCACAGCAACAGAACAGCCGTGGCTCCGATGCATGAAAGCATGGATCGCATGATCGTCCTCGTGTTGGTATCGATTGTCAGTACGTTATGGTGATCGCAACGGTGTCGGTGTAGAGGCCCGCCGCCGGTGTCGTCTGCGGTGGAACACGCCCGTAGACCGTCAGCGGCTGAATGGCGCCGTTGCCGGTTCCGCCGACCGTGTCGGTGGGGATCGTGGTGCCCCAAAGCTGCGTCCGGGTGCTTTCCCTGTAGATGGTGTAGTCGATCGTCGCCGACGCCGGCCCGGTCATCTTGCGAACAGCAACCGTTGCGCCCGCGCCCGCGCCGGCGCTCAGACCAACATTGTAGGACTTGCCGGTCGTGCATTGCACGTTGATGGTGCTGGTCTGGTCGACATTCGCATCAATGACACCGTGCGAGCCGAAATCGAGATCGCTCGCCGTCTGCACCTTGCATTCGTCGGTAATCGTGATGCGGACATTCATGCTGCCCGTCGCGGTCGCGGCGATCGCGGGCAGGATGGGAAGCAGCGACGCTCCCGCCAGCAGCGCATATTTCAGCAATCTCATGCGTGTTTCCTCCGTCGGGCAGACCGTTCCTCGCAACACAGTCTTGACCCGGATTTCACTCCTACAGCTCCTCCGTTGCATGCTTCGCAAGACATCAACGATACAGTAATGTCAGAAGCGAACTGTGCAATGATTATTACAACTTAGATTCGGATTACGACAGCGAATAACTTCGGCATGTATCGGATAATTTTGGTTAATATTTGGTTAATAGAGAAGAAATGGACATTTTTCCGAAGTGAAAGTTCGTCTGTCGAAAATTTATTTTGCTTCTCGTGCCGAAAAGGCGAAGATATCTGGCAAATCATCTTGATTTTGTAGAGTCTCACCTGTCGTCCTTTATTATCGATATTTCGCGCGTGCACCGGCGCCAAGCAGCCATCGCCATAGCCGCGCCGGTAGCTGTTCGCGCCTGTCCAAGCCTTGCGGTCGTGCTGACAGGGCCGCATTCGCCAAAACCGTGTTCCGCCCGGCCCAAGCATGGCCATCCCGGCTGAGATAAATCCACCGCCGTCGGATCGCGGCGAAACACATGCGAATCGTTCTTGCCACGCTGGCCCGGATTTCCTTCGGCGGCGCATCGGCCGGACGGGAGATGCGCCTGTTGTCCCTTGGAGCCATGATCCACGGCCGGCAGCCGCGCGGACCGGCTGCCAGACGTCAGAAAAGGAAGAACGATGAAGAAGACCTATGAAAAGCCACAGCTCGAAAAGCGCCAGAAGCTGTCGCGTGTGACCGCTGTCGCCGGCCCATCAGTGACCAGTGAGAGCTGACGCCGTCGACCGGCATCGAACCACCAGCGGACAAGGAGAGCAGTCATGGATCAGCATGCGAACCCGTCACCCGGCTTCAGGCGCAATCCGGGCAAGGTGATCACCGTCGAGCCCTTCAACGGGCGTGTCGTCGTGTTTGCAAACGGCACCATCATCGCTTCCTCGGCAAAAGCCAAAATGGTGACCCAGCCGCCCCATCCCTTCTCCTTCTACATCCCGTTCGAGGACATCGACTTCCGCAAGCTCAGGAAGACGGAGCGGTCGACGCTGTGCCCACAAGGGCGACTCCAGCTACTGGAACGTGCTGCCGGCGGGCGAAACCGGTAACGATGCGATGTGGGCCTATGAGCAGCCCTTCGACGAGATGGCCGAGATTTGCGGCCACGGCGCCTTCTATCCCGGACCGGGTCACCATCGACGCCACGCCGCGCTGAGCTGAGCGCGTCATGCCTGTCGCCCAAAAGTGCGCAGCGTTTTTGGAGCCGACGACAGGCATGAACAGAGGAATTTTTTCAGATCAGCCAAAGCTGTCCTCACCCGGGGGCGCAGCGGTTTTGCGGCACGGCATGCCGAAACGAAGACAAAAGGTCATGGACGAAAAGCAGAGAGCCATTCTCGACGAAATCCCGCGCCTGCGCCGCTATGCGCGCTCGCTGCTGCGCGACCGCGATTCCGCCGACGATCTCGTCCAGGACTGCCTGGAGCGGGCGCTGCTGCGGCTGGACAACTGGCAGACGGGAGAGAGCCCGCGAAAATGGCTGTTCACGATCATGCATCATCTGTTCATTGACCAGATGCGCAAGGTGAACCGGCGTGGCGAGGCCTCGATGCTGCCGCTGGAGGCCGGCGAGGTGCAGGCCTCTCCCGCCGACCAGCTGGAGAACGTCGCCGCGCGCGAGATCATCGACGCGCTGCAGGCGATCAGCCCGGACCGCCGTGCCGCGCTGACCATGGTCGCCATCGAGGGCTTCTCCTATGCCGAGGCCGCCGAGATGCTCGGCGTTCCGGCCGGCACGCTGATGTCGCGCATCGCGCGCGGCCGTGAGGAACTGCGCGGCCTGCTCGAGGACAATGCGCGCCGCCGCGCGATAAGGATCGTCGAGCCAAGGCCGGGCAGGGCGGTTCCAATCAGGGCGCCAATGGCATGACGAGCCCCAATCGCATGATGACGCCTTACGGCATGGTCCGGCACGATTGCAGGCCTTGTCCGCACTGTGGGCGCGGCGCACCCGGTAACGGTTTCTTCTCTGCTTGCGTGCATAGTGGCGGCGACGGAGTGAGCGAAACCAGGGCATGGCTGAAGAGAAAATACGCAACGGCGAATTCTGGGCGCTTGCGCTCGAACGCGCTCATCTCGGCGTATGGGACTGGGATATTTTGAGCGGCGACTGTTTCTATTCGCCGACCTGGTCGCACATGCTGGGTTATGAGGATGGCGAGCTTGCCAACAGCGACGACCTCTGGCTGAAGCTGACGCATCCCGACGACCGCCAGCGGGCGCTGGCCAGCGGCGAGCGGCACATTTCCGGCCTGACCGCCTCGATCGAGACCGAGCTGCGCCTCAAGCACAAGGACGGCCACTGGATCTGGGTGCTGGACCGCGGCGGCATTGTCGAGCGTGACGAGACGGGCAAGCCGGTCAGGCTGATGGGCGTGCAGACCGACATCAGCCGGCAGAAAGAGGCGGAAGCCGAACTGGAGCGGGTCAATGTGCGCTTTCGCCTGGCGCTGGCGGCCAGCGGCACCGGCATCTGGCATCACGATATCGACGCCAACAAGAGCTATTGGGACGCCCGCACCAGGGAGATATTCGGTCTGGTCGCCGACACCGACGAGGTGGCCGCCGACCTCTGGCATTCCTATCTGCACCCCGACGACAAGGATGCCGCAGAGCGCGCCCATCTGGCGCCGCTTTCGACCGACGGCGTCGTCGCCGCGCAATACCGCATCGTCAGGCGCGACGGCGAAATCCGCCATGTCGAATCGCTGGTGCGCTTCATCGCGGCGCCTGAGACAGCGGGCCAGATTCTCGGCACCGTGCGCGATATCACCGAGGACAAGAAACGCGAGCGGGAACTCGCCTACGCCGCTCACCACGATGCGCTGACCGGCCTGTTGAACCGTGCCGCCTTCGACCGGCTGCTGGCCGTGCATATCGCCACCGAGCGGGCCTTGCCGCTGGCGGTGTTCTATGTCGATCTCGACTACTTCAAGGCGCTCAACGACTTTGCCGGCCACGCCGCCGGCGACCTGGCGCTGAGGGGTGTCGCCGCCGGTATTCTGGGCTGCCTGCCGGCATCGGCACGTGCCGCGCGCCTCGGAGGCGACGAGTTCGCGCTGCTGGTGCCCAATTGCCAATCGGCCAAGGCCGAGGCGCTGGCCGGCGCGATTCTTGCGGCGGTCCGTGACGCCGACCTCGGACTGCCGGTGACCTCGCGAAAACTCGCGGCCAGCATCGGCATCGCCTTCGTCGAGGATACCACCACCACGGTTGCCGATGCGTTGGCCTGCGCCGACGACGCCTGCTATGCGGCCAAGGCGGCCGGGCGCAATCGCTTCGCGGTGTTTTCGGCCGATGCGGCGTCGGGCTCCGGCGGCCTCAACGCGGCGCGTGTCGCCGCCGACACGGTCGACGCCATGGATGAAGGGCGGCTGAAACTGTTCGGCCAGGAAATCCATCTGCTCGGCCAGCCCTGGCAGGAGAGCCGCCATGTCGAGGTGCTGGCGCGGCTTGCCGGGCGCAATGGCAAGCTGATCCCGCCCAACGAATTCATTCCGGTCGCCGAGCGCTTCGGCATTGCCTCGCGGCTGGACCGCTGGATCATCAGGACAGCGCTTTCGCAGCATGGCGAGGCGATGCGCTCAGGCGCCATCATGCTCGGCTTCAACCTGTCGGCGCAGACGCTGAGCGATCCGCTGCTGTGGGATTTCGTCGACGCCGTCATCGCCGAGACCGGGGCGCCGCATTCCGGCATCGGCTTCGAGATCACCGAGACCGCGGCCGTCACCAATTTCGACGCCGCCGAGCAGTTCGTGCGCAAGGCGCGCGAGCGGCAATGCCGCGTCAGCCTCGACGATTTCGGCGCCGGCATGAGCTCGTTCGAATATTTGCGGCGCTTTCCGGTCGATCAGATCAAGATCGACGGCTCGTTCATCGAGAATATCGCGGAAAGCCGTTTCGACCGCGAGATCGTCTCGGCCATAGCGGGCATCGCCAAAAGTCTCGGCTGCGCGGTGGTGGCCGAAAAGATCGAACAGCAGGAAGCGCTCGACATTTTGCGCGGCATGGGCGTGGCCTATGGCCAGGGTTTTCTGCTTCACCGGCCGGAGCCGCTCGAGGCGATCGTCGCGCGGGCCGGCGAACAGTCACCGGCCAGCGGACAGTCGCCGGAAAAGCGCTTCGGCTGACGGCTCTCATCGCCTCGGGCTCGCGCGACTTGTCCGGCTAACCGGCGTCGGCCTTTTCCTGCTTTCGCTGCGCCGCCTCTTTCTTGCGGCGCAACACCTCATCTGTACCGACAAGGTCCTTCGAGCCGCCGGAAATGGCGGTCGAGACGACGGCGGGCGGATCGCTGGCCGGAAAACTGTCTTCGAGGCCTGATTGCAACTGCTCCTCGAGCGTCTGCGGGTTCTCGGAGCGGCCTTCGGCGCGGCGCTCGCCAACGGCTTCGACATCGCTCTTGGTGTCGGGGTGAGCGCGGGCTTCCGATATCGTCGACACCACCAGCTCGATTGCGAACTCTTTCATCGCCTCGGCTTGCGGCCCATCGACATCGGAGTCTTCGATCAGCCGGATGAGCGACTTTTCCAGGGCGCCCAGTTCCTTGACGCCCTGACACCGCGCCAGACGCTTGGTGAGCGAACCGATCAGCGCCGGGGCAAAGGTCGAATAGGCAAGCCTGCGTGTGTCGTCGACCTGCTCGGGATGAAGCTTTTGCAAGGACATAGATGCCTCCAGTCAATCAGCCGGGCAGCTTCTGCCGCTGGCCCCTCCTTAGGAAACAGAGGGGAGGGCAAGAGGTTCCATACAGTCCTCGACAGGGTCGACGAGTTCAACTCCACAGCGACGCCATGGTCAGCGACGCTTCGAATATCTGCTCCCTGTTCTCGTTCAGCATCTTGACGGTGATCCGCCGGTGGTCGCCCTCCGGAATCTCGTCGCGCGCCACATCGTGCAATATGCGCAGCGCTTCGGCTCCCGCACGCTCCCGGCTGGGAAAAAGCTGCCCCTCTTCATCAATCTGGGTCTCGGCGTTGTACAAGTCGAAGTAGAACCGTTCCATGTGTGCAAGGATCCCTGCGTGAAACGCTAAGGCGCATCGCGGTTGAAAGGACGCAGGCGACGCGCTTCAGGTCTGTGTTTTTATGCATGTCGTTGTCTCAAAATCGGGGCCATTTTTGAGCGACATGGATTAAATCCCAACCCGCACCCATGGTTCCATGCGACTGTGTCCTGAGCAGATTTCCTGCCAGGAGCCGTCGCCGTGCCGGCCGATTGCAACCGCACCCGATCTCCGGCGTTTGGCTAGGCCACGAATGTCCACGAAATCTCGAACTGGATCCTCGATGCTAGAACCGCTTTATCTCAACCTTGGCCAGCATGACGCTTTGTCCGAGCAGGAAAAGGGGCTGCTGGCCGCCGCCATGACCATCGAGATGGATTTTGCCACTGGCCAGGACATCGTTTCCGAGGGGTCGAGGCCAGGCTACAGCACGCTCATCATCGAGGGATTGGCGGCGCGCTACAAAGTGCTGGAGGATGGCGGCCGCCAGTTCACCTCGTTGCAGGTGCCCGGCGATTTTGTCGATCTGCACGCCTTCCTGCTCAAGACAATGGACCATGGCATTATAGCTTTGTCGCCATGCCGGGTGATCGCCGCCGACCACAGTCGGCTAAGGACGATCACCGAACAGGCGCCTCATCTGAGCCGCTTGCTGTGGCTGGACACGCTCGTCGATGGCGCCATTCACCGGGAATGGATCGTGGCCATGGGCCGGCGGTCCAAGACGTCGCACCTGGCGCATCTGGTGTGCGAGCTGTTCGTCCGGCTCCAGGTGGTCAAGCAGACCAACGGCATGAGTTTCCGGCTTCCTCTGTCGCAGGCGGAACTGGCCGATGTGCTTGGGCTTTCGGTGGTCCACATGAACCGGGTCATCGGTGCGCTGCGCAAGATCGGTGTGATCGGCTGGGCGAATTACATGGTGACCATTCTGGACTGGCAGCAGCTGGTGGAAATCGCCGAGTTCGACCCGACTTATCTCAGCATGAACCGCGAGCCGAGATAGGCCATCCGGCGTTCGCCATGACATCGCCGGCAATCCGTCAGCCGGTCTTTCAACGATGCCCATCCAGCGACGCCAATTCGTCGAGCATGGCAAGGGCGGCACTTGGCTTGGCCGGCTTCAGCAAGCCCTGTTGGGCGGCGGCATTCTGGAAAGCGGCAAAGGCGATGTCCGGGCGGCAAATGCCGTTCAACGCGTCGTCCACCAGCCTGTCGGCCGCCTTGTAGGCCGCCGTCTGCTTGTTCTTCCATGTTCCGCCTAGCGCCCTCCTGGCGTCGGCGATCGACGACACCGTCATCGCGCTGCCGTCCACGAATCTGATCGTCAGGGGCAGAAAACGGCTCATGCGCTCACCATCCAAACCATTCGCGCCTCGCCCGGATCGATCTCATCACTTGCCTCCTTGAAAACGGGATCGCCATAAACGAGGAAATCACAAACTGGTTGCAGCCCGGCGAGCTACATGTTGCTTGCCGGCCAGATCGGCCGATGCGGACGATAAGGCGGCCGCGGCGCCGGCTTCAACGGGATGTCGGCGAGCGAGTTGCGGATCGGCCTGAACAGTATCGGCGAAGACGCGGCGCGGCGGTGCAATACCGCGGCTGACAATTTGGCAATCAGATTTCGAACGTCCATGGGACACCTTGAGCGCGTTGAGAGTCCCCCCATCGCGATCACCTACCACCTCACGCCCAGCATCCGCATTTAACTTTGATATAGGCCGGACGAATACGCGCCGCGCGCAATGTCTGCCGCCGAGATTCTGCCGATCCTCGGCGGCGGCTATTGAGGGCGGCGCCAGGCTGGCGGTCACGCATCCCAGCAGCGACGTCGCAGACGCTGCTGCAACCGGATGAATTTTCGTGCATTCTTGTGCATGGCCACAATGCTTCGAACCGACACGCCGGCAAAATGCTGCTCCTATTGCGGTTCGCGAGAGCATGACTACGAGGATTGTCCGAAGCGCAAAGCAGAGGCGGAGCGGCAGTGGGAAGGCCAGGCAAAGCCCGGCGCCGAATCCGAGGCGACGGCCGAAGTCTAGCTTGGCTCGAACAGCTCGATCACGTTGCCGGACGGGTCTTCACAAAGAATCTGTCGCCCGCCCGGACCTTCGACGATCTGGTTGCGGAACCCCACGCCGGCCTCGCCCATCTTAGTCACGATTGACGGCAATTGCTCGACCTCGAGCACGAAGCGGTTCCATCCGCCCGGCTCGGGTGTCCGGCCGTCCGGCATCGGCCTGGCTGCCGACGCCAAGGGACCGGCGAGCCAGAGCGAGAGGTCGCCGCGCGTCAGGATGGCCATCGCCGGACCGAATTGCTGCTTCAGCGCGAAGCCCCGATGGCTCGTATAAAACGCGATGGAGAGATCGACATCGCGGACCAGATATCGGACGGACACCATTCGCAGGCTCCCTCACAAACGCCCCTCCCGAGAGATAGCTGGCGGGACAAGTCGGGGCAAGCCCGCGCGCACGCTTCGGGCGCCTACGGTGCGATTGCGTGGTCGGCCTGTCTGTCTCTCACGAAGGCCGTCAGCAGCTCCATTCCCGCCGGCCAGTCGCCCAGCCCGCTATTGCTGTTGATGTGACCAAGCGGCCCGGCGATGTGCAGTTCGCTGCCCCATTGTGTGGCTTTCTCACCGGCATAGCCGTTCGGATCATAGGGATCGTCGGTGCTGGCCACGATCAGCGAGGGGAAGCGAAGCGGCCCGCGCGGCGTATCGGCGAAGGGAATTCCGTAAGCGGGATAGACCGGCGAGGCCGGGTCGGGAACCGCAACCAGAAACGCCCCGCCGATCCGACGGCTCGACACCGCCTGCCAATGCGCGACCAGCAGGCAGCTGAGACTGTGGGCGACGAGCACCGGCGGGGTCTGTGCCTGTGACACCGCGACGTCCAGCGCCGCCACCCAGTCGTCGAAATCCGGCAGCTCCCAGCTTGCCGGGCTGAAGCGGCGCATCGCCGGGTCGGCCTGTTGCCAGCGTGTCTGCCAGTGGGCCTCGCCCGATCCGCCGCTGCCCGGCAGAATGATGAGGTCGGTCATGGAAAATCCTGTTTCTTCGCCGCAGATGATGTCCCAATCCTAGCGCTTCTCCTTGTTCGCGGAATGAGAGATCATCGGAAAGCGACGAAGAATTCCGATGGATTGAAGGTGTTCATGGCAAACGGCGATTACCGGCCACGGCTCGACCCCACCGACATGGCAATCATCGAGATCATGCAGGAGGATGGCCGCATCGGCATCTCCGAACTCGGCCGCCGCGTCGGCCTGTCCCAGCCCGCGACGTCGGAGCGGGTGAAGCGGCTGGAGGAGCGCGGCATCATCGCCGGCTACCGGGCCGCGATCGATCCCACCGCCCTCGGTCTCGGCACCATGGCCATGATCCGCCTGCGCACCACGCATGAGCACATCCAGACCTGCCTGAAGAAATTCGCGGCCATGCCGGAAGTGGTTGAGGTGCTGCGGGTGACCGGCGAGGATTGTTTTCTGGTCAAGGTCGTCGTCCCGTCGCCGCCCGACCTCGAAAGCATCGTCGACGCCATCGGCCGCTACGGCGCGGTGACGACCAATGTGGTGCTGCGCGCCGAGCCGCCGAAGCGGTTGGGGCGGGAGCTGATGGCGAAGCTCTGAGCGGGCGGCAATCAGGCTTGCCCGCAAGCGGCGGCCTTTTCAGAAGTTCTGCTTCGCCGGGAAAGAATTTTGCGGGACGATGTCGGATCGGCGGCGTCGCGCCCGTCCTTGGGATGAAACCCGTTGCAAACCTTTGGAGCACATCATGGAAGCCGTTCAATCGCCGTGGCAGACCGCGGCCATTCTCATCGCCCGCCTGACCCTGGCCGCCATGTTCGCGATGGGAGCAGCGTTCAAGTTCATGGATATGAACATGACCGCCGGCTACATCGCCGCCGCCGGCTTCCCGTTCCCGCTGTTTCTGGCCTGGTGCGCCGCGATCCTCGAAACGCTGCTGGTGATCGCCCTCCTGACCGGAGCATTCTTCACACCGGCCGCCCTGGTCGCCGCCGTCTACGTGGTCTTCCTCGGCTTTGCCTTCCACGGTCCGTCGCACTGGACCGGCAACCAGGCCGAGTTCGGCGCCTTCATGTCCCATTTCCCGTTCGCCGCCGGCCTGCTGTTCGCCGCCGTGCATGGACCGGGCAGCGTGCTGGCCTCGAAGCTCGGCCGAGGGTGAGGCCCCGCGTCGGCAGACCGCCTCACATCTGGTCGTTGTAGGGTTCCTTCATCTGGCCGACCATGCGGGCCAGTTTCGAGAAGGACGGCATGTCCGCCTCCGGCTGGCATTGATTGGCCAGTTCCAGCAGTCGGATCGGAAAGTTGACGGCGTCGCGGTTGGACTCCGACATGCCGTCGGACCGCTCCTCGCCGGTTTCGATGGCCTCGGCCTTGCGCAGCGCAATGTCGATATCCTCCACCGTGACCAGGCCCTTGCGCACCAGCACCTGATTGATCGAGGCGACGGCCATCAGCAGGCCTTCGAGTTGCAGATTGGCGACGTTCATGGCTGTTGCTCCCATTTGGCTCACGCTCAACGCATGAGCCGCTGTTACGATCCGGACGGGGATGAAAGCGATAGGCGTCGGCCGACCTGCGCTACTCTTCCATCCAGCGGCGGCCATATTCGGCCCACAGCGCCTTGACCTCCCGGCTGCCGAGGCGCGGGGCCGAGCCGTCGCCATAGGCGATCGAAACGCCGCTGATGTCGTAATGGGGATGGGCGTCGATGACGAAGCGGATCGCCTCGCCGAGCGGCCTTCTGCCGATGACCGGATCGGCCTGGCCTTGGCCGACGCTGCGAACGCCCGAAACAGTGGCTGGCGCTTGCCGCATCCTGAACACGGATGCCATGGCTGGTTTGTCCATCCCGCTCTCCCCCGAGTTGGGGTGGAATGATTCCATAAGAGCCAGCTAATGACCAGTCGCTAGACGGCCTGTCGAAGGCTGCGTCTTGTATCCTGCAGCCGGTTGAAGGACTGTTCAGGCCAGCGGATCCGCCGCCGGCGGCCTGGCGGGAAGGCTGAGCCTTGTCCGCTCGCCGTCGGCAAACTCCTCGGCCGCTTCCTGGGCCATGAACAGATGCTGGGTCACCGTGCCATTCTCGGCAACCAGCACCGCCCATTGGCGGCGGTCGACACGTTCCACCCGAACGTCATTGGGCTCTCCGGCCACCACGATCGTCCTCCAGCAGGCGTACGGCACGGAGGGGGCGTGCCTTTACGCCTTGGTCTTGCTCTTGGCCGGTGCCTTGGCGGCCGGGGTCTCGGGTGTCCTGATGCCGAGCCCGAACTCCTTTGCCAGCTCCGATCGTTTGGCGGCGTAGCTGGGCGCCGTCATCGGATAGTCGCCGGGCAGGTCCCATTTGGCGCGATAGGCTTCCGGCGTCATGCCATGGGCGGAGCCGAGATGACGCCGCAGCGACCTGAACTTCTTGCCATCCTCGAGGCAGTAAATGAAATTCGGCGTTACCGAGCGCTTGCGGTTGACCGCGGGCTCAGGCGCAGGTTGCGGCGGAGCAACGGGATTGTCCACGGCCGCGAGCGCTGCATTGACGCTCTCGATCAACGCCGGCAGGCTATCTGGAGGCACTGAATTGTTGCGCACGAATGCCGCGACGATATCGGCGGTCAGATTTATATTTCGGATTTTGTCCTCAGACATGGCTTCTTTTGCCCCCTTGATGCCAAAGGGCAAATTATCAGACAACATCCGCCGACGGCATGGCACTTTAGAACATATGCATATGACTTGACGCCGGATGTGGTAGCGCTAGCATCGCCGAGTCTCCGATCGATGTCGATGTAGGAATTCTTTCCTGACATATCTTGACCGGTGAGGGCAGCTATGCTATGATCTGTTCACGGTGCTGATTTGCGCCAGCAACCCGCCGCCGAGGCGGGTTATTGTTTTAGGCCGGCTTGGAAGCGATGACGGCCAGTGACGCGAGTTTTCCCTCGCTCAGGCTGGTTATGTAGTTTTTTCGCCGATGCACGAACTCGGCGCCGAGCACGATCTCATTGGCCTGCTGCTGGGCGGGCGAGGGCACGATGCCGGAATTTGCCCGTTTCAACGCCAGCTCGACATGATCGCCGGTTTCGTCGATGACATCGTCGACCCGGAATCCGGCTGAAGCAAACAGGGCCTTCAGGGTTTCGCGGTCGACGAGATGGCTGGCCACAGGCGACACCGCCCAAGGCAAGGGATAGTGAGGCTCGCCGTCCGCCAGCACCGCCTCGGTCCAGACAAGCCTGGCCTTCGGCTTCAGTACGCGCCACGCTTGCCCGATGACCGCCGCCTTGTCGGCGATATTCATGCCGACATAGAAACAGATCGCCGCGTCGAATGTGTCGTCCGCAAAAGGCAGCCTTGTCGCATCGGCCTCATGGAAACGCACTTTGTCGCCGAGGCCGCAGAGCTCGGTCAATCGGCGGGATGCCTCGACGAACGCCTGCGTCAGGTCGACGCCGTCGACGCTGCACCCATAGGTCTCGGCAAGGAACCGGGCCGGGCCGCCAATGCCGCTGCCGATGTCCAGAACCCGATCGCCAGCGGAGGGCGCAAGACGCGCGGCATGCTCCTGCGTGGCGATCAGCTCGCGGCCATGAAGCTGATCGAACGGATAGAGTTGTTTGGCTGCGAGGCTGCCGGCCCTGGCGTCCGGCACAGCCGACAGGATGCGCTCGACGATGCCGCCGCTGCCATAGTGACTGGTCACATTGCTCATTGCGCTCTCCGACGAGGCCCAGCATCCCATCGAAGCGGCCCTCGCGCAATGCGCGGCCGCGCCAAGACGCGGCTTTGACCGAAGTAGGAATTATTTCCTTTTTTGCATTGACGGGTGAGGGCAGCTTTGCTATGATTTGTCCATGGTGCTGATTTGCGCCACCGACCCGCCCACGAGGCGGGTTTTGTTTTCCTGATGCCCACAACGTGCGGATATCGGATGTCGGCGGGACAGCACCCCCCTCTGGCCTGCCGGCCATCTCCCCCTCAAAGGGGGAGATCGGACTGCCGCCTTGCTTTCGCCAATCGTCGGCGCTGCAAATTGGTCGCGACCCTGGAGCTGCCAATCTCCCCCCTTGAGGGGGAGATGTCCGGCAGGACAGAGGGGGGCGTGAAGGAACGCTATCCTCGGTTCATTCTGCCTTATCCGCGAGGCCTCCCTTGTCCAACCGCTATGCCACCATCATCACCGACGATGACGGCCGCGAGGTCGTCAGCGCCATTGGCGTGTTCGAGGGCGCTGCCCCGCAGGCGCGCATCGGCCGTATCGAGCCGGTCGTGCCGGGCGTGCTGATCGGCATGGTTCGCGGTGGTCCTGTCGATGCCATCGGCGGCTTCGGCTTTCCGCGCGGCGCGCACGACGCAAGGGCGATCGCCAGGGCAAGCCTGAAAGCCGCGTCTGCCGGAAAGCGCCACGCGCCGGCCGCTGATGCAGCCCGCAAGGCCGCCCCAACACGGTCAGGGCCAAAATCGGCACGGCGCAAGTCCGGCAAGATCAAGTCCGGCAAGATCAAGCGGGCAAGGCCGGCAAAGCAGGCGAAACAGGCAGCGACCGCCGAGCCCGCCGGGATCTCGGATCATGGCTGACCGGACGGCGCCGCGTGCGCGCCCTGACGGCAAGGCGCCTGCCGCCGCCGCTGCCAAGCCGAAGCGGACGAAGAAGACGCTTGGCGATGATTTCCTCGACGCGGTGCGCGCCGATTTCCGCGCCCATGGCGCCGGCGTCATTGCCGCGGTCCGGGCCGACAAGCCCGACCAGTATCTGAAGATCGTGCAATCGGTGCTGCCCAAGGATCTGGCCAAGGATTTGCATGTTTCATCTGACAATCTGGAAGCCCTGAGCGATGACGAGATCCGCCGCCGCATCCGTGGCCTCGAAGCCGTCCTCGGGCCGTTTGGCGACCAGCCTGAAGGCGCGCCGCCACTATCTGGCGCTGCTGCAGGAGCTGGACCGCAGGCGCAGGACTAACCAGCTTGCCGCCTACCGGCCTTATCCCAGGCAGGCGGAGTTTCACGCCGCCGGCGCGCAGAACCGGGAACGTCTGTTCATGGCCGGCAACCAGCTCGGCAAGACCAGGGCCGGCGGCGCCGAATGGGCCATGCATCTCACCGGCCGCTACCCCGCGTGGTGGCAGGGCAAGACCTTCGACACCCCCGTCAGGCTATGGGCTGCCGGCGTGACGGGCGAGGGCACGCGCGACAACCCGCAGCGCGTGCTGGTCGGCCCGCCGCAGCAGCAGGCGGCATGGGGCACCGGCATGATCCCGGCCAACGCCATCCTGCACACGACCATGGGCCGCGGCGCCCCGGGCGCGCTCGACAGCATCGTGGTGCGCTGGGGCGGCGGCGGCGACGTGCAGGCCGATGAATCGGTGCTTTCGTTCAAGAGCTATGAGAAGGGCCGCGAAAAGTGGCAGGGCGAAACCCTGCACGGCGTCTGGTTCGACGAGGAGCCGCCGCTCGATATCTATTCCGAAGGCCTGACCCGCACCAACGCCACCGGCGGCATCACCATCGTGACGTTCACGCCGCTGCTGGGCATGAGCGACGTGGTGTTGCGGTTCTTGACGGGTGAGGTGCGCGCTCTTCCCTCCCCCCTTGTGGGAGAAGGTGGATCGGCGCGATAGCGCCGAGACGGATGAGGGGTGTTCCAGCGGAGTGACGCGTCGGCGTTCCCTGGAACACCCCTCATCCGTCGCCTTCGGCGACACCTTCTCCCACAAGGGGAGAAGGGAAGACCCGCCGCGCTCCGGCCCAAAAATATCGTGTGCGAACAAAGCCATATCACGGCATCCCGAATCAATCCGGCAGGCCCCATGACCCGTCACGTCACCTTCATGACCATAGACGACGCCGAACACTATTCGCCTGACGAGCGCGCCGCGATCGTCGCCGCCTATCCCGAGCATGAGCGCGAGGCGCGGGCGCGCGGCGTTCCGGTGCTGGGCTCCGGCCGCATCTTTCCGATTGCCGAGGAGCTGATCGCCTGCGAGCCGTTCCGGCTGCCGCGCTACTGGCCGCGGATCGGCGCGCTCGATTTCGGATGGGACCATCCCTCGGCCGCCGTCGAACTCGCCTGGGATACGGAGGCTGATATCGTTTACGTCACCAAAGCAGCCCGGGCCTCGCAGCAGACGCCGGCGATGCAGGTGCTGGCCCTGAAGCCATGGGGCGAATGGCTGCCCTGGGCCTGGCCGCGCGACGGCCGCCGCGAGACGCTGGAAGGGGCGGGCACGGCGCTCGCCAGGCAATATGCCGCCCACGGCTTGAACATGCTCACCGGCCACGCCCGCTTTGCCGACGGCTCGGTCTCGGTCGAGGCCGGGCTGATGGAAATGCTCGACCGCATGCAGTCCGGCCGCTTCAAGGTGTTTTCGACGCTGCTGCCCTGGTTCGAAGAATTCAGGCTTTTTCACCGAAAGGACGGCAAGGTGGTGAAACTGCGCGACGATTTGATGGCTGCGACGCGATACGGCGTGATGATGCTGCGGGAAGCGGTGGTCGATCCGGCGGAGTTCAAGGCGGCGAGACGGTCGGCGAGGCAGAGCGATCCGCTGGGGGCGTTTCGGTGAGCGCTATGGACATTTCCGACTGTGCGACAAACGAAGAGGCAGTCTGCGCCCGCACCGGGCTATACCTGACAGCTTATGAATTCCATCGCTTTGTCCCCTCGCGCTTGTACCCACGCGGTGCCGTTGGACCCTGAGAAAAGAGGCAGAGATGAAATTCGATAAGTGTAGCCATTGACAGACAGTAGCCGACGGCGCGAATATTTGGCTTGAGGGGACCATAAAAATGAAAAATAGCAATGTCTACTGCGCAATTGGATGTTTTTTTGCTCTTTCAGCCTGTGCTGACCAACGTATCAACCATTCACAAGCAGACCTGGGTCAGAATCTTTACAACGCGCAGTACCAGCAGATAAATTATCAAATAAGTAAGTCGATAGACGATCCATATTCGGTGCCGAGTTTTACGTTCGTGTCATCGAGTGTTTTGGGTGCGACTGAAAGTGTCACCGCAGCCGGTACTTACACTTCAGCAGCAGCAGGGTTGACGCGGCAGTTTACGGGCACCGTCGGAGGAATGGGTAATTCCTTCCTTTACACCTCCAGCCCGATTAGTGATCCGGACGCCCTTAGGATGGTGCGAGACATCTATGCCTACACCGTTGGAGAAACACCTTGGCGGACGGAGTTCTCGAAACTCAAAATCCCTCCCCCCCGCGAGCGCTGGCTGGTCGTCTCGAACGAGAATGGCAGCGTAGATAGGGCGAACCTCGTTTTGATTGGCAAGTTTGGAAGCCACGTCTTATGGACTAATTCCCGGCGAGCCTACAGTGATTTTGTCTTGTCCGTATTGAGTGCTCTTGCCCCGAGCGAGGAACCTGCCGCGGCGGGGAAAGCAAAGGGGAAGAGCCCAAAATCGGCTGCCCCGAGGTCGTTCGTTCCGAAGACGCAACCATTGTTTGTCTTGCCGACGCAGTGAGACTCCCTGCTAGCCCCAGAGAGCAGATCGTTTTGATCGAGCACAAGCGATGGTTCTCGCCGCATTGTCCTCCGCCGGTTGCGCGATCTCAGCTGCATCGCTGCCAACGAACTGTGTCGCGAACAAAACGCCAAGGAGCCAACACCCAGCCCTTATTCCACGATCTTCCAGTACGAATCCTTGCGGATCACCTTGCCGTCGCGGAACGTGTAAAAGTCGCAACCTCGGACCTCCTTTTTCACGCCCTCGCGGGTTGTGCCGGTGAGGATCCATTTCGACATGCCGGTATCGGCAGCCGCATCGACGAAATGCTCGCCGTCGCCGTAGTGGACATCGGGCAGGCCTTCGAAGCGTGTCGCCAGCGCGTCGCGCACGTTCCGCTTGCCCTCGAAGCGCGAGCCCCAGGGGTTGCTTCCCCTCGGCATCTCCAGGACGCAGTCCTCGGCAAAGAACGCCATGATGCGATCGAGGTCGTGCGCGTTGAAGGCGTCGCATAGCTCCGTCAGTGTCGATCGAATGTCCACTCGCCCGTCTCCTCCAGTCGCATGACCATTATGCCGATATCGGCACAGCGATGGAACACGTCAGCCTTCGGCCGTCGCCAAATTGGTGATGACCTCGAAAGCGAGTCCCGATCCATCGGCGTAGGGGTGCAGCACGGGCGCACTTTCGCTCACGATGGCCTCTGCGACGCGGTTGCGTTCCTGATCGCCCATTTCCCTGCCGACAGCGCTCATGCCGACGAGCGCCATCGTGTTCAAGCGCAGGAGGGGTTCGCCGTTCTGGAAGCGTATCGTGCGCGATATCGTCGTTAACCGGACTTCGTGGAGGCCGGCGTCCCGGAGCAGCGCCTCAAGCGCGGCCGCGTCGCCAAAGCTGTACCGCTGATCCGCAATGGCGCCCAGGCGGCGCTCCGCCACGCGGCGCAGCTCCCGAAAGAACGGGATTTCATCGTCGGATCGCCATGTGGCTACCGCCAGCCTGCCGCCCTTCGCCAGCGCCCGCCGCATCTGCGCCACCGCCGCGGGCTTGTCAGGAAAGAACTGCAGTCCCTGCTGGCAGACGACAACGTCGAACTGCTCTCGGTCATGGAGAGGCAGGGCGCTGGCATTGCCTTCGCGCCAGTCGATGCCCGGTTCCACGGCGCGCGCAACGGCAAGCATATCCGAACTGACGTCGATGCCAACGACGTATGCGGTGTCACCGAGCCGCTCCCTTGCAACGCGGGCCACTATTCCTGTTCCGCAGGCGATGTCGAGGACACGATCGCCTGGAGACAACTCCACCTCTTCGAGAATCATTTCGGCCCACGGCTGGAAGAGAGGGCCTGCGAGCCACCGCTCGTACATCTCCGGGAAACTTGCCATCATTGCCTCCAATATCTTATTCCGACCTACCGCGCCGGAAGGTCAAACTGCGGGTTCCAGCGCTCCCGCGCGACACAATCCGGCAACGGCACTATGTTTCTGTTCGTGCGCGTTCGACGTCCGAATTAGCTCACCAGCGGTTGGGCCGGTCAAGGCCGCAGCCCTCCACTCCCAAGACGATGCGCACCCTTATGGCTCTGGCCCTTGCATGACCCTCCGCATCATCTCCGCCACGCTGCGCGATCTCTCCTACATCGCCGCAAATCTGCGTGCCGAGGACCGGGCCGAGATCGACTGCCAGCTTGACCATTGGTCGCCGGCCCTGCTGGCGGTCACCGCGCTGCAGGGCTTTGCCTATGTTGCCGAGCTAGACGGCAATCCGGAGGCCGGCTTTGGCGCTGCCGAACAGCGCGGCGGGCTGTGGATCGCCTGGAGCTGGGGCACGCGCCGCATGAAGCGCTGCGTGCCTGGCATCACCGGCCACTTCCATGCGGTGCTTGGGCCGAAGGTTGCGGCGCGGGGCGCCTGGCGGGTCGAGGCGCGGGCGCTCGCCGCCAACGAACTGGCTCTGCGCTGGCTCGGCCGGCTCGGCGCCACCCAACGCTGCCGGTTGCCTGGATATGGCCGCAACGGCGAAGACTTTTTCCTCTACGACTGGACAAGAGAAGGCTGGAACCATGTGTCTCTTTCAAAAGCCGCCGGCGCTGAAGCCGCTGCCACCGACCCCGACCATTGAAGACAAGGACGTGCAGGCGCGCGAGGCCGCCCTGCGGACTGAACTCGAACAGCGCCAGGGCACGGCGGCGACGGTGAAAACCGACCTCGCGCCCGGCGACCTCACCGGCCAGCGCCGCGTTTTGCTGGGGGTATGACCATGACCGCGATGAAACGCAGTTTCAGCAAGCGCGTGCTGGCGTGGTGGTACTGGCGACGGCATGCCGGGCTGGTGAGAAGGCGGTGATTGGCTGATCTCCCCCCGTGTGGGGGAGATGCCCGGCAGGGCAGAGGGGGGCGCTGTCCCGCCGACTTTATCCGCTTAACGACAGCCTTCCACGGCATTGTATCCGAAAGGCTGAGATGCCGGCGTCCCTTCGCGCCCCCCTCTGTCCTGCCGGACATCTCCCCCACAAGGGGGGAGATTGGCTAATCGCCGCCGCGCTTCTTCTGCATCTGGCAATGCTCAAGGCCATGGGAGACAACGATCTCCTAGACCGTAACCGTCGCGTGCAATTCGTCATCTCTCAGCGGCTTGACAATCGCTCCTCAGGCGCCATGCTGCAGTGCAACATGGCTAGCTACGAAACCAGCATCATCAAGTCGTCGCGCATCGAATGCCTGGACGGGCTTCGCGCGCTTGCGGCGATCTGGGTGCTGGTCGGGCACTGCATGCTTTTGACCGGCTGGCAAATTCCGATCGTCGGCGAACCGGATCTCGGCGTCGACCTGTTCATCATGCTGTCCGGCTTCCTGATGGTGTTCCACTATCAGCTGCGCCAGGAAAAGGAGCCTTGGCTAAGACCGGAAACCTGGCTGAAATTCTGGACGCGCCGCTATTTCAGGATCGCGCCGCTGTTCTATGTCATGCTTTTCCTGGCGCTGGCGCTTGGCCCCTATCTCTACGATTGCAGGATCATCATCGACGATTTCCTCTCCAGATCGCACCAGGCGCCGGAACGCTACCTCGACGGCAGCCTGAAAAACATCGTCGCTCATCTCACGTTCCTGTTTGGGCTGGTGCCGAACCTCGCCTATCGCACGCCGCTGCCTGACTGGAGCCTGGGGCTGGAGATGCAGTTCTATGCCGTGTTCCCGGCCGTCATGCTGCTGGTGCGCAGGCTGGACTGGATGAGGAGCGCCCTTGTGGTCGCGGCGGCCGGCTGCGTCATCGTGTTTGCGATGCGGCTGTTGTCGATCCATTTTCCGATGCCGTCCTTTCTGCCGCTCAAGATACAGATATTCCTGTGCGGGATGCTGCTGGCCGGAGTCGTGCATTAGCGCCAGCCGCGATCTATCCTGTACTTGGCACTGGCGCTGCTGCTGGCGGCGCTGCCCTTTGGCGGCGACCAGGGGCTGGGCAAGCTTCTGGTGCGTGAAGCGCTGGTGGCGGGCTTCTTTGCGCTGGTTCTCTACCGCATGCTGCCTGGAAGGGCGGGAACGCTGGCGCGAGCGATCGCCGTGACGCTCAGCAACCGGTTCTTCCACCTGATGGGCGAGCTTTCCTTCAGCATCTACCTGATCCATCTGCTGGTGCTGCAGCCCGTCGCGGCGTTCGTCATCAGTGAGTTCGGCCACCAATTGTCGGCGCCGCTGCGCTTCGCCATCGTCGTTGCCGTTGTGCTGCCGACGGTGACGTTGCTGTCCTGGATCACCTACACTTTGATCGAGGTCCCCGGCCAGAAGGCGGGCCGCTTCGTCGTCCAGCGCTTTGGCCGGAAAACTGCGCCGGTGCTCGAGGGCATCAAGCGCAGCGCGTAGTCGGCTGACTCTGCCGATCTCCCCCCTCGAGGGGGAGATGTCGCCGAAGGCGACAGAGGGGGTCGGTGCGACCGGACGCGACCTCCCAACACCGACAGATGACGCTAGCGCTCTACGCGCGGCGACCCCCTCTGGCCTGCCGGCCATCTCCCCCCTCAAGTGGGGAGATTAGCTGCTTCGCCGTCCATTCACATCCTACCCAGCGAGCCCCCTCATGACCGATTCCCGTGCCCGCGATATCCTGTCCCGCCAGTCCGAGCTCGAGACCGAGCGCTGCCAGTATGAGGCGGTGTGGGAGCAGGTGGCGGAATTTTGCGATCCCGATGCACCCGATGTCTGGAGCGGCCGCAGGTCAGGCGGGCCGGACTCGCAGGCCGAGCGGCAGGAGCGGCGCGGTGCTCGCGTCTACGCTAACACCATCAACTCGGCCGCCAATCGCCTCGCCGCCGGGCTCGAAAGCCTGATCATCCCGCAGTCGGAAAAATGGCACGGGCTGACCACCGCAGAAATGAACGACGAGGAGACCGACGAGGAGAAGGAATGGGCGGAAGGCTTGCGCGACTTCCTGTTTGCGCTGCGCTATTCCGCCAACTCCAATTTCGTGCCGGCCACGCAAGCCTGCCTGCGCAATGTCGTGCGTTATGGCCCGGCCTATCTCTATGCCGAAGAAGGCTTTGGCGGCACGCTGATCCGCTATGCCTCGATCCCCGTGGTCGAGGGCTATCTCGCCCGCAACCGCTGGGGCCAGGTCGACATTTTCCACCGCCGCTACGAGCGCACGGCAAGACAGGCGGCGCAGCTGCTCGGCTACGAAAAAATGCCGGCGCGGATCAAGATGCTGGTCGACGATCCCGCCAAATGCGAGACGAAAATCTCGCTGATCCAGTGCATCCAGCCGCGCGACGAGCGCAAGATGTACCGGCTTTCCGGCGACTACCAGTATCTCGACACGGCATTCGCCTCCTATCACGTCATCGAGGACGAGGAGGAGATCGTCAGGGAAAGCGGTTTCCGCTCCTTCCCGGTGTCGACATTCAACTGGCGCCGCTACGAGGGCGATCCCTATGGTATCTCGCCGACCATCGAGGCGCTGACGACGGTGCGCGAGGAAAACGCGGTGCGCCGCTCGGGCCTGCGCGCCCTGCAGCAGATCACCGATCCGGCAACCGCGTCCAAGGCCAGGCTCGATTATGTCCCGGTGCTCAACCCCGGCGAGAATTATCCCGGCCTCATCGACGACAATGGAAGGCCGCTGATCCAGCCGATCGCGACCGGACAGAACCCGACCTACGCCTTCAACTATGCGGCGAGCCGGGCGGAGGAAATCCGCGACATGATGTTCGTCAATTTGTTCCAGACGCTGGTGCAGAACCCGCAGATGACGGCGACGGAGGCGCTAATCCGCCAGGAGGAAAAGGGCGCGCTGCTCGGCCCCTCGGGCTCGATCATCCAGGCCGGGTTTGCCAGCAATCTCGACCGCGAGCTCGGCATTTTGGAAGACAAGGGCCTCTATGACGAGGACAGCCGCTTCGCGCCGCCGGAAAGCCTCGCCGGCAAGTCGGTGCGGCCGACCTTCACCGGCCCGCTCGATGTGCTCAGGCGCTCGGCCGAAGCGCGCGACACCATCCAGGTGGTGACGACGGCCATGCAGATGGCGCAGTTCGATCCCGGCATCATGGACAATATCGACGGCGACGAGGCGCTGAAGATCGTGCAGAGCGCCGGCCGCAGCCCGCAGCGCATCTTTCGGCGCAAGGAGGAGGTGGAGGGTCTGCGTGGAGCAAGAGCACAGGCCCAACAGGCACAGGCCGGCATGGCGGCGATCGCCTCCGCCGGCAAGGTCGCCAAGGACGCGGTGCCGGCAGCGGTGCAGGCGCGCGACAGCGGGTTACTCGATGCATTGATGCTGCAGGCGGGCGCCGGCGGGCAAGCGACGGCCGTGCCGGCCGCGCCGGGCGCTGGCGGGAAGGCGACGGCCGTTCCGGCCGCGCCGGGGCAGGGCGCATGAGCGCCAAACGCTTCGCCCGCGCCAGTCAGGCCGGCGGCCCCGCCAAGGCGCGCGACGCGCTGACCAAGGCCTATCTCAGGGTGTTCTCCGGCGAGGACGGCGAAATGGTGCTGGCCGACCTCGCGGCAACCGTCGGCTACTACCGCCGCCCGTCCTATGGCGAGTGGATGGCCAGGACGAGGACGCCCAACGGCTTCGAACTGCACAGCGCGCTCAGCAACGCGCGGGCAGAAGTCGTGCAGCACATAATGGGGTTTCTGACGCTGGACGAGACGCAGCTGGCTGCGCTGGAGAAGGCGGCACGGGCGGAAGGGTAGGCGGCATCCGCAAAGCTGCCAATCTCCCCCCGTGTGGGGGAGATGTCCGGCAGGACAGAGGGGGGGCGCTGTCCCGCTAGCGTTTGCCGTGATTGCAGCTGCTCCAGGCAATATTTCGGGATATGCCTCCGGACCTGGCCACAAATGCACATGTCGCAGACGGCATGCCGATCCCCTCGGCTGGCCGTTTCTGGCCTTTAGATCCGGCCGGGATCATTCTTTTTCATCCCTTCCTCGACCATTGCTCGTTTCGCACCGCTACCTCAACCAATCACGCCGCATGGCTGGAAGATCACCGTCGCCAGTCGAATGGCGGCAATGCCTTCGCATTGCTTGGTGGTGCGCTCAATCATTCTGTTAGCCGCGTATGGGCTGGGTACTGGCAAAGAGCGGAATAGTATTGCAGAAGAGGCGATTGTTGAGATTCTGCTGAATGTGCCCGCGTGAATAGCAAAATTGGCCGGCATCCCCGTCTACCTTGGCAGGCAGATGACCCACAGCTCATTCTTTCGCACTGTCGATGGAGCGAGTTGAAGGGAACCTATAAAAAATCGGCAAAGGAGGCGGCTAGAGGGACAGAGATATACGAGCGCGCCAAGAAGCAGTTTGACGAAAGCGCCGCCGCTGATTTGGTCGACCAATGCGTGCGTCAGACTGTGGTTGAGCAGATAATTGATCTTGTTCTCGCCAAGAAGAAACCCGCTCGGATAGTGATTCCTCACCCGGAATATGATCCTCACGATATGGACGAAGGAGGAAATGCCCTTCGCCCGACAAATGCGCTTCCATTTGCCTACGCCGCATATCTCGCCCAAGAAATGGACTGCCCCATCGATGACCAGATCATCGAAACGGCGCGTCCGGGTCGCACGAAATTGAAGCGGTTCCCACGGTTTTTGTGGCAACCAGCCTTCGCGGGAGAGGTGCGACAAGATTGCACCTATGTCTTGGCCGACGACAATTGTACCCTTGGCGGCACGTTGGCGACGCTGCGGAACTACATCCTTTCGAAGGGTGGAACCATCGCGGCAGTTACAGCTTTATCAACCAATGACGGCCTACACTGTCGTTTTCCCATTGCTGGGAATACGGTTGATGTGCTTAAGTCGACTTATTCTGTGGACATTCGTCCCTCTGGATAGAGGAAATTGGCCACGACATTCGGTGTCTTACAGAGAGTGAAGGAACATTTCTGGCCGACTGGCCAAAAAGAAACCCAAGCTCCGATGGGGCCAGCCCATTTCAACGACTCAGAGATCGCCTCGCTGCGGCAGCAGCTAAAGGCGAATAGCGATTCTGCGCTTAAAATCCGCGCCGCGCGTGGCCACAAGGTTAACCCCCGAATCTTAGCGGCACGCAAAGCGGGCGCTAACGTCTAAACTCGTCTCTCGACGCGCTCTGTCTCCTTGGCCTTCCGCCTTCGCCGCACCTTCGCGGTATTGACGCACTGCCTGATCCGCTCGACTAGCGACGGCTCCCAGCCCCTCAGTTGAACAATGCGCTGGGCCGTCTCCTTGCTGCCTTCCGCCTCGCACTTCAGGATTATCCGTAAAGCTCGCCTTTCCGGAAGCGGCAGGGCTGCCGCCGCAATGGCGCGACCTCCGCGCGATTCGCCACAAGCGTGTTTATCGCGTGTTCGTATCGGGTCGAGCGAACGATGGGGGCAGCTCTTGGCATTCCCGGATTTTATGTGAAGCCACCAGGTAGCGGCAGTCGGAATGTTGGTGCGTTTGCTACATAAGACCGCAATTTCGCGGATTGAGCTTCGGCAACGCCAGCTTTTCAGATGGTGGCGCCGCCCCTCATCCGCCCTTCGGGCACCTTCTCCCCGTGAACGGGGAGAAGGTGGAGCCATTCCTCAATAATCGTTATTGTAATACCGGTCGTCGCAGGGCGCGGTGTAGATGCGGCCGTAGCGATCCTGGTAGCGGCAGAGCTGTTCGCCGCGGCGCTGCGGCGTGGTCGACTGGCCGATAACGGCGCCGAGCAAGGCGCCGCCGGCAGCGCCGATCACGGTGCTCTTGGTGTTGCCGCCCAGCGCCTGGCCGGCAAGTGCGCCGACACCGCCGCCGATGAGCGCGCCGTTGGTTGCCCTCTGCTGCTGTTCGGTCTGGGTCGCGCAGCCTGCCAGGGCGGCAGTCATGAGCACGGCGGCAATGGCTTGTCTGATGATCATCGTGGAACTCCTTTGAAGCCCCAAACGCGGATTGGAGCGAATGGTTGCCAGTTGCTGGCGCATTGCGGCCAAACGGCGGCATGCTGGCTCACGAAATGCGACATGGTTTCTCAGGCCTTGAAGATGATGGTCGCCAAAGCGGAAACGCCTTGCGCGAACAGGGCGATAGCGCCTCGGATTGAATCGAATTCCGAGGCCGCTGTGCCGCCTGACTGCTGGATACCAGCGGCGGGTTGAAGCCGGCCCTTCGCTGTCGCTTCGGGCGTTCGTCGTTCGGAAAGCCAAGCAATTGGCTTTCCGTGCGCTGCGCGCACCACTCCTCACCCCCCAAGAATGGAGATACCAATGACCCGAGGTCTTCCCAGGACGCTGTCGCGCGCCGCCGCCCGCGAGGCCGGATCTGCCCCGCCCAAATTCGGCCTCAAGGCCGTCACCACGGGGCAGGGCGGCTCGTACCGCACCGTCTTCACGCTTGCCGGCATGCAGGTGCCGGTCGCCGACGCGCTGGCCTATGCCAGCCAGAAACTGCTCGATTTCGCCGACGGCAAGGTGCGCATCAAGGGCGGCACGGCCAGACTGCAATTTGCGGTACTGACCACCCGCGCGGCGACCATCAACGACAATGCGGCGCTGACCTGGTCGCTGGGCTCGGCGGCGGCATCGAGTGCGACGCTGGCAGGCGCCATGGTCAATGTGCTGGCTTCGACGGCGCGCACGCTCGACGGCGCGGGCGCCGTGCTGTCGACTGCCTCGATCGCGGATGTCGCTGCTGCAGTGACTCTGGACGGCACGGTGACGCCAGCCGACCTCTATCTCAACCTGGCGTTTGCGACCGGCACCGATATCGATGCCGATGGCACGCTGGCGGTGACGGGCACGATCACGCTGCTGTGGGAGAACTGGGGCGATAACGCGTAGGCGGTGATCTCCCCCCTTGAGGGGGAGATGTCGCCGAAGGCGACAGAGGGGGTCGGTGCGACCGGATGCGACTCCCATTCTGCGACAGATGAGGTCGGCGCTCCACGCGCAGCGACCCCCTCTGGCCTGCCGGCCATCTCCCCCTCGAGGGGGGAGATACCAAGCTTCGCCGCCGGCTCCTTCTAACAACAATCAAAGGAATCCACTCATGACAGATCTGGCAGATGCCGGGTCCGTGGCGGCGCGTGCGCAGCCGGCGGGCAACCCAGTACGGCCACCGGCAGGCGCGGATAACGGGTCCGCCGCGCCTGGCGCCAAAAGTTGGTTTGACGGTCTTTCCGAAGGCAACCGCAAGCTCGCTGAAGCCAAGGGCTGGACCAAGGCCGAAAACCTCGATCGGGTTTTCAATTCCTATGCGGAACTGGAGCGGCAGCAGGGTGAGAGCCTGCGCGTTCCAGCACCCGACGCATCCCCGGAAGACTGGCAGAAATTTCATGCCCGGCTGCCGGAGACCATGCGTCCGCTGACATCGCCCGACAAGGTCGAGTACAGGCGGCCCGACGGCCTGCCTGAAAACTTCGCTTATTCGGACGAGCTTGCCCAGGCGTCCAAGGCCTGGGCAGTCGAGGCCGGCGCCACGCCCAAAGTGGCGCAGGCCTATCATGACCGCTTCGTCGGCTACATGGCCGAACAGGCCGCGCGCCAGGACATCGCGCTTGCCCGCTCGGTCGAGGCCACGCATGACGATCTCGTGCGCGACTGGGGACCGACCGACAGCGATGGCTTTCGCCAGAAGCTGGAGGTCGCCAACCGGGCGATGAAGAAGCTCGGACTGGTCGACGCCTATAAGGCCAAGGGCATCCTTCTGCCGGACGGCGCATTGACCGATCCGCAGATCGCCAAGGCGTTCCATGCCGTCGGCGAGGCGATGTTCAGGGAAGACACGATCGACGGCGGCGCGGCTTTGAGCGGCGGCAATCCGTTCAAGCGCAACGCCGCCGGTGACCGCAACATTTCGGCGATTTCAGCCCTTGTCAAAAGCGACCCCGCCCGCGCCCGGCGGCTGGCACGCGAGGCCGGTGAAAACCCGGACCTCTGGATGCCCAACAATCCCCTTTAGTCCTCCAAAGCTTGCCGCCACATTAAACCTCAAAGGAAGTGAAAAATGGCAGACGCCTATACCCGTATCGCGGACGCGATCGTTCCGTCCGTTTATGCCCAGTACTCGTTCGAGGAGCATGTCCAGTCGCTGGAAATCTTCCAGGCTGGCATCCTGTTCAACGACCCGGCCACCACCGCCAAGCTGTCGATGGGCGGCCGTTCCGTCGACATGCCCGGCTGGAAGGATCTCGGCAACGATCCGTCGGAACCCGTCAATGACGATCCGGCCGATTCCATCGAGATGAAGAAGATCGGCGCCCGCCGCGAGGTCGCCGCCCGCAATGTTCGCGCCCAGGCCTGGGGCGTTCCGGACCTGACCTCGATCCTGGCCGGCGACGATCCGCAGAAGCTGATCGTCAAGCGCCAGACCGAGTACTGGCAGCGCGCCAACAAGCTGACCCTGCTCGGCATCCTGAAAGGGGTCGTGGCCGACAACATCGCCAACGACGGCAGCGACCTGGTGCGCCTCACCGGCGCCTCCATCGTCGACACCGACATCATCGAGGCCGCCTATCTGATGGGCGACCGCGCGGACAAGTTCAAGACGATCTGGATGCACTCCAAGCAGATGAAGGCACTGAAGCTCGCCGATCTCATCGACTATGTTCCGTCGTCAGAGCAGGGCGGGCCGCTCATCCCCTACTACATGGGGCTGCGTTGCGTGGTCGATGACGACATTCCGGTCGCGGCCGGCGTCTACACCGCCTTCATGTTCAAGGACAAGGCGATCCTGTGGAACGAGCTTCCGGTCAACACGGAAGGCGGCCCGCTGGAGTTCGACCGCAAGCCGCGCCAGGGCCATGGCGGCGGCGTCACCGAGATGGTCGGCCGCAGGCACTTCGTCCCGCACGTGCCCGGCACCCGCTTCCTCGACGCGTCTTCGGCCGGCGAGTTCGCCACCGACGCCGAGCTCGCGCTGGCGGCGAACTGGGACCGCACGGCGTCCAGCGTCAAGAACATGACCTTCATCGCGCTGAAGACGACCGAGGCGTAGTACCTTTCGTCCGGCCAGCGGGTCGCCGAAACTGCTGATCTCCCCCCTTGCGGGGGAGATGTCCGGCAGGACAGAGGGGGGTGTGAAGGATCGCCAACTTCCGGTCCCTTTCAACCCCCTTCAACCCACAACCGCTTCTCCAAATTACGTCAGGTCGGCGGGACAGCACCCCCCTCTGGCCTGCCGGCCATCTCCCCCGCAAGGGGGGAGATTGGCGCTCCGCCATATGCCCCTGCCCAATCAACCACCATCCACGAGGCGCTGATCCATGGCCATCACCCCGCTCGACATCGCCAATATGGCGCTCGCCGTCCTCGACGAGGCGCCGATCGACAGTCTCGACCAGGACGTCAAGGCGGCGCGCCTGCTCAACCTGCATTTCGACCTGACGCGGGAAGCCGAACTCGCCAGGCACGTCTGGGTGTTCGCCATCCTTGCCGCCAGCGTCGCCGGCGCCGACACCGGCAGCGGCAATTGCACCTTGAACTTCGCCTATGAACTGCCCGCCGATTGCCTGCGGCCGCTGCCGCTGACCGCAAATGGCGAGCCGGACGGCGTACCGATCTCCTGGCGCCAGGAAGCCGGGCTGATCTACTGCGACCGGTCCGGTCCATTGATCATCCGTTACATCGCCAACCTCACCGACCCGAACGACTGGGACGCGCTGTTCACCGAAGTGCTGGTGGCAGCCCTCGCCATCAAGATCGCGCATCCCTTGACGCACAAGGCGGGCATGATCGACATCGCCCGCTCCGCCTATGACCGGGCGCTGGACGCGGCCTTTGCCGCCAACGCCATCCAGCGCGGCGGTCGGCTCTACACCTCATCCTGGGCGCAGCAGCGCGGCGACTTCAGGGTGTCTGCCCGATGACCGCGCTCTACCCTATCCAGGACGTTTTCACCCGTGGCGAAATCAGCCCGCGCCTGCACGCGCGCGCCTCACTCGATCTCTATCGTGCGGCGCTGTCCAAATGTGAGAACTTCGTCACGTTGCCGCATGGCGGTATCCGCGCCCGCGGCGGCAGCTATTTCGTCAACGAGGTGAAGAATTCGGCCAGGAAGACGCGCGCCATCCCCTTCATCTTCTCCTCCGAGCAGGCCTACTGCCTGGAGTTCGGCGACCTCTATATCCGCGTCTATGCCTATGGCGCCCGCGTCGGCACGGTCGAGGTGGCCTCGCCCTATCTGGAGGCCGATTTGTTCGACCTCGCCTATGTCCAGTCAGCCGACCAGATGTGGATCACCCACAAGAACTATGCGCCCAAAGTGCTGACCCGCACCGCCCACACGACATGGACGCTGGCAGGTTACGAGTTCCTCGACGGCCCTTACGATCCAATCAACACGACCGGCACCACGATGACGCCGGCCAGTTACGGCTCGTACGTGCCGAAGATGACAGGCTTGACGGCTCCGGCCGGAACGGCTTTGGCCAGCAACGGTTCCGCGTCAGCGTGGGCGATTTTCGACAAGGACAGCAGAACAGGTGCGGAGATCGGTGCCGGCACCAATGGCTGGGTCCAATATCGGCAGGCGAGCGGAGCGCAGAAGGTTTGCAACGCCTACTGGGTGCAAGCCATGAACAGCGCGTCGGAAGCAGAAAACATGCCGACGCAATGGGAAATCCAGGGCTCGAACGACGGATCGACATGGACAACCATCGACTCGCGGATTGGCCAGATAGGCTGGGGTAACTCCGAGCGTCGGTTCTTCGAGTTCTTCAACAAGGCCGCCTTTGAATATCTGCGCATGGACATGGACGGTGGCGGCGGCTCTGACAGTACCAGAACCGACTTCGCCGAATGGGCGCCGAACGAGGACGGCGACCTGATGACGCCGTTCAATCTGACGGCGTCATCGGTCATCGGCATCAACGATGATACCGGGTTCCAAATATCGGACATTGGCCGCGCCATCCGGCTGCTCGGTTCGGATGGGCGGTGGCGCTGGGCCAAGATTGCAGCGCGCACGAGCGCGACAGTCGTTACCGTTCGTCTGTATGGCCATGCCTTGCCCGATCTCAGTCCGATCAGTCGCTGGCGGCTTGGTACCTTCGTGCCCGGAAAATATGTCGAGGCGGGCTCTCTCTACGAAGAGCGATTGGCCTTCAGTCGAAAATTCTCCGTCTATGCATCGGCGACCGGCGACTTCGACAATTTCGCGCTCGGCGAGGAAGATGACGACGCGCTGGAATTCGTCCAGGCCGGCGGCGGCCAGGCCAACGACATCGTCTGGATCGCCGATTCCGATGGTGCGCTGCTGATCGGCACGTCGGGCGGTATCAGGGCACTGTCCGGCTCCGGCATCGACGAGGCACTCACCCCGTCCTCGTTCAAGAACCGCCGTTCGCGCACCTTTGGCTGCGCCCGCATCCGCCCGGTCGATGCCGGGCAGTCCTTCCTCTATGTCACCCGCTCGCGCAAATCGATCGCCGAGCTGACGCAGAGTTCTACAGCCAAATTCACCTCCGATGACATCGGCCAGATCTCGGAACATATCCCCAAGCAAGGCGTGGTCGAACTCGCCTTCCAGACCGACCCCGACCCGATGCTGTGGTTCCCGCTCGAAAATGGCGAACTTGGCGGCTACACCCACCAGCCGAGCCAGGAGGTGCGCGGCATGCACCGCCATCGCTTCGGCGGCAGCTTCGCTGGATCCGCCCCCGGTCAACCCACTTGGGCGGTCGTTGAAAGCGCCGTGGTGACGCCTGGCCAGAACGGCGTCGACGACATCTGGCTGATCGTCAAGCGCACCATTGGCGGGGTGACCAGGCGCTACATCGAAATCATGACCACGCCATTCGAATACGGCATGCTGGAGGATGCCTTTCAGGTCGATTGCGGACTGACCTATTCGGGTGCACCCGTCAACGTCGTCTCCGGGCTCGGCCATCTCAACGGCCAGCTGGTCGACGTGCTGGCCGGCGGCAAGGTCTATCGCGGCCTGCCGGTTGCCTCCGGCCAGGTGGCGCTGCCCGCCGGCGCCACAGCTGGGAAGTGGCAGGTCGGGCTGCCCTTCCAGTCCGAGGCCAACACGCTGGAACTCGACGTCGGCGGCCAGGACGGTTCCGTCATCGGCCGCCGCAAGAAGGTGGCGAAAGTCATCCTGTCGCTGCTCGAGACCGACACCACCGGGCTGCAGGTGCAGTCCTTCCTCCGCGGCCGCTGGGAGAGCGTGCGCATGCCGAGCATCGTCGCACCCGACGGCAATGCGAAACTCTACACCGGCAATGTCGATGTACCGGTCGACGACAGCTGGGAAGGGCAGGGCAGGGTCCGCATCCGCCACCTCAACCCGACGCCCTGCACGATCCGGGCGTTTACGCCGGTATTCGACGCCGAGCCGTAGAAAAACTAGATGCGGCAATAGTCAACGCCGAGTTCCCGCCCACCCCCCTCTGGCCTGCCGGCCATCTCCCCCGCAAGGGGGGAGATCAACGGCATCTTTGCCTTCGCTAATCGCTGACGTAGCAAGACTGGCGAGCCTGCTCGAGCTGCCAATCTCCCCCCAGGCGGGGGAGATGTCCGGCAGGACAGAGGGGGTGCTGTCCCGCCGACGTCACCATTCTCGCACCATTCCCACCAAGGACCCCACCCCAATGACCCCCCATGCCGAGACCCTCGGCAAGGCGCGGACGGCTGCCGATTTCGCGGCCGTCATCGCCTTGCTCGACACCGACATTAACGACGCCGTCGTCCGCAGGCGCGCGCTGGAGCAGGCCGAGGACCGGGCCGTCTTTGGCGACGGCGACCTGGCCGCGGCGCGCGCCGCGCTCGATGCCTGCAACGACGTCATCACCTTGCTGGAAAAAACCATCTGCGTCGCCGACACGCGCCGCATCGACGCCGCCGAGAGCGAAGCCCGCGCCGACATTGCCGCTCTTGGCGACGAGATTGCGGCCAAAGCCGCCACCCTGACCGAGCGCTGGCGCAACGCTGCCCGGCTGGTCGAGCTGCTGCGCCAGGAGCTGTTCGAGGCCGATGCGCTCGTCCGTGCCATCGCCACCGCCAATGGCCTGTTCGACGCCGCCAGCGTCGCCGAGCTGAAGATAAACCTCACCGCTGCCCGCCGCGCCGCCATGGCCGGCGCACGGGCAGCCGCACCCGCTCGCCTCAGCCGCGCCGGGCTGCAGGTCGACCGGCTGCTTTTGTCCCTGCTCGCTGCCGGCGGTCCACTCGACCCGCGCCCGCAGCTTGGCGCGCCGGTCGCCGGCGTCAAAAGCAAGTTCATTCCCGCAATCAAACCCATTCCCGCGAGAAAACCCATTCCTGCAATCAAACCCCTGGGCGAACGAGGCTGACCATGTGCACACTTGCCCTTCTCGGCACCGTTCTTTCCGTCGGCGGCGCGCTGGCCGAGGGCCAGCAGTCGAAGCAGATGGCCGACTATCAGGCCAAGGCCTATGAGCAGCAGGCGCAGGCGGATGCTCAAGCCGCCGCCTTCGAGCAAGGCCAGGAGCGCCACAAGCAGGACCTGCTGCAGGCGCAGGCGCGCGCCCAGGCCGGCGCGTCCGGCGTCGGCATAGCCGGCTCGCCGACCGAGGTGCTGGCGGCGAATGCCAGGCAGGGCCAGGCGGATCTCGGCGCGCTGCTGTACGGCTCGAAGCTGCGCCAGAACAATCTCAACAGCCAAGCCGCCATCTCGCGCTTCCAGGGCAAGCAGGCGGTGACGGCGTCAATCTTCAACGCCGGCAGCGCGCTCGTTGGCGGCCTCTCCAAAATCAACGACCCGACGAAAGCGGCAGCGTCAAGCGCTGCGGCCGCCGCTGTGCCGGGCCGCTCCGTGATCTTCGACAGTGCGGCCCTCAGGGCTCCGTGGGCGGGGAACACCTAGATGGTACACATCATCCCCCTTTCCGTCGGCCAGCGCCGGCTCGATACCGGCAACGCCGTGCAATATCCCCAGGGGTCGCCGATCGGCGGCGCCATGCAAGGTTTCGGCGACCACCTTTCCGCTCTTGCCGAACGCTACCAGCAGATGAAGGACCAGCAGGACGCGTTCGACGCCGAGCTGGCGCGTCGCGGCTTCGACGCGCGGATCGCGCAGGCCGAAGATGAAGTGGCGGCGAACGCGCCGGCGGATGGCGCAGGCATGCATGAAGCCATGTATGGCGAGGTCGACCTGCGCGCCGGCCGGGTGGTGAAACCAGGCCTGTACGATACGCTGTTCGACGATGCGAAACGGACGATGCCCGAAAGCCAGCGCGCCGCTTTCGCAGGTCAGAAGGAAAACAAGCGCGTCGTTGGCGCATACCGCATGGCGCTGCGGCAAAAGACCAAACGCGACGACTACGAGAAGGCCACCGTCGACACGACACTGACGACCAATGCCATCGCCATCGCAAAAGGCGACCCGAACGACACCGCGACCTTCGAGGCGATCCGGCAGAGCGGGCTCGACCTGATCGCCAAGATCGGCAACCCGCTTGCCAGGCAAGCGGCGGAAGCCGCCTGGCGCACCAACTCGGCCAAGGCGCTGGTTCAGGCGATGATCGCCACGGACCCGAAGCGCGCGCTGGAAATGTTCGGCGGCGCAGCGGCCGCCGGCGGCGAGACCGCTGGCGATAGCGCGCAGGCTGCGGGCAACTCCTTTGTGGACGGCCCAAGGATGGCGCCCGGGAAAGAAGACCGCGTCGGCACGCAGACGCCGGATGACCGCATCGCGCAGGCGTTCAGGGACGATCTTCCGCAGGAGGAACAGGATGCGCTGGCCTTAAAGGCAAAGGTCGCAAAATTCAGGCAGGACATCCAGACGCGCGTCGAGATCGGTCGCGCCGAGAGGGAAGCGCCGGACGAGATAGCACGCACGGGCGCCTACTCCGGCGCAATGCCGGGCAAGGACGCCTACAGGACCATCTATGGCCTCGATGAGGGCGACAGGCGCCGGCAGGGTCTCGAATGGCGTACCAATGTCGGCAAGAAGATTTTCGACATGGCGACCATGTCGAACCAGGAGATCAATGCCGCCGTTGTCAGTGCCGAGCCGGGGCCGAACGCTTCACCGGCGGATCAGGCGGGCCACGATTCAACCGCTGCCGCGGCAAATCTGGTCCTGGAAAGGAGGCGAGTCTATCCAGGTGACTATGTCGATGGATTGTCTTCAGAAATCTCGGAGGGTTGGAAAGCCGTATTTGGCACTGGGCCCTCTGATTCAGAGGCTTTCGACCAAGATACTTACGACAAAACACTAGCCTTGTCTGTCGCCCAGCAAAATGCATTGGGCATCGCTGATGAAAATCTCCAACCCGTGCCGTTCTCTTTTCTCCTCAAGCTTGCCGAGCAGCGCGACAGCGGAAGCATGTACTTCATGGACAACTACGCGAAGGCGAGCGAGTTGTTCGCGCGCACGAAGGGTCCTGTCGCACGAGCAGCTTTGGTTCGGGAATTGGATGAGGCCGGCCTGGGCGGGATTCTTCCTGGCGGCAAGCCTGGCCTTTCGGCGATCGAGGTATTTCGATCGGAGGCCAGAGGCCTTGGCAAGGCAGGTGCGAATGCGGGGATATTCGCAGGCAAAATGATGAAGGGGATTGGCTACGGGGCTTCCCTTGGAACAAGCGATCCTCCCGATTTCAGCCAAGGCTACTTCGAGCCTTCGAACAATGCCGAGAAGGTGATGATGCGTCAGGGAAATGACGCATTGAGCTGGGCGATACCTGGGCCGGGCATTGGGCGAGCTGCTGTTGCCGCGAAAGGGATACCTCGCACACTTGAGCCGTTGAGTGCCATGGCGTCGGGGCGCGCCGAAGGTCTCATCGCCAAAGAGCTTCCCGGTGAGTTGTCTAAGGAAGGCGCGGGACTCGTCGAAGGTGGCAGCGGACACCCGGCCGTCGCTCTCGATCTCCCCTCGGGCAGTTTCTCAATGTCAGATTGGGCAGATTATCCGATAGCGGTTGTGCCCAAGCCAGATGGATTATTCATACGGCTAGAAGGTACACAGCAAAAGCTGCTAGAAAAGCGGCTGATAAGGCCAATCGCATTATCCGCCAAGAGCGAGGCCTTGTCGGCCAGCCCGTGGATGTGCATGAAATTAAGCCAGTGAAGTTTGGCGGGAGTCCGACCGATCCGTCCAACAAGGTCATTCTGCCCCGAGAAGTTCATCAGCAGCAGGTTACGCCCTGGTGGAACAAATTACTAAAAGACATTGGAGAATAGCAGTGGGATATGCACTAACTAAGGGACGTTTCGACCCACCGGCTCAAGCTGCAGTTGTCGATGGCCTGCCCGCAAGCCTGGGAGTGACGTTGCCGAAGGATTACGCCAATTTCCTTAGGGAGCACAATGGAGGTGAAGGCTTCATCGGCGACAGCTATATAATTTTTTTCAAGGCTGAAGAGTTGGTAGACTTCAATCGAGAATATGAGGTTGAGAAATACGCACCAGGCATCCTCTTGTTTGCGTCGAATGGAGGAGGGGAAGCCTATGGCTTCGACACCCACGATGTGGAAATGCCGATCGTGCGCATCCCATTCATATTTATGGAACGGCAATCCGCCGAGACGATAGCGCGTGACCTCGCCGGTCTATTCGCTGCGTTGGAGGACTTGAAATGAGCGTCCAAGGTACAGATTCGCGTTCCAAAGGCATGGAATTGTTCGAGATCAAACCGGTAGCGGTTGGCGGCGATCCAGTTAGCATGGAGAACAAGATCTGGTTGACCAGGCAAGAGCATTTTCAAGTGGTGCGCTTTTGGAATCGAACTATCGAAGTTCAGCGTAAGGCGGCACTGGAAAAGGCGGGACGAAACGGGGAATAGAGTGCAAGGAGCACGAGCCATGACCAGCGTCGGACGATCATTTGCAAATCCACCGAACCGCCGGCGCAAGCAACTCGTCCCTAGATCCCAACATAATAATGGTACCATCTTCCAGGAGGTTTTGCATCCGAATCGTGGCGGAGGGTTTCTCTTTTGGGGCAAGTAGGCAGGCTGATAGACATAGTTGCAAGGCTGTCGGAGTTTGACGAGTACGACACGATTTATGCGTCGGAGCCTTGGACCGAGGATTCCGATGCGATGGTTGCTACCGGGCTGGACACGGGAAGATCGCCACCGGAGGCCGTCGAAGCCGGTTTGGAATATTTTCTTGAGATACATATCCGTCGAGAAGTCATCGAGGGTTGGCTTGCCTCAATAAAAGAAAAACCTAGCCTAGCGGGGGTTTGTCAAAGGCTTATCGAATACGCCATCAATGACGCATAGGAGAGATAGAGTGGAACATAACCCGCGCTATGACGGAAAGCCGCTGCTTAAACTATTGGAATTTTATGTTTTGTGGGTAATTGGTGAGCTGCCCGAAGAGGTGGATAAATCCTTGAAGGCGATAGCTCCCAAACTGCACACTCTCTATGGCGGCGATGGACAGTGGCAGGGCGCAATTGCCGCATCTGTTCATCTTTCCGAGGAATACCGGCGGAAATCCGGGGTCTATGGGCGAGGAACCTCGAAATTGCTCGCGACAACGACGTAACGCTTTCGCCTCAGAAATTTGCCGAGATGTTCGTAGATGAAAATTTCGAGAATGATGGATTACGGTGACAGCGTATTTCTAGAGGTCCGCACCAGTGCGAGGTAGAGCGAAAGCTCTAAAGCTGACAAATTGAAAAGAGTGCACTGTCACCGTAATTCCGAAGCATTGAGACGCATGATTCAGCTGGACAGCCTGATCGTGGGCGTTGGAGGAACTGCCGGGTTATACTTGTCCAGCGGACAAAGTGGCTCCAGTATGGACGGACCCGTTGAGAAGAACAGCAATGTCTATTAGATTCGCTGCGCTGGCGCCCACTTACATCTGAAGGGCTGGCCAGCGGTCACCTTGAAAATCGCATGGGACGGCGGCCTTGGCTCGCCGCAATGAACATGGGCAGGAAGATACTTCTCGGTGGAACGTTTCCTATGACGACGACATCGAACTGAACAAGCGGCGGCAACACCCGACCATAGCCTGGTTGTGGCGGCTGGAGACATGTGATCCTTCGGAAAGGCCAGAGCTACTGGCCAAATACGAAGAATGGAATCAACTCCACGAAGAGAAAAAGCGGAATGCCAAGGGTTGGGAACACCGCAGCTTTTACCCCTTGCTGGACTTTGATGACATCGGTCGCACAGTCATGCAGAGGGCGACGCCGAGGCAATGGCGCTGAGGATCGAGCTTGGGCTGCCGGCTGAACCGGAGAAAGTGCCGACCGAAGAAGAGCGTATTCTGGCCGAGGCCGGGGATGGCTATGTGACGCCTGCGCAGCGCAAGCGGCTGCGCTACCTGCGCAAGCACCCTGAGGAGGGGTGATGCGCCGCGTCTAACTCTTCGGCCTTCATCACAGCGCTGATCGTCGCGCACCAAATTGGAACTTCTTTCAAGCCTCGCTTTCGCGGGGCTTTTTTCATGGAGCAAGCCTTATGGCCCGACCTGCAACTGCCGCCGTTCGCCTGTTGACCGGCGAGCGTGAACCCGTGCGCCTGGCGACGACGGGCAACATCACCCTTTACGGCCTGCAGACCATCGACGGCGTGCCGGCCGAGGTCGGCGACCGCGTGCTGGTCAAGAACCAGGCCGACGCCCGCGACAACGGCATTTATTCCGCCAGCGAAGGCGCATGGTTCCGCGCCGCCGATGCCCGCACGGCCCGCACCTTGCAGAAGGGCACGACGGTGCATGTGCAGCAGGGGGCGGTCTCGGCAGACTTCGTCTATGTTTTCGAAACGTTCGATCCGGTGATCGGCACCGACGCGGTCACGATCGCCTTTTACCTGTCGGAGGACACGCTGGGCGATGCGGTGGGCGCGGCCAGCGCTGCTGCCGCCAGCGCCGCTGCGGCGCTCACCTCGAAGAACGCTGCCGCCACCAGCGCCACCAATGCCGGCACCTCGGCCGGCGCCGCCGCAGGTTCGGCCACGGCCGCCGCCGGCTCCGCCACAACAGCCGCGACCAGCGCCACCAATGCAGGCAATTCGGCAACGGCGGCTTCCGGCTCGGCATCGGGCGCGGCGACCAGCGCCACCAACGCAGGCAACTCGGCTACGGCTGCAGCCGGTTCGGCGAGCGCTGCCTTGGGCTCGGCAACCGCGGCTTCCACCTCAGCCACCAATGCCGCGACCTCCGCTTCCAATGCGGCGGCCAGCGCTGCGGCGGCATCAACCTCGGTGGCGGCGCTCGGCTACACCTTTTCCACGACCACAGCCGACGCCGATCCGGGCAACGGCACCTTGCGGCTGAACAATGCGAGCGCCGCGTTGGTGACCGCGGCCTATATCGATAATCTCGATGCCGGCGGCGCCACCGTGAGTGGCATCCTCGATGGCTTTGATGACAGCACGAACCCCATCAAGGGCCAGTTGACCCTGCGCTCGAAAGCCTCCACCGCTATCTCCTATGTCTACAACGTTAGTGGCGCGGTGGTGGATGGTAGCGGCTATCGCAAACTGACGCTCGCCTATGTCAGCGGCGCCGGCACTTTGCCGACGGTGGCCAACAGCATCTGGCTGATGTTCGACCGTGCCGGCGACAGAGGCGCCGACGGGACGGGAGTAGGAGATTTTTTGGGGCCTGCGTCTTCGGCAACCGACAATATTGTCACTTTCGCGGGCACCACGGGCAAGGTGGGGAAGGATAGTGGGATCGCGGTGTCCAGCCTGGCGCCGAAGGCCAGCCCGACATTTACCGGGACGCCAACGGGGCCGACCGCAGCGCCTGGAACGAATACCACGCAATTGGCTACAACGGGGTTCGTCAAGGCTGGGTTTGATCTGAAACTTGATAGCCGACCCAACCTTGGTGTCGTCGCGCAGACGATCACCGATTGGAACAACGCCCTGGACAACGGCTGGTATATGGCCTCGGCGGCGGCTAATGCGCCAGACGGCGTAAATTGGTTCCTGGGGTTTGTGGAAGCGCACGGAAGCACTGGCTACCGGACGCAGACGGTGCATGATTTCGTCAACGACACTACGGCGGCAGACCAAAAGCTATGGCGGCGCAGGCAGGCTGGCGGTGCCTGGGGAGGATGGATCAAGCTGCAATGGTCGCAGGCCGAACAGGATGCACGCTATGTCCAGTCGTCCACGGCGTTGCTTCAGAAGTTTTATGAAAGCGCGCAGCAGACCATCACGAATGCCGGATCACTGACGCTAGCGCATGGACTCGGCGTCAAGCCAAAAAACTACTTTGCCGTGCTGCAATGCACTACGGCAGATGCCGGGTATTCCATTGGAGACGAAGTACTGGCTAATCCGGGCGGCGGTACAGGCAACAAAGGTCTATCGCTGGTCCCGGACGCCACCAACATCAATGTGCGGTTTTCGTCCACCGCTGTTGATATCACCGCCAAAGGCACCGGCGCAGGCACCACAATTACCAACAGTAGCTGGAGGCTCGTCGTGCGAGCGTGGGCCTAATTATTAGCGGCTTCTCTCCTGGCCTGCAGCAGATCCTGCTGAGCGCAGTATTTCTCGTAGGGCGACCCCGTATACCGGGAAATGTATATGTCTACGCTTACCGATACAGGCAAAACAGCCAAAAAGAAGCCGCCTGTCGATAGCAGCCATCCGGCACCGCAACATAGGCGCCAAGAGCGACAAGTGCCACCAGTCCAATTTGCAGGGATTGATACCGGTACAGAAGCCACATCTAAAAAGCCCTTTCCAATTTTGAGGCGACACCATGACAAATACTCGTTGACGGCAATGGCGCCTATCTCGGCGGCTTTGATGGTGAAGACCTCGAGCTTCCTGAAAATGGCATCGAAGTGCCTGAAGCCCCGGAAGATGCGCGTCAAATATGGGATGGCTAGGCTTGGAGTGCTGCCCCGGCAGTCCGCCACATTGTGCTGAAATCCATAGTGCAAGCCCGCATCATCGGCGGCGGCAAGATGCCGCAGGCCTATGGCATGCTCACCGGCAACCCGATCTATTTTTCGCCCGCTGGTTCGCTCCGGACGATCCCTCTCTCTACAGCGACGATCCTGATGCTGCGAACTTGGTCCGAGCGCTCGGGCTCGATCCGGCGGTAATCCTCGCCCCTAGCTCACAACCCCAAAAGAGGCACAAAATGAACCGCAACTTCGCGCGGGCGCTTGCGCTCGTCCTCAAATCCGAAGGTGGCTGGTCCGACAATCCGGCCGATCCCGGCGGCGCAACCATGAAGGGCGTGACGCTGGCCAATTTCCGCCGCTACGTGAAGGCGGATGCGACGAAGGACGACCTTCGCCATATCACGGATGCTCAGGTGGCGACGGTCTATCGCCGCTTCTATTGGGATGCCGCTGCGGGCGCCGAGCTTCCCGGTGGTGTCGACTATGCCGTCTTCGACTTCGCCGTGAACAGTGGGCCGGGCAGGGCGGCTAAATATCTGCAGGCGGCAGTTGGCACCGCACAGGACGGCAGGATCGGCCCGGCCACGCTCAAAGCTGTGGGCGCCAGGCCACCGGGCGCAGTCATCGACGATCTTTGCGATGCCCGCCTGGCATTCCTGCGGCGGCTGCCGACCTGGCCGGTTTTCGGCAAGGGTTGGAGCGATCGCATCAGGTCGGTCCGTTCCCAGGCGCTGTTGATGTCGGCACTACAGCCCGCTCCGGCACCTTTGCCGGGCCCCCGACCCAGCCATCAGCGCTCTCGCCGAAGCCCGGCAGTGCGATGCCGCCGGTGTCTACCGGCGGGCGCGTCAGCCCCGTCGAACGCCTGCCGTTCTGGCGTGCGCTGCTTCAAATCCTGAAATCGATTTTCGCAAGGAGTTCGACATGATCGCCGTCTTCATCCGCATCGGCTTGCGTTACGGCGCCGGTGTTCTGGTCGCGCGTGGCCTGCTCGGCGCCGACGACGCGGCGGCATTTTCTTCCGACCCCGACACTCAAGCTGGTCTGGAGATCGCCGCCGGTCTCGCCATCGCCTCGGTCACCGAGACCTGGCACTGGCTGGCCCGCAAATCCGGCTGGGAGCACTGACATGGAAGGGTTTCAACAACTGATCATCGCCTATCTCGAAGCCGCGCAACCCTATGCTATCGGCTTTGCCGCCGGGCTTGTCGCCGGGTGGCTGCTGTGAGCGCGCTCCTCGCCGTCCTGCTTGGCAACAAAGTGCTGCTGGGCTTCCTGGCATCGGCCATCGCCGCCCTTTGCTGGGGCGCTCACCAGCGGCTGGCCGGCGCCTGGGCCGAGCGCGGCAAACTGGCGGCCGCTGAGGCCGCGGCGCGCGCGGTCGCTGAGCAGGTGCAGAACGACGTCGGCGCACTGCCGGCGGACGCTGTTCGAAAGGAGCTGAAATCATGGGCAAGGGACTGATGCTTGCGCTGCTTGTGGCGCTTGCCGGGTGCACGACTGCTTCGGGCGGCTTCTGCGCGATTTCGAGCCCGCTGCGCCTGTCGGCCGAAGCCGTCGACGTCCTGTCGGACGCCGAGGCGAGAGCGCTCTTGGCGCACAACCGCAAGGGACAAAAGCTCTGCGGATGGAGGCCTTAGCCGATGCACGACCTCTTCGACATGCTCGGCATCAAGGGGCCGGTCGTCGCCGCCGGGCTAGCTGGCGGCGTGCTGCGAGCACTGTCGCGCCATCGCTACAAGCTGCGCGAGATGATTGCCTCGCCGATCTGCGGGGCGCTGGCGGCTGCGTATCTGACGCTGCCTGCCGTCGCCTGGTTCAGGGCAACCGGCATGCCTATCCCCGATCCGGCCGACGACACCACGACGCTCGCCGCCGCCTTTTTGATCGGCGTCTCGGCCATGTGGATTTCCGACATCGTCTTCGAGGTCATCGTGCGGCGGTTCGGCTCGGCCGGCAACGAGTGATGCACTTGAGATGCTGGAAGAAGCCAGCGACAATGCCTACCTAAGGAGCAATCCAATGGAGGTATGATATGGCGACGTCCACCGAACGTGCAGTCCTTGCCGGCGGCTGTTTCTGGGGCATGCAGGATTTGATCCGGCGCTATCCCGGCGTGATCTCTACCCGCGTCGGCTATAGCGGTGGCGATGTGCCCAACGCCACGTATCGCAACCACGGCAGCCATGCCGAAGCCATCGAGATCGTTTTCGATCCGGCCAGGATTAGCTTTCGCACATTGCTCGAATCCTTTTTCCAGATCCACGATCCGACCACCAGGAACCGCCAGGGCAACGATGTCGGAATGAGCTATCGCTCTGCGATCTTCTACACCAGCGACGAGCAGAAGCGCGTCGCCGAAGACACCATCGCCGATGTCGATGCCTCTGGACTGTGGCCGGGCAAGGTCGTCACCGAGCTTGCGCCGGTGGGCGATTTCTGGGAGGCGGAGCCAGAGCATCAGGACTATCTCGAGAAATACCCCAACGGCTATACCTGCCACTTTGTCAGGCCGGGCTGGAAGCTTCCGGTCCGCGAAAAGGCTGTTTCGTAACGCAGCCGCTATCGTCTGCTTATCTGGCGGTCGAACTATTCTTCCGCGCGATCGGTATGCCGGCCGCCTTGTTGAGGTGGCCGTGCTCGGGCTGCCCATAGATGAACGCGCCGTGGACGGGTTTGCCGTCGACCTCAGAGCCTGAGAACGCGACGGCCTCGATCTTCTTTGTTCCGGTCAGGCTCTGGTTTCGAAGATAGGCGAAGGTTCGCACCGCTTCTCCGACAATTCGATCGAGAAACGGTTTTGGCCGCCTCCCGGGCCGTCGCACGAGGCTTGGAAAGCGCTCTCGTCCCGAAACAAAATGGTGCTGTGCGCAAAGCGCCGGCATGATCTGATAGATTCGGTTGAGCGAGCAGGTCATGAATCCTGGGTGAAAAAGAACGAAGTCGACCTCTCCTCTCAGATGCATGGTCCTGCGCAGCAATCTTTGCGCTGCCGATCTGGAGATGACATAGCCTGCGGCGCCCGCGTGCAGGCCATAAAGTCTGGCAAGCGAAAACCCATCATCGAGAGCGACTTCCTTGCGTCCGACCCTCACTTTGGCAAAATGCGTTTCCAGCTTGATCACATCGGCATCGCGCGGCACCCATCGATCGGAAGCAAGCAGCGAGCCGGCGCCCGCGCCGAAAACGACGTCGTCCTCGAAAACCGCGCCATATTGATCCGCGCCGTTCGCAACGATCTCCCAACACGAGCGGTGGCTCAGGAAACAGCAAACCTCAGCAGCGCTTAGCGGGCTTTTGGCGACAGAGCAGCAATCGGGGCAATCGATGGCGGAGACACGCTCAAATGGTACTCCGATCCGGCCGAACTCGGACGCGACATGCGCCAGCCGATCGCGAGAACGATCAAGATTGATCACCAGACACCTCATCAGCGCCCCCTTGTCCGGTGATCAGTGAATATCACGTTCCCGTGATTGCACAAAATTTGCTTACGTGCGGGGCAGTGGGTAGCGGCGTACGGTGCCGCCGGTTGGTTTTGGAGGTTGGGTGGACATTGACGGCGTCCCCCGCGTGGCGCGAGCCTTTACCGTGCGCGCCTAGACGAGTCGCCCTAGAAGCCGAAGAATTGCCGACCGATCATGTATCCGAGCGCGACGACCACAAGGGGAAACAGGGCGGGCGTCAGCCCACCAAGAGCGGAGGTCTTTGGCTGTTGCCTGGAGATGGTCCTGGGTGCATTGCCGAGATTCTTGGTCACCCGGTATAGTAGCAAGCGCTGATTAACGATTCCGTAACCCGATCGAGGCCGCCGCGGCTTTTTGCGTTTCTGGCGCGACCTTGACAATGCCCAGCCCGTGACGCAACTGGGCCGTCTTTGAGAGCATTGTGAGGCAAGGTCAATGCGGGTGACGCTCGTTTTGAAGGGCGTAATACCCTGCCGAGGTTACGGTGGGATTCAGCGTCAGGTCGAATGGCTGGCCACGGAGATGGTTCGTCTCGGACACGAAGTCGTGGTGATCGCTGGCCCTGGCTCCAGCCACCCGCTCTTCGAAGTCCGGCACGCTTCGACCGATGCCGAATGCCGGGCAGCCATTCCGCGGGACACGCAAATCGTCCACACCCATAGTTGGCCCGTCGAGGTGCCATTTCCAACGCTGAATACGCAGCGCGGCTTTATGCCGGACCAGCCCATGCCAGTTGCAAACTGGAGCTTTATCAGCGCCAATCATGCCCGCCAGCATGGGCGCGAGACATTCGTCTACAATGGCTTTCCGGTGGACGCCTATCGTTTGTCGGCTGCAAAGGGCGACCGCCTGCTATTTCTCGCCGGCATTGCACGATCAAGCAAAGGCCTCAACCGCGCCGTCGATCTCGCCAAAAAATTCGATTTCGGTCTCGATATCGCCGGTGGCTCGCGTTGGAAACTGCTGGGCCGAAGTCAGACCCGCCGCGAAGGGTTGTTTTTCAAGAGCCTTGGCAGGCGATACCGTTTCCACGGAATCGTTGACGGCGAGCCGAAGCTTCGCCTTCTCGGCGAAGCGCGAGCCTTCCTCAACCCCATCGCCTGGGAGGAGCCGTTCGGCAACGCACCGGTCGAAGCCATGTTGTGCGGCACTCCGGTGCTGACGACGACGCGAGGCGCATTGCCCGAGACGGTCGATGCCGACAGCGGGCGCTTCTTTGAGACCGATGAAGAATTTGCGGCCGCTTTCGAGGCCGTCGCCGACCTTACGCCTCAGCAATGCCGCGAATCGGCCGCGACGAGATTTCCCATCCAAAAAGCGGCGCGCGGCTATCTGGATCTCTATGCCCGCATCCTTGACGGCGAAGCGCTTCCTTGACGACCGGCGATCCAATCCTCTTCGTCGGCTTCCCCGCGGTCGGCGACTTCGTCCGTTGCCATTCCGCCATCCAGATCATTGCCGCGCGATTTCCTGATCGCCCCATAGATGTCGTCACCTCGCCCGTTGCAGCGCCGCTGGCGCGCCTGATGCCGCATGTCAGGAAGGGCTGGGCGCTTGCCAAGCGTCATCAGCGCCCCGGTTTTGGCGAGCGCAGCCGCCTGGTTGGCGAGTTGCGCAAGGAAAATTACCGTACGGCCTATCTGATGACCAGCAGCACCAAGGCGGCGCTGATGGCGTTCATGGCCGGAATAGAGGAGCGCATCGGCTATCCGCAGGAGTTGCAATTCGGCCTCCTCAATCGCTTCCCCGCCGGCTGGTTGGCCCATCTATGGGCCTTCGGACCCCGCAAGACGCGGCTGTTCGAGGAAGTCTGCTCGATTGCCTCGCTTGGCGAAAAGCCGGCTGCGGGCGCAGAGTGGCCGGCGCCCCGGCTTGTGGTCGATCCGGCCGAACTGGACGAATGGCGCCAGCACAAGAAGATCGATGCCGACCGACCGGCACTGGCGCTCTATACTGCCGACATTGAGAATTTCCGCTCATGGCCCGTCGAGCGCTTCATTTCGATCGCCAGAGACCATCATGATCGCGGCTGGGCAATCTGGATTGTAGGCGGACCGCGCGAGCACGCCGGTGCCGCAAAAATCCGCGCCGCCATTCCTGAGGCAATCGACTTCACCTCGACCCCGTCGATTGCTGACGCGATGTGCCAAATCGCTGCGTCGACCATGTTCCTCGGGGTTGATGGCGGGATTTCCCACGCCGCCGCTGCCCTGAACGTCCCATGCGCGCTCATCTACGGGCTGAATCGCCCCTATGTGCATGGGCCCGTAAACAACCATGTTCGCTTTATCGAACCGCCGCTTTCGACGCCCAGCTGGGTCAAGGACACGCGCGGCGTCAGCGAAACTCGGGTGAGGGAGGTTCTGGCTGACCTCTCAGCCGGTATTGCCAACTGACCGGTGGCCTCGCCGGCCCCAAGCGTCTGATCAAACGCTCCGTGGGGGCAACCATCGCCCCGTTTCGGGTTTACCCCTTGGCACTACCCCTTGGCCCTGCGGTTTTCGGGCTCGTGATTGCCGACCCAGTGGGCACGGATGCGGTCGCTGGCTTCAAGGTAGGCCATGTCGATGAGGTAGGTCAGAAGCTTCTCGCCGTCGCCTTCGGCTTTCTGCCGAAGCTCCCGCAGTATCCCTTGCGCGAACTGCAGGTTCTCCATTTTGCTCGGCTGGTCCATCGGTGCCCCCCAATGTCTGCGCATGAACTTTGTGCTGACTATGCTTGCATGAAGATTGCCGTGAAGTGGATATTGCACGTGCGGACCGCGATCCTGCGAAGGCGCTGGCTGCATGAAAGCCGCCCCATCCGGATTCAAGATTCGCTACACTATGTGACGGAAAGAAAATAAACAAAGCGTTCTTTTGTACAAGACAGGAAGATTCCTTCAGTTCACACCACGAGATACTTGGACAGCATAGTTGACGTAACGATATTGCGTGGTCTTAAGCTCTCGTTTCCAAACAAAACGTAGCATCGTTGCAACCACAAGACGAATTCCAGCTGACCGGGGACGCTCCGTAGTCAATCGCCGGTTACAAACGGCATGGGTCTCAGCCCAGGGCTTTGGCCAATCCATCGTTCCACGGCAGCGCAGGCCGGATGATCTACCGCCCGCCTTGGCTTGACGCCAAGGCGGGCTTTTTTGCGTTTGGCTTCTACCGGGTGAAATGTTGTCGGACCCGGTCCTGTCGGCATCGGGCGGTTTCGAGAATGAATTTCCTGCCTGCCGGCTGTCTGCGCCGCTCGCGCTAGGCCGACTTGCGTTGCGGCAAGCTAGACGGCGTCTCGACACCGTCAGAAATCGGTTCGGCTGTCCGGTTTGTCGGCTCGTCATCGACTCGGTCGTGCTCGAATTGCCGGGCGGCAGGCAAGCGTTGCAACCAGTGCTCACGGCGATTGACCCAGAGTTCATAGCTGGGCTCCAGCCCTTCGGTGGGCACCTCATCGAGGCTGCCAATCGTCACTTCCACCTCATTCTCACGAACCAAAGGGACCCGGCCGCCGCAGGTGGGACAAAAACTTCTGTCGCCGTAGCTGCTGACGATACCCGTCGTTTCGAACGCCTCGAGCGGCCACACTGCAAACGCCGAAAAAGCCGACCCGCTAGCCTTGCGGCAGTCCTTGCAATGGCAAAGGCCAATCCGAAAGGGATCTCCCGTCACCGAAAACTGGATGCCGCCGCACAGGCAGCTGCCGCTCCGCCTTGTATCATTGGGCATGACCGCTCCTCCATCTGGTTGGGCATCACACCGCTACATCTTGCAGCGCCATGCGCACAATCAATTCACCCGCAGCGCAAGGGTTCCATGTCGCCTCGCGCAATGCATCGTCTGAACCCGGGAGCGCCACGGCAACGACCGCCGCAAGGCTGCTGGATATGTCAGTTCGGGAAATCGAACACCGGTTCCCGGCACCAATAGACACGGCACTGGCCATCACGTGTCGGAACGGAGGCAGCGACCGGCACCTCCGGCCAGTCGCACTCGTTGCCGTATTGGCCGACATAGCGATCGTAAGTATTCCGGCCGGTCGTCAACACCGCCGAGTGATGGCTCTGGATCAGGCGCTGCGTCTCCTCGCAGGTCATCGAACGCGTGTCGGGTCGGGCGTAGGCCGTGCTTGTTGCTGCAAACAACGCCGTTCCAATGATCCATGCCATTGTTTGGGATATCATGGCGATCCTTATCCTAAAATACGGCCAGGTATTTCAACAGCGAAATGATGCCGATAATGATGACAACGATCTGCGCGATCTGCCTCGTGCGGCCATCGAGTGGCAGACGCTGGATGAGATAGAGCACCAGGATGATCACCAGGAAAGTGATCAGAATGCCGATAAGTACCGATGAAGCCATGTGCCTCACTCCGTCTGGCTACGTCTGAGAAGAGTACGCAGCGGCAAACGCTCTGGCCATAGATTGGTTCCTGTCGATGCGAAGCCGCCGGCGCAACGTAAAGGCTGCGAAACAGCGTTCCGCGGCCTTTGAAGCTGGATGCCGATCAGGTCTGTTTGCCGTAATGGTTGTCGTTTGCCATCGGCGACACGGTTTCCAGGCGACTTGTTGCTGGGTCAGGCTGGGCTAACGGGAGAACCGCCCCGGGCTGACGAGGTTCCGACAAAAACGGCCGCATCACGTTCTACAACGAGGCCGCTGCCGACATTTGGGGGCATCGTCCGGTCTTGGCCGAGACCTGTGGTGCGGCTCGTGGAAACTCCGTCACCTCGATGGTCGGCCGATGGCGCATGCTGAGTGCCCGATGGCCGTTTCCATGGTTGAAGGACACGATATCACGTGGGACCAGGCCATTGCAGGCAGAGCGGCCGGACGGCGAACTTATTCCGTTTATAGCCCACCCACGCCTGCTCCGCGACGGATCGGGCGAAATTGTCGGCGCCATCAACAGCTGCTTGATCTGCGCACGCAAACGCAAGCCGACGAAGCCCGCATCCGGTCATCATTTCGATGATCTATGAGACGAGCAAATCGGCGGGCAGTCCGGCGACATTCCTCGAACAGGTGCGATAGCGCATCTCGGCGCTTTCGCAATCACACGATCTCCTGGTCGACGCCGAATGGCGCGGCGCCAGCATCGGCGACCTGCTCAAGGCGCAACTCAAAGCTTTCGCGGCGCAGGACCGTTTGTCGGTGGCCGGGCCTGTGATCACGCTTCGCCCGAATGCCGTGCAGTATCTCGGCATCGCTTTCCACGAAATGGCCACCAATTCCGCAAAGCATAGAGCACTTTCACGTCACGGCGGACGAGTCGAAATCGAATGGGATACGGCGCCGGCAACCGACGGCACCGATACCTTTAGCTTGATCTGGCGTGAATTGGGTGGGCCGAACCTGAGTGGGACGACGCGCCGCGGTTTTGGCTCCGTCGTGCTCAAGCGGGTTGCGCCACAAGCGCTTAGCGGCACCGGACAACTAAAATTTGGGGAACAAGGCGTTGTCTGGACGCTCAAGGCGCCGCTGCGCTCGGTCCAAATCTCTCTCGCGGATTTTTGTCGATTGAAAGAGCGGGTCGCGCCTTAGGACAATCCCAGCAGGGGACCGGTTTGGCCGCCTGTGGTGTCGGAATTGCCGATGCCAGGCAGTTCGTGCTTATCGTCGGCAAGCGAAGTCAATCTCCCCGCCTCGACGGAGGTCAGTCCGTCCAACTCCATCACCGCGCCGTAGAGTTGGGCCGTCTGCATCACAAGCCGCTCGACATCTTCAAGGGCGACGTTCTCGTCCAGGTTACGCAATCGTATGTCCTCGGCAACCACCGCAATATTGACCATTCCGCGCGAGCGCAGCGCGCCCAGGACCCGTGAATTGAGATCCTCCCGTAGCCGAGCCGAATATCCGTAGCGCATGGAAACCTTCCTTTCAGGAGCCGGTTGTCCCGTCGTGGTCAAGATGCGCCAACGACCTTCAGATGGCAAGAAGAATATAAAGTATTCTCAAGTAAATCAAGTAGTTAGCAGACTGCGCGGGTTGTGCTATCGGCGTGTCTTCCTCATCGTTGGTCTTGTATGTGAGTCGCCCATCAGCCTCTCTTGACGCGCTGCACGGGGACCCCTAGCTATACTGCAATTGAGACACATACTAACTCACCATATTTTTTGGTCTTGACGGTTGGAGGCGCGAATGGCCGAGCTGGAACGACCCGAGCGACTGCAGATCATGCTGACAGCCGAGGAATTGGCTGCCTTGGAAAACTGGCGCTTCGAAAAGCGCATGCCAAGCCGGTCCGCGGCGGTGCGGGAACTGCTGCGGCGCGGCCTGGATGCGGATGGATTCCTGACTGCGGGACAAGGAACTAAGTCTCAGGACTTTGGAATTCTGGGCAGCAGTGTGACTGGCGACGGCCAGTCGGGCGAGTAATTCGACGGCGGTTAGCCAACAATCGCTTTTCTGGAGTGCCGCTACCAATTTATTGCGGTGGCGGAAACGCAAAGCGGGTCGGCTCTCGGCAGGGTACTGGTCTCAGCAGGGTACTCTTGGCGTATGGTTGCAAAGCCCGCTCCGGTTCGCCGGAGCGGGCTTTTTGCGTTTTCCCGACAGGCAATAGTCGCGATCGCTTCAGACACGCTCAAGGTTCTCTTCGCACTCCATGCACGCGACGCTGTGACCGGGGCAACTGAGCCGGTGTGTTCCTCCGGGGCAGCAATGGCCGTTCGAGCTGGCCCACCGGGCGCAGACAAACACCTTGCGGGTTCCGTGGCATTGTGGACATTCCATCGGACGCGCCAGCAGAGCCTCGTTCTCCGAGACACGGCATTCCCTCTCAAGAACCTGGACCATCTGAAACCCCAAGGCCGAAACATGGCTAAGCTATCCATACCCGGAAATCCTAAATTAGAATTTAATTACATACGCCACGAGAGCCTTCCGAGGGGAAGTTCGCGGATGGCAATCTCAGGCCACCGGCAGTCCGCCGCGCGTGTCTCATTCCCAATCTCCGCCGTCTCAAGATCAAGCTCCGGTTGCTCCCGGCATCGGTCAACCCGCGATTTTGCCCACCGATTTTCGCATTCGGATCGTTATAGGCTTTCGCTTTGCTGGAGCGGCGTTAAAGCTGCCCGGCAAATGCCCGAGCGGGAACAGTCCGTTTCTGCGTCGGTTCGTTTGGACAAGGATGTCAGCCAATGACATTGATGGGCGCAGCGGCACTTTTGATCCTTGTCCTGACTTATGCCGGCGTCGCAATCGGGCGTATTCCAGGCCTCCGTCTCGACCGGGCAGGGATCGCCTTGCTGGGGGGTGCGGCGATGATCGCCATCGGCGCACTCAGTATGGAAGATGCCTATCGCGCCATCAATTTCGACACCATTACGCTGCTGCTCGGCATGATGATCGTGGTGGCGCATCTGAAGGTGTCCGGCGCCTTCCGGGCGCTTGGCGCCTACGCTATCGAGCATGCGCACGCGCCTTTCGTGCTGCTGGTGATGGTGACGCTGTTGACCGGCGTGTTGTCGGCGTTCCTGGTCAACGACGCCATCTGCCTGGTCATGGCGCCGATCGTCGTCCACGTCACCCGTGTCATCAATCGCAATCCCATTCCCTATCTGATCGCCACCGCCACCGCGTCCAACTGCGGCAGCGTCGCCACCATCACCGGCAACCCGCAGAACATGGTCATCGGCGCGCTGTCGGGAATTTCCTATCCAGCCTTTTCGGCCGCCCTGGCGCCGGTTGCCCTCTTCGGCCTCGTCGCGGTCATCGTCATCGTGCGCATCGTCTACCACGCCGAATTCGCCCGCACCGCCGATCTCAACCCGGAAGTCTATCGCGGCCGCATGCTGCCGGGACAGGTGCTGAAGGCGGTGGTTGTCTGCGTCGGCCTGGCCATCGCCTTCTTCGCCGGCGTTCCGGTTGCCAAGGCAGCGCTCATCGGCGGCGCCATCCTGCTGCTGACCCGCGCCATCAAGCCGGCACGCATCTACCGCGAGATCGACGGCCCGCTGCTGTTCATGTTCGCCGGCCTGTTCATCGTTGTCGCCGGCGCCGAAAAGACGCTGCTGACGCCCGACATCATCGCCTCGGCCAAGAACCTCGGGCTGGACGACGTCTGGCGTCTATCGGGCTTCACCGCGGTGCTTTCCAACATCATGAGCAATGTTCCGGCCGTGCTGGCGCTGCGACCATTCATACCCGGCCTTGAAAACCCCGGGCGTGCCTGGCTGGTGGTGGCGATGAGCTCGACGCTGGCCGGCAACTTCACCTTGCTTGGCTCAGTCGCCAACCTGATCGTCGCCGAACAGGCGCGGGCGGCCGGCACGCAGCTGTCCTTCTCAGCCTTCTTCAAGGTCGGCCTGCCATTGACGCTGCTGACCCTTGCCGTCGGGACGGCATGGCTGGCGGCTGGATTCTAGAGCAATTCCAGGAAAAAGTGTGAAGCGGTTTTTCGGTCCGGAATTGCGTCGAAACAAAGAGATAGCGTGTTTCGCCGTCTCCACTAAACGGTGAACGCTCTAGCGGATAGTCGCCGATCCTGACCTTGCCCGAACCAGCGTTGCAGCTGCATGTCCGGCGGCCTTGACATAGTCGGGGTTGCGGTGGATCAGCATGATCGAGAACGCGCCGTCCATCAAAAGCACGATTTCGCGCGCCAGGGTCTGCGGCTCGTCGACTCCGTGGCCTGTGAGTTCGCCGGCCAGCCAGGTCTCGAAATTCTGCTTATGCCGCGCCCCCGCTTTAACGGCCGGGTGTCCGGGCATGGAAGCGAGTTCGGCTGCCGTGCGCAGAAAGCCGCAGCCTCTCCATTTCGGGTGCTTCGCCACGCGCGCCAGATTGGTGAAAATCGCCTCGACCTTGCGCTCGACATCGCCTTCGGCCGTCTCGAACCAGCCGGCCATCTGCTTGAGGTTCGGCTGGTCGCGACCGTCGAGATAGGCCGCGATCAAATCGTCCTTGCTCTTGAAATGATAGTAGAGCGTGCGCTTGGTCAGCCCGGCTTTTTCCGCCACTGCATCGACGCTGACGCGGCCGATCCCCTCGGCATAGAACAGCTTCGTTGCGGCATCGACAATGCGTTTGCGGGTAGGGCTTGGTGCTTCGCTCATACGCAAGTATACCGACTAGTGAATATACATACAACCGAAAGCCTGATCCTCTCCGTCGACAAACACAGGGAAGGAAAAGACATGACCGAGCTTGTGCTCACCGAGGCCCGCAACGGGATCGCCATCCTCACACTTAATCGGCCGGAAAAGCTCAACGCCTTGAACTATGCGCTGATTGATCGCCTGCTTGCGCTCCTCGATGCCGCCGAGACTGACGATGCCATCCGCGCCGTCATCCTCACTGGAGCAGGAGAGCGCGCCTTCTCCGCCGGCGGCGACATCCATGAATTCTCAGGCAGCGTGGCCATCGGCGTCGACGTTGCCCTGCGCGACTTCGTCATGCGCGGACAGCGCCTGACCGCAAGGCTGGAGGCGTTCCGCAAGCCCGTCATCGCCGCCGTCAACGGCATCGCCTTCGGCGGCGGCTGCGAGATCACCGAAGCCGTGCAGCTCGCTATCGCCAGCGACCGCGCCTTGTTCGCCAAGCCTGAGATCAACCTTGCAATGCCGCCTACTTTTGGCGGCACGCAGCGGCTTCCGAGACTGGCAGGGCGCAAGAGGGCGCTCGAGCTGCTGTTGACCGGCGATTGGTTCCCGCCGCCGCGCGCCGTCGAACTCGGCCTCGTCAACCAGGTGGTGCCGCATGAGGAGCTGATGTCCACCGCAATTGATCTTGCCCGGCGCATGACCAGACATTCTCCTGCAGCAATTGCCTCAATCCTCACAGCAGTGGCGCGGGGCCTGAACCAGAGCATCGCGGAAGGCTTGGCTGTCGAGGCCGAGCAGTTCGCCCGCATGGCTCCGACCGCTGATCTGCGCGAAGGGCTGGATGCCTGGATCGCACGGCGCCAGCCGGGCTGTGACGGCTCGTGGACACACATCACCGGTCCGGATGAAGCCAGGCGAGCCTCAACGCAGCAGGACGGGCTTGCGGACCGGGATCAAGGCGCCGTCACGGCCACATGACCTTTCATGTTGGGGTGGAAGCGGCAGAAATATTCGACCGCTTCCGCCTTCCGCAGGGTCAGGCTCGCTGTTGTCTTAGGCGGGATCATCACTTCCCAGCCACCCTTGACGGTAGCCGTGTGGGCGAACACGTCCTTGTTCACCCACTTGATCGTGTCGCCGACCTTCGCCTCGACGGTAGCTGGCGAAAGGACAAGCTTGTCGATGGTAACCTGAATGGTTTCGGCCTGCACGGGTGAGGTCCCGAAGACCAGCGCCAGTGCAATCCACAGCTGCTGTTTCGACATGGCCTGTTCCTTACTTCAGCATACCTGCAACATGCTCGGCGTGCTGTTCATGGCCCTGGAAAATCTTCAGGCCGGTCTCCAGCAGGCTCTTCAACTCGGCATTGCTGGCCGATGGGATCAAAAGGGTTTCAAGCGCGCCGTCGACCTGTTTGTGGTAGGCGACCTCGTTGTCGACATAGGCTTTGTCAAAGGCTGCGCCGTCGAGCTTGGCGAGCTTTGCCCGTTCCTCGGCCGCAGCCTTGGTCAGCGCCTGGCTGGTGGCGTTGTCTTCCGGCGTCACCTTCAGCTTCTTGACCAGTTCCAGTGCCTGCGCGTTGACCGCTTCGTGGTCGCGCACCATGTCGTTGGCGAAATCCACGACCTCCTTGGTCTTCGATTTCTCGATCGCCTGCTTGGCGGCTTCCACATCGATGACGCCTGCCGTGTAGGCGATGTGGGCGATCTGCGGGTCCGTCGGCTTGTCGGCGGCTTGTGCAAGCGGGGCAGCGCCAAGCAGCAGCAAGGCAGCGAGGGCGGCGGTGTGTCGGGTAAGCATGGCATCTCCTTCGCCCGGATGCGCGATCGCGCCGGGCCATGTTTTTCAGTTGACGGTCATTGGATGCGCAGCGGCGGCAAACGTTCCCGGGAAAATCGGCCAAATCAGCCGATGATCAGCTTTCCAGGCCGAGCCGCTGCATGACAGCGCTGATCAGCCTGTCGCAGCGCCGGCCGGCGAATGGGAAGGCGTCGAGCAGCACCGGCCCGATCTGGTCGTCGAGTGCCTTGCGCATCAGGGCGCGGGCGCGGTGTAGCCTTGTCTTGACGGTTTCCGGTCGCACGCCAAGTAGCTCGGCGGTCTCCTCGATGCTGAGCCCCTCGATCACCCGCGCCACGAACACCGCTCGGTAGACATCGGGCAGGCTGTCGGTCGCCCGTTCGACCAACTCGAGGATCTGCCGCTGCGCCATCGTCCGCTCCGGATCGTCGCTGGGATTGAGGGGGAACCGGATGATTTCGGCTTGCGGGTTTTTCGCCACCGTCCGCCGCCTTTTGCGCAGACGGCCGAGCGCCTCGTTGATGACGATGCGCGACAGCCAGGTGGCCAGTGAGGACTCCCCGCGAAAGGCATCGAGATGGGTAAAGGCTCTGACATAGGCCTCCTGGACGATGTCCTCGGCTTCAGCATCGTTGCGCACCACGGCGCGGGCGATGCGGTAGAGCCGCTGATTGTGGGTCTTCATGATGATGCGGAAGGCGTTGCCGTCGCGCGCCAGCGCGCGGCGCACGAGAAGCATCTCGCTTGAAGCAGCAGTGGGCATTGCCACCGATATAGCAGGCATGGCCAGTTCCTCGATCCAATCCCCGACCGAAACCTCGATCAAGACATTGGATGACATCGCCGGCAAAAGGTTCCCGGCTATTTTCGCCGGGCTCCGACGGCGCCTATAATACTGCTTCCGCCAGCGGCTTGTCAGCAGCCTGCGCTCGCGCCGTTGCCGCAAGCAGATCGGTCTGCGTGATCAGGCCAAGGATGCGGCTGTTCCCGTCCACGATGATGACTGCATGGGTGCGGCCGTCGGTGAGCACCGGTAGCAGGGCCATGGCGGGCGAATCGGCGGCGGCGGTCGACGCTGTCGACGTAACGCTTCCGACGGCTTCGTCGGCTCGCGTCAATTCCCTCAATCCAACCGTGCCGACCAGCCTGGCGTCCTTGTCGACAACCGGCAGCGTACGGATATTGTGGTCGAGCAGCAGATGACGCGCCCGATCGGCGGAAGCGTGTTCATCGACCGAAATCACATCGCGCGACATGATGTCCTCGCACAACATGGTTCGGTGCGCGCGCATCGTCGCTTGCAGTTCGACCTGTCGCAGCAGCTGTTCAAGATCGTTGCGGTCGATGTCGAAGGTCTCGTCGAGCGCAGCCAGCGCGGCATCGATGTCCTCGGCCCGGAAGCCGATGCGCTCCTGAGCCGGCGGATCGATGGTTCCGTGCGTGCTTTTCGGGGCAGGGGCCTGCACATGCGGGTAGCTGCGTCGCGACAACCTGTGGAAAGCGTAGCCGAGCGCGACCAGAATGATGGAGTTGAGCGCCACCGGCACGAAAGGAAACAGGAAGCCGGCGCTGGTCACAGCCGGTCCGCCGAGCACAGCGGTCAACGCGGCGGCTCCGCCCGGCGGATGCAGGCAGCGCGTGAACGACATGGCGGCGATCGCCAGCGCCACGGCTATGCCCGTGGCGAGAGCCGGCTCGTGCACGAAATGCGCAACGATCACGCCGATCAGCGCGGATATGGTGTTGCCGCCGATGATCGACCATGGCTGCGCCAGCGGGCTCGCAGGCACCGCAAACAGCAGCACCGCCGATGCGCCCATCGGCGCCACCAGCAGAGGCACATGCGGGCCGTTGCCGAGCACCAGCGCGCCGATCGCTCCGGTCAGCGCAATGCCGATCATCGCGCCGATACAAGCGATGAGGCGCTCACGCAGCGTCGCGCCGGCGAGAATGGGGACAAAGAGACGAAAGGCCATGGCAAGCTCAGTCCGGCTGGAATTGTGCGCGCAGCGCCTGCAATGGCGTTGGACCGACGATTTTGAAAGTCAAACCGATCCGAAAAAGCGCGCATTGGGGAAATAACATTGCGCTTGGTTGACCGATGAGCGGCTTTGCGAGGTCGATCGTCCTACGAAAGTCGCTCGCCAATCCTTTCAACGGGTTAAGCCGGCTAGCGGAATCAGCTTGGCAAGTTTGCTGGTGTCATGCCGCAGCGGCCGCTTCCAGCCCGCGCAGGATATCGGCCTTGAGGTCCTCGACATCCTCGAGCCCGATCTGCAGCCGGATCAGCGGGCCGTCATAGGGGCCCTTGGCGACGGTACGGTCGCCGAGGAAGACCGGCACGGCAAGGCTCTCATAGCCGCCCCAGGAATAGCCGAGACCGAAGATTTTCAACGCATCGAGGAAGGCATGCTGCTGTCTCTGGCCGCCGCCTTTGAGCACGATGGAAAAGATGCCGCTCGAGCCGGAAAAATCACGCTTCCACACCGCGTGGTCGGGGTGGCTGGGGAGCGCCGGGTGCAGCACGCGGGCCACGCCGGGCTGGCCTTCAAGCCAGACGGCAATGGCAAGCGCGCTCTTTTGATGGTGATCCAGCCGAACGCCCATCGTGCGCAGGCCGCGCAGGACCTGGTAGACGTCGTCGGGGCCGGCGCAGCAGCCCATCGTGTAGAACGTCTCGCAAAGCTGCTTCCAGCAGTTGGCATTGGCAGACACTGTGCCCAGCAGCACGTCCGAATGCCCGGCCGGATATTTCGTCGCCGCATGGATCGAGATATCGACGCCGTGGTCGAGCGGGCGGAAATAGAGCGGCGTTGCCCAGGTGTTGTCCATCATGACGATGGCGCCCGTTTCATGCGCGGCCTTGGCGATCGCCGGAACGTCCTGCACCTCGAAGGTGTTGGAGGCCGGTGATTCCGTAAACACGACTTTGGTGTTCGGCTTGATCAAGCTGGCGATGCCGGCGCCGGCATGCGGAGCGTAATACTCGACCTCGACACCCAGCCGCTTCAGCATCGTGTCGGCGAAATTGCGGGTCGGATGGTAGACGGAATCGACAATCAGGATGTGATCGCCTGCCGAGAGAAACGCCAGCAACGGGACGGTCACCGCCGCCAGGCCCGACGGCACGATTATGGTGCCGGCGGAGCCTTCCAGCGCGTCGATCGCATGCGCCAACGCATCGGTGGTCGGCGTGCCGCGTGTGCCATAGGTGTATTTCTGGCTGCGAGCCGCCATCGCCGACGCATTGGGATAGAGCACGGTCGAGGCATGCACGATCGGCGGATTGACGAAGCCGAAATAGTCGTGCGGATTGTTGCCCGAATGGGCAAGCCGCGTGTTTCTACCCATTTCGTTGCCGTCAGTCGCCATTGCTCTTCGCCTTGTGGTGAACGCGCTAGCCATAGAGCGGCGGCATTGGCCGTGCAACAGCGGGCGCCCGCCAGGCGGTGCCCTTTGCATAGGCCAATTCCCCCATGAATAGTCTGGAATGCGTGGCGATCCAGAGCCGCGGATTTCATGAGTGGATGTGGATTAGCGTCGACGGACTTTGCCGGTTTTATTTGCGGGGCTCGCTGCTTTCCTGATGCTGTTGTCTGCAATTCAGGCATTTGCGGCAATTGGTTTTCAAAGCTGTCGTGAAACGGTCATTTCCCTTGACCTCACAGAGATAATCGCCTTCGATGCAGTTCGTGAATGGGAGGGGCCGGGCGTCGGTTACGACGCGGGGTTCCGGGAATGAGCCGGATGGGAGCCGGGTTCACGCGGGAAAAGATCAGGATTTGCCTGAGGATCAGGGTTTACCTGAAAACAGAAAAGGGTCTGTGGGTTATGAAACACATTGCAATTGGCATTCTCGGCGCCGCTGCGCTTGGATGGATGGCTTCGGCCGCGTCGGCGAGCACGCTCGACGACGTCAAGGCGAAAGGCTTCATCCAGTGCGGTACCAACACAGGTCTTGCCGGCTTCGCTGCGCCTGACGACAAGGGTGAATGGAAAGGCATCGATGTGGATTTCTGCCGCGCGGTCGCGGCCGCCGTCTTCGGCGACGGCACCAAGGTCAAGTTCACGCCGCTCAGCGCCAAGGAGCGCTTCACCGCGCTGCAGTCGGGCGAAGTCGACATCCTGTCGCGCAACACCACCTGGACCATCAATCGCGATACGGCACTTGGCCTGAACTTCGTCGGCGTCACCTATTATGACGGCCAGGGCTTCATGATCAACGCCAAGAAGCTGCCGGGCGTCAATTCGGCGCTGCAGCTTTCGGGTGCGGCAGTCTGCGTGCAGAGCGGCACCACGACCGAGCTCAACCTCGCCGACTACTTCAAGGCGAACAAGATGGAGTACAACCCGGTCGTCTTCGAAAAGCTTGAAGAGGTCAACGCCGCCTATGACGCGGGCCGTTGCGATGTCTACACCACCGACCAGTCGGGTCTCTACGGCATCCGCCTGACGCTCAGCGCGCCGGCCGACCATGTCGTGTTGCCCGAGATCATCTCCAAGGAACCGCTCGGCCCGGCCGTGCGCCAGGGGGACGACCAGTGGTACCACATTGTCAAGTGGACCTATTTCGCGCTGCTGCAGGCAGAGGAACTGGGCATCACCCAGGCCAATGTCGACGAGATGAAGACCTCGGACAACCCGGAGATCAAGCGCGTGCTCGGCCAGGAACCCGAAACCAAGATCGGCACCGATCTCGGCGTTAGCAATGACTGGGTCGTCAACATCGTCAAGGCAGTCGGCAATTACGGTGAGATGTTCGAGCGCAATGTCGGCACCGGCAGCCCGCTGAAGATCGCGCGCGGCATCAATGCGCTGTGGACCAAGGGCGGCCTGCAATACGCGCCACCGATCCGCTGATCGAAATGCGATCCGGAAGGCAGATTGTCTGCCTTCCGGTTTCTTTTTGCAGGGGATGGGCAATGGCGTCGCAGGAAGTTCTACGCGAGGAGCCGAGCCGCGGTTCCTTCATCAACGATCCAAAAGTCCGTGGAGTTGTCTTCCAGGCGGTGGTTGTCGTCTTGCTGGTGGCGAGCGTCTGGTGGATTGTCCACAACGTCATCGACAATCTGCAGCGCCTGCACATTTCTTCCGGGTTCGGCTACCTGAAAAGCCGTGCCGGCTTCGATATCTCGGTCAGCGCCATCCCCTACAACTCGGACGACACCTATGGCAAAGCCATTGTCGTCGGGCTGATCAACACCCTCATCGTCGCCGTTGCCGGCATCATCACCGCAACCATCATCGGCTTCATCGTCGGCATCGGCCGCTTGTCGCACAACTGGCTGATCCGCAAGATCTGCACGGTCTATGTCGAGATTTTCCGCAACATCCCGCCGCTGCTGGTGATCTTCTTCTGGTATTCGGGCGTGCTGGCGGTCTTGCCCGTGGTGCGTGAAAGCATCAACCTGCCATTCGGCTCGTTTCTCAACCAGCGCGGCTTCTATCTTCCTCGTGCCATCTGGGGTGATGGCTCCTGGCTGATCTTTGTCGCCTTGCTTGTCGGCATCGCCATGGCATGGTTCGTCGCCCGCACGGCGCGCCAGCGGCAGATGGCGACCGGTCAGCAGTTTCCCGTATTCTGGACGTCCCTGGCGCTGATCGTCGGCCTGCCGATTCTGGCCTATGCGCTGAGCGGCTTTCCCCTGACCTTCGATTTTCCGAAGCAATCGACCTTCAACCTGGCCGGCGGTTTCCACATCGGGCCGGAATTCCTGTCGCTCTATCTGGCGCTGTCCTGCTACACAGCCTCCTTCATCGCCGAGATCGTGCGTGCCGGCATTCTCGGCGTCTCGAAGGGCCAGTCGGAAGCGGCTGGCGCTCTGGGGCTGCGGCCGGGATCGATCCTGCGGCTAGTCGTCGTGCCGCAAGCCATGCGCATCGTCATCCCGCCGCTGACCAGCCAGTATTTGAACCTGACCAAGAACTCGTCGCTGGCCATCGCTATTGCTTACCCGGACCTGACGGCGACCGCCGGCACAGTGCTCAACCAGACGGGGCAGGCGGTCGAAAACGTGCTGATCATGATGGTCGTCTATCTCGTCATCAGCCTGGTGACGTCGGCGGTCATGAATGTGGTCAACGCCAGGATGGCGCTGGTGGAGAGGTAAGGCCATGCAGGAACATGATACCGCTTGGGTGCGGACCGAAATGGCACTGGCGCAACAGGCGCCGGCCGGCGTGCGGGGGCCTATCGCCTGGGTCCGCAAGAACCTGATCGGTTCGGTGGGCGACACCATCCTGACCGTACTGGGCATCGCACTGGTGGTGATGATCCTGCCGCCAATCATCAACTGGGCCTTCATCAGCGCCCAGTGGGTAGGGTCCGATCGCTCGGTATGCGCCACGGCGGCGCAAGGCGGCGTTCAGCCGGATGGCTGGTCCGGCGCTTGCTGGGCGTTCGTCAACGCCAAGTTCGGCCAATTCATGCTCGGCCGCTATCCTATTGAGGAGCGCTGGCGGCCGATCCTGGTCGCCATACTGTTCGTGGCGCTGCTGGTGCCGCTGCTGATCCCGCGCGTGCCGCGCAAGGGGCTGAACGCGATCCTGCTTTTCCTGGTGCTGCCGATCGTCGCTTTCGTGCTGCTGGTCGGCGGCATGTTCGGCCTGCCGCATGTGGAGACGCAGCTATGGGGCGGCCTGCTGGTGACGCTCAGCCTGGCCTTCGTCGGCATTGCAGTGTCGCTGCCGTTCGGCATCGTGCTGGCGCTCGGTCGGCGCTCGAAGATGCCGATAGTCAAGATGCTGTGCGTTATCTTCATCGAATTCGTTCGCGGCATCCCGCTGATCACCGTCCTGTTCTTTGCCAGCGTCATGCTGCCGCTGTTCCTGCCCCCCGGCGTTTCGTTCGACAAGTTCCTCAGGGCGCTGATCGGCTTCTCGTTGTTTGCCGCCGCCTACATGGCGGAGGTGGTGCGCGGCGGTCTGCAGGCGATCCCCAAGGGCCAGTATGAGGGTGCGGATTCGCTTGGTCTCGGTTACTGGCAGAAGATGAACCTTATCGTGCTGCCGCAAGCGCTGAAGCTGGTCATACCCGGCATCGTCAACACCTTCATCGGCATGTTGAAAGACACAAGCCTGGTTATCATCATCTCGATGTTCGACCTGCTCGGTGTCGTCAAGCAGAACTTCTCCGATCCCAACTGGGCGACGCCGCAGACCACCAAGTCCGGCCTGATTTTCGCTGCCTTCGTCTTCTGGCTGTTCTGCTTCGGCATGTCGCGCTATTCGATGTATACGGAACGCCGGCTGGACACCGGCCACAAACGTTAAAAACAAAAAAGGGGAACCTGCCATGGTCATAGAAAACGCCGTCAGCGCCGAAGAGATCAAGGTCGATGCCAAGAAGATGCACATCTCGACCACCGATGTCGCAATCGACATCATCGGCATGCACAAATGGTATGGCGAGTTCCATGTGCTGAAGGACATCAACCTCAAGGTGATGCGCGGCGAGCGCATCGTCATCTGCGGTCCTTCGGGCTCGGGCAAGTCGACCATGATCCGCTGCATCAACCGGCTGGAAGAGCACCAGAAGGGCAAGATCATCGTCGACGGCAAGGAACTCACCAACGATCTCAAGAAGATCGACGAGGTGCGCCGCGAGGTCGGCATGGTGTTCCAGCACTTCAACCTGTTCCCGCATCTGACCATCCTGGAGAACTGCACGCTGGCGCCGATCTGGGTGCGCAAGACGCCGAAGAAGCAGGCCGAGGAAATCGCGATGCACTTCCTCAAGCGCGTCAAGATCCCCGAACAGGCCAACAAATATCCGGGCCAGCTGTCGGGCGGCCAGCAGCAGCGCGTGGCGATCGCGCGTTCGCTGTGCATGAACCCGCGCATCATGCTGTTCGATGAGCCGACCTCGGCGCTCGATCCAGAAATGATCAAGGAAGTGCTGGAGACGATGGTGGGCCTGGCCGAGGAAGGCATGACCATGCTGTGCGTCACTCACGAAATGGGCTTTGCCCGCAAGGTCGCCAACCGGGTGATCTTCATGGATCAGGGCCAGATCGTCGAACAGAACACGCCGGCCGAGTTCTTCGACCATCCGCGCCACGAGCGCACGAAGCTGTTTCTGTCGCAGATCCTGCACTGAGCATTTTCATGCGAACCAAAAGAGCCCGGCCGTAATGCGGCCGGGCTCTTTTGCTATCTGGGGTCGGGGTTGATCTTCTCCATTGAAACACAAAGCCGCCGCCGCATGAGAAAAGCCCTGCGTTTCGTGGCCATGCTGATTATCGTGGTCGCGCTCGCTGCCACGCTCGGCACGCTGGTGCCGCGTCCGCTGTGGCCGGCGTCAGCGGCGGGTGAGGGCACGCGCCATATTCTGGTGCTGGAGAATCCGATCCACACCGACATCGCCATTCCCGTCGATGACGAGGTGCGCCGGCGCTTCCATTTCCTGGTCGCTGCCGGCATCCCTGTCGACGCCCCGGAAGTGAGCTACATCGTCTTTGGCTGGGGCGGCCGGGCCTTCTATCTGGAGACGCCGAGCTGGTCGCAGCTGAAAGCAGTGCCCGTCCTCAAGGCGCTGACACTGGACGCCTCGGTCATGCATGTCGATATCGCCGGGGCCATCGCCGAGCCGCACCCTGCTGTCACCGGTTTCGACATCGATGAGGAACGTTTTGCAGCGCTGCTCGACTATATCGACGCGAGTTTCCAGCAAGGGCCGCATGGTCCGGTCGTCATCGAGAACGCCGCCTATTCCAGCTTCGACCGCTTCTTCGAGGCGAACGGCCATTTCAACGCGCTTGTCGGCTGTAACACCTGGACAGCCGCCGGCCTGCGCACCGCCGGCCTGCGCACCGGCTGGTGGAACCCGCTGCCGGCCTCGCTGGGCTTGTCGATGCGGTTTTATAACTAGCAGTCCTTCATCGCACCGCGACAGTGTTGGATCTTTTGAAGTCAGCGGGACAGCACCCCCCTCTGGCCTGCCGGCCATCGCCCCCGCAAGGGGGGAGATCAGCCGTTTTGCCCGCGGCGCTCCTGCTGCGACGCCGGCGATTTTGGCGAAGGCGACGGCGACATCCAATCTCCCCCCTTGCGGGGGAGATGTCCGGCAGGACAGAGGGCGGTGGGAAGGATCGCTAAGTCGACGATCTAGACTGCCGAGCGTCCGCTCGCCATCCATAGAGCCAGTCGAGGTCGGCGGCGAGCTTGTCGGGCGAGCGCATGGCCAGGAACAGATTGCGGGCGATCGCCACCGGGCCGGCAGCATGCCAGGCGAGGCGGTTTACGGCCCCACGACGCGCGGCCTTGGCGACACGCGGCCGCCGAAGATTTTCCCAGATTTGAAAACTTCTGGGCAGATCGCCAGGGAAATCGGCGATAGCGTCGGCAAGCGTGATGGCATCTTCGATCGCCATTGCCGCGCCCTGTGCGGCAAACGGCGTCATCGCATGCGCAGCGTCGCCGATCAGCGCGATGCCCTGCGGGCTCGTCCACCGCTGTTGTTCGACGGTGTGGATCGGAAAGGCCGTCCATGGGCCGGCCAGTGCCACAAGCTTCGTCAGGCCCGGCGCGGTGCCGCGCAGGGCAGCCGTGAGGATCGCGGGATCGGCATGGCCCGACCAACCTTCGGCCATGCGCTCGCCCTTGGTGAAGGCGGCGAGATTGAAGGCCCGGCCTTTGCTGACGGGATAGGCGACCATGTGGAAGCCTGGATGCAGGAACGTGGTGACGCAGTCGGCGGCGCCGATCGCGACAAAGGCTTCGCCGGAGGCGCTCTCGGCCGCGATCGTGACTCGCCAGGCGAGTTCGCCCGAAAAACGGCTTTTGACGAAGTCCTCGCCTGCGAGTTGCGCCCGGACCGCCGACCAGACGCCGTCGGCGCCGACCAGCAGTTTGCCGCGTGCCTCGATCTCGCGGCCGTCCACTTCGGCGGTCACGGCGACATATTGCGCGTCTTTGACGATGCCGGTCACGCGGGCGCCGGTGATGAGCTCAATCTCTGGCCGTTCGGCCATTTGCCCCAGCAGCGCTGCCTGCAGATCTGCGCGATGGGCGACAAGATAGGGCGACTGCCAGCGCGCTTCGGCGGCGTGCCCGAGCGGTACCCGCGCCAGTTCGCGCAGCGTCCCGGCGTCCTTGAGCACGACCGCTTCCGGCCGCAACGCTGCGGGCAGCAGTCGGTCGAGCACGCCGAGTTTTCCAAGAATGCGTGTTGCGTTGGGCGAAAGCTGGATGCCGGCGCCGGCCGCTTCTAGGTGCTGTGCCTGTTCGATCAGCTTTACCGGATAACCCCGTCCGGCGAAGGCAAGGGCAGCGGTCAGCCCGGCGATGCCGGCCCCGGCGATTATGACCTGCCGGGACCTGATGTCTTCCATCGGGCTTGTCGCGGAAGGATCAGGCGGCCTGGTCGATATAAAGGCAACCAGCCGGCAGCGTTTCCGTCGCCCTCAGCTTCGCCGAATAGCGGTAGAGCGTCGAGCAGTAGGGACAGACCTTTTCATTGTCGTCGCCCATGTCGAGGAACACGTGTGGATGGTCGAAGGGCGGGTTGGCGCCGGTGCACATGAATTCCTTGACGCCGATGTCGATTGCCGGATGGCCCGCATCGTTCTGGAAGTGGGGAATGGAACCGCCTGCCATCGTCGTCTCCTTGATCTCGTCGAAAAGCATCTGGAACATAACAGGCCTGTTTGCAAGATCGATGAAATGAAACTGTCGCAAAAGCCTGTCAGAGGATACGGTGAGCCGGTTAAGTGCATGTCCCTGAAATCGGAACGGTTTTCGCCGAAGGGCCATGCGTCACAAAAGCGTGTTAGAGGCATGGCACGTCCAGCGGCGCTCCAAGGGACGGTTGGCGGGGAAGAGCAGGAACCATGAACGAACTGAAGCCGGTGCAGAGCGAATTCATCAATGTCGAGGTGGCGAGCCCCGAGGGCGGCAACCCCGATCGGTTCGTCAACCGTGAGTTCTCCTGGCTGCAGTTCAACCGGCGTGTGCTCGAGGAATCACAGAACGAGCACCATCCGCTGCTCGAACGCGTCCGTTTCCTGTCGATTTCGGCCGCCAATCTCGATGAATTCTTCATGGTCCGCGTCGCCGGCCTTGCGGGCCAGGTGCGCGAAGGCATTGCGCTCAAGAGCCCCGACGGCCGCACGCCGGAGCAGCAGCTGGAACAATTGCTGCGCGAGGTCGAGCGGCTGCAGGAGGACCAGCAGAACAGCCTTTCGGCGCTGATGTTGCTGCTCAACAAGGAAGGCATTGAGAGCATCACCCGCGATGCACTGACCAAGGATGAAAAAGTCTGGCTGGAAGACCATTTCCAGGACCAGGTTTTCCCGGTGCTGACTCCACTGTCGATCGACCCGGCGCATCCGTTTCCGTTCATTCCCAATCTCGGCTTCTCGATGGCGCTGCAATTGCGCCATCGCAAGAATGGCGAGGAGATGAGCGCGCTTCTGCGCCTGCCGGTGGCGCTGAAGCGCTTCATCCGTCTGCCCGACCGCAAGCAGCACGTTCGCTTCATTCCGTTGGAGGAGGCTGTCGGCCTCTATATCGGCAAGCTGTTCCCCGGCTATGAGGTCAAGGGTTCCGGCACCTTCCGCATCATCCGGGACAGCGATATCGAGGTCGAGGAAGAGTCGGAAGATCTCGTGCGCCTGTTCGAGACGGCGCTGAAGCGGCGCCGCCGCGGTTCGGTCATCCGCATCGAATTCGACAAGTCGATGCCCGGCGAATTGCGCGAGTTCGTCGCCGGCGAGCTTGGCGTCTCTTCGAGCCGCATCAGCGTTCTGACCGGCCCGCTGGCGCTCAGCCAGATTTCCGAGATCGTCGCCGTGCCGCGCGACGACCTGAAGTTCACCCCCTACAATCCACGCTTTCCCGAGCGCATCCGCGAGCATGGCGGCGACTGTTTCGCGGCCATTCGCGAGAAGGACATCGTCGTCCACCACCCCTATGAATCCTTTGACGTGGTGGTCCAATTCCTGCGCCAGGCGATGGCCGACCCGGAGGTGGTGGCGATCAAGCAGACGCTCTACCGCACCTCCAACGACAGCCCGATCGTGCGCGCCTTGGTCGACGCGGCCGAGGCCGGCAAGTCGGTAACCGCCCTGGTCGAGCTCAAGGCGCGCTTCGACGAGGAAGCCAACATCCGCTGGGCGCGCGACCTCGAACGCGCCGGCGTCCAGGTCGTGTTCGGCTTCCTCGAACTCAAAACCCATGCGAAAATGTCGCTGGTGGTGCGGCGCGAGGACGGCAAGCTGCGTAACTATGTGCATCTCGGCACCGGCAACTACCATCCGGTGACAGCGCGCATTTACACCGACCTGTCCTTCTTCACCACCGATCCGACGATCGCGCGCGATGTCGCCCAGCTGTTCAACTTCATCACCGGCTATGCCGAGCCGACCGATGAGATGCGGATCGCCATCTCGCCGTTTACGCTGCGCAGCCGTATCCTCAAGCACATTGCCGACGAGGTCGCCTACGCGCTGGCTGGCCGTCCGGCGCGCATCTGGATGAAGATGAACGCGCTCGTCGATCCCAACATCATCGACGCGCTCTATGACGCCAGCCGTGCCGGCGTCGAGATCGATCTCGTCGTGCGCGGCATCTGCTGCCTGCGGCCGCAGGTGCCCGGCCTGTCGGAAAACATCAGGGTCAAGTCGATCGTCGGCCGCTTCCTCGAACACAGCCGCATCTACTGCTTCGGCAACGGCCATGGCCTGCCGTCGGACGAGGCGATCGTCTACATCGCCTCGGCCGACTTGATGCCACGTAATCTCGACCGCCGCGTCGAGACCATGGTGCCGATCACCAATCCAACGGTGCATGAACAGATCCTTGGCCAGATCATGCTGGGCAACATCATGGACAACCAGCAAAGTTTCGACGTATTGGCTGACGGAACCTCCCGGCGCGTCGTGCTGGAGGAGGGTGAGGAACCGTTCAACGCGCAGGAATATTTCATGACCAATCCGAGCCTGTCGGGACGGGGTGACGCGCTGAAGTCGCATGCGCCCAAGCGCATCGCGCAGTTCAAGCGTCGCAAGAAGAACACCGGCTGATGATTTCAACGTCCCAAGGCCGGCTGCAGGATCGCCGGCCGCTGTCCATCATCGACATCGGCTCGAACTCGATCCGCCTTGTCGTCTATGAAGGGCTGGCGCGCTCGCCGACCTTGCTGTTCAACGAAAAGATGCTGGCCGGTCTCGGCCGCGGCATCGTTTCGACCGGCAAGCTCGATCCCGAGGCGGTGACGCGCTCGATGGAGGAGTTCCGCCGTTTCCGCGCGCTCTCCGACCAGGCGGGTGCGGAGCACATGTTTGTGCTGGCAACGGCCGCGGCCCGCGAAGCGATCAACGGCCCCGATTTCATCCACCGCGCCCAGGATGTGCTCAAGACCGAGATCCGCGTGCTCACTGGCCGGCAGGAGGCGCATTATTCGGCGCTTGGCGTCATTTCGGGCTTCCACCCCGCCAATGGCATTGCCGGCGATCTTGGCGGCGGCAGCCTGGAGCTTATCGACATCAATGGCGAGGCGATCGGCGACGGCATCACGCTGCCGCTGGGTGGCCTGCGGCTGCAGGACATGGCCAGGAATTCGCTCGCCCAGGCGGCAAAGATCACCCGCGACGAACTGGCGCGCGCCAAATTGTTGAAGGGCGGGCCGGGACGGCCCTTTTACGCCGTTGGCGGCACCTGGCGAAACCTTGCCCGGCTGCACATGGAAATGACCAACTACCCGCTTGGCGTCATGCACCACTATGAGATCGGTGTCGAAAGCGCCGCCAATTTCCTGAAGCAGGTGGCGAAAGGCGAGATCGAGAAGGTCAAGGGCATCGAAGGTGTGTCGAAGAACCGCCGTTCGCTGCTGCCCTATGGCGCGGTCGTGCTGCAGGAGATCATGGCGGCGATGCAGCCGTCGAAGATTATCGTCTCGGCATTGGGCGTGCGCGAAGGGTTTCTCTATTCGCTGCTCGACCCTGCCGAGCAGAAGGCCGATCCGCTGGTCTCCGCTTCGGAGGAACTGGCGCGGCTGCGGTCGCGCTCGGTCACCCATGCGCATGAGCTTGTCGAATGGACGGACAAGACCTTTGCCGCCTTCGGCATCGACGAGACGGAGGATGAGGCACGCTATCGCCACGCTGCCTGTCTGCTGGCCGATATAGGCTGGCGCGCACACCCGGAATATCGCGGCAAGCAGTCGCTCAACATCATTGCCCACGCATCCTTCATTGGCGTCGATCACCCCGGCCGTGCCTTCCTGGCGCTGGTCGGCCTGTTCCGCCACGAAGGCGTGTTCAACGATGCGGCGCCGGAAATCCGCGGCCTGGCGACGCCGCGCTATCTCGAGCGCGCCCGCATCCTGGCGGCGGTGCTGCGCGTCGTCTATCTGCTGACTGCGGCCATGCCCGGCGTCATGCCGCGGCTGAAATGGGAAAACCGCGGCAATGGCACGTTGGCGCTGGTGCTGCCGGCCTCACTTTCCGATCTTTACGGCGAACGCCCGGCCGGACGGCTGGCGCAACTGGCGCGGATCACCAACTGCCGGCTGGTGCTGGCGGTCGAGGGTGGGCAGAGCGTGTCGGTGAAGTAGGCGCGGCCTGACAGCAAAACCATGTCGTCGTCGGCCTCGCGTTCGAGCACCGGCTTCCTCAATCCGTCGCTGCTTCGCACCGCCACCTTCCCCCTCCGGAGGGAAAGGAAGGGAGCCTCGTTGGAAAGCGTTGGCGGCAATAGGCTCGCGCCCTTCCTCTACCCCGTCGATCGGGGGAGAGGGGGCTCGGCGAAGCCGAGACGGAGTGGGGGTCGACCTGCCTCGGGCATCGATGGTTCAACCGGGACGATATTTGACGATATCAGACCGCGGCACCGCGCCCGTCGATCGACCAGGCCCCGGCGCCGGCCATGGCTAGCGCCAGGAATCCACCGGCGATGGCAATATCCTTCATCAGCATCTGCTGGTGCAGGAAGGTGAGCATCGGGTCATCGCCGCCCTGGCCGTAGTGGCCGATGGAGCCTGCAACGATGCAGAAAGCGGCAAGAAGTATCGCAACGACCGGCGTCTGAAAGCCGACCAGTATCAAGAGACCGGCAATCAACTCGAACAGCCCGGTGCCCCAGGCGGCAAGCGTCGGCAATGGCATGCCGAGGCCGGCGAAATAGCCGGTCGTCCCGGCAATGTCGGCGAGCGCGTGGTAGCCGGAGGGAACGAGCAGGGCGGCGAGCAGCAGCCGGGAAATCAGAAGCAATGCATCGCGGGGCATGGTCATCTCCGTTGTCTGTCCGCAGGCTGTTTCGAGACCGATCCTAGCAGGGATGGGGCGGGCGCGCGCTTGGGCAGACAACGAAAAAGCGGCGTGGAAAATTCCACGCCGCTTTTTTCAGGCTTGGGAGGGAAAGCTCAGCCGCGCTTGGCGTCGATCGAGTAGGCGCCAGGGCCCGAGGAAGCCAGCAGCAGGAAACCGCCGGTGATGGCGACGTTCTTCAGGAAATGGATCATCTGGTTCTGGTCGGCCCAGCCGGTATGGGCGACAAAGGCCGAGGCGATGGTGAAGACCGCGAGCACCCAGGCGGCGATGCGGGTCTGAAAGCCAACGAGCACGGCAAGGCCGCCGAGCAATTCGATCAGGCCGACGACAATGGCCGTTATGGTCGGCACCGGCAGGCCCATGGCGCCGAAATAGCCGGCGGTGCCGGAAATGGCGGTGAGCTTGCCGAAGCCGGAAAGCAGGAAGATGGCGGCGAGCAGGATGCGGCCGAGCAGGATGGTGGTGGAGCTGTTGGACGCGATGCCGGCGCCGGCAGCGGAAGTGTTGATGGACATGGTGGCTCTCCGAAAAGGGTTGATGTCCCGTCAGATAGACCAAGCCGACTGTTCACCAAAGCCGCCAGTCCGGCGACACATTGTTCACAGGACGTACATTTCGGGATCGTTCGACCGACGCAAAATTCTTGTCGCGGCCAGCAGCGGCGGGAGCAAATTGTCCCGCCACACAATTCGGATTTCTAGTTGACGCAATCCCCAAGAAGAGGGCTGCGCGCTTCCCGAGGAAACGCAAGGCACTTTCCCTGGAATCGCTTAACCCGGATGCGTCATGTCCTCCGGCCGCACCAGCCGGTCGTAGTCTGCCTCGCTGACCAGCCCAGTGGCCAGTGCTTCCTCGCGCAAGGTGGTGCCCTTCTTGTGCGCGGTCTTGGCGATCTTGGCGGCATTGTCGTACCCGATCGTCGGCGCCAGCGCGGTCACCAGCATCAGCGAGCGGTCGAGCGCGGCTTTGATGTTGTCTTCGCGAGCCTCGATGCCGACGACGCAATTGTCGGTGAAGGAGATCGAGCCGTCGGCCAACAACTGCACCGACTGCAGGAAGTTGTAGGCCATCAGCGGGTTGTAGACGTTGAGCTCGAAATGGCCCTGGCTGCCGGCGAAGGTCAGCGAGGCGTTGTTGCCGAACACCTGCACGCAGACCTGCGTCAGAGCCTCGCATTGGGTCGGGTTGACCTTGCCCGGCATGATCGAGGAACCCGGCTCGTTTTCCGGCAGCGACAGTTCGCCGAGGCCCGAGCGCGGGCCGGAGCCGAGGAAGCGGATGTCGTTGGCGATCTTGAAGAGGGCGGCGGCCGCCGCGTTGATGGCGCCATGCGAGAACACCATGGAATCGTGCGCGGCGAGCGCCTCGAACTTGTTCGGCGCGGTGACGAAGGCAATGCCGGTAATGTCGGCGATGCGCGCCGCCACCTTTTCCGCAAAGCCGACCGGCGCGTTGAGGCCGGTGCCGACGGCGGTGCCGCCCTGCGCCAGTTCCTGCAGGCCGGGCAGCGTCATCTCGATGCGCTTGATCGAAGAGGCCACCTGCGCGGCGTAGCCGGAAAATTCCTGACCCAGCGTGAGGGGTGTCGCGTCCTGCGTATGGGTGCGGCCGATCTTGATGATGTGGGCGAAGGCCTTCGTCTTGACCTCGAGCGCAGCGTGGAGATGCTTCAGCGCCGGCAGCAGATCGTGCACGATGCGCTCGGCGCACGCGATGTGCATGGCTGTCGGGTAGGTGTCGTTCGACGACTGGCTCATATTGACGTGGTCGTTAGGGTGCACCGGCTTCTTCGAGCCCATGACGCCGCCCAGAAGTTCGATCGCCCGGTTGGAGATCACCTCGTTGGCGTTCATGTTGGACTGCGTGCCCGAGCCGGTCTGCCAGACGACCAGCGGGAAATGATCGTTCAGCTTGCCGTCGATCACCTCTTGCGCCGCCTCGATGATCGCCTTGCCGACTGCCGGATCGAGCCGCATCAGCTCCATATTGGCTTCCGCCGCCGCTCGCTTGACGATGCCGAGCGCACGCACGATCGAGGCCGGCTGCTTTTCCCAGCCTATCCTGAAATTGCCGAGGGAACGCTGCGCCTGCGCGCCCCAGTAACGGTCGGCGGCAACCTCGATGGGGCCGAACGTGTCGGTTTCGGTTCTGGTCGTGGCAGCGGTCACTTGTCTCTCCGACGATCGAATTCGGCAACGGCGTATCGCGTTGCACAATGGCCTTCAAGCAGAGATTGCGGTCGGCAGGCAGTAAATCGGTTGAAGCAGTAGCGCCGCCCTTCGGGACTCCTGCACCCTCCACTTTCGTGTGAAGGAAATTGCTCCTCAGTCCGGCTTGATCCCATAAAGTGGACGGAAACTTGCGGATTTAGCTCGATAAGATCATGTCGAGCTGGCGGATTGCTCTACGCAAACTTCCCCCAGGATCAGCAATGCGCAATTCACGTCTACCTACGGCGTCTCACTGGCAACAGCAGCGATGAGGTAGCTTATGCACTTGTCCTTCTGTCCAGTTTCCCGACCAAAATCCGGCATCGCATCCGGATCGAGCTTCGGATCGCGAAGCCGAGAATTTCAAGTCCACCCTGGGAGCGCCTCCACATAGCCTCGGAGATCTCCAAGATGCATGGCGGCAAGGTCGAAGCCGTCTCGACGTCGCAAGAGACGCTCTTTGTCCTCCGTATTTTGCTGAAAGCGCGCCTGATCGCGGACCGTCAGTTCGGAACCTTTTTCCTCCAGCGGCGCAGCTTTGTCCTGAGATAGGATCTGTAGCCGAACGGAAGTGTTCGCCGTCCGGAAGGCGTGCTTGTCCGCGCCTCCAGACGCTGGCGCACGACGCTCATCAGTCTGCAGAACGCGGGTGTTTCCAATGATTGCACCCGTTTGACGAGATTGTCGGGCAATGGCTTTGAGCGCCAGTCGAAATAAGCCTCGTAGTCTTGCGGCGTTGCGATCAGGTGCTGGAGATAGGCTGCAAGATCGCTGGCGCTGGCGAAGGCACTGGCGTCAATAAAGGAGTGCTCCGGAACGAACTCGTCCACATTGGGAGCGCCAAGGTAGATCGGCACCGTGCCGGCCATGAACGCGTCATAGATTTTCTCGGTGACATAGTCGGCCTCGATCGAGTTCTCCATGGCCAGGCAGAATTTGTGCCGCGCAATGGTTTCAATCTTGGTCTTCGAGCCCAGATCGGGGCCAGAGACCGATCGGCTGTTGCGATATCGGCCATAAGAATCGATCTTGATGTGGCGCCCCAGTTCGTTCGCCAGATCGACACGGCCGCTATAATTCAGGCCGGCCGACTGGAAGAGTGCGACCGGCGCTTCTTCCGTTTTCGGTACGATTGGTCTGGCCAGCGCATCTTTCCACCACACCGCACGCGGAAGGTAGGGCACCCAGACATCGGACCGGGATTCATACGTCATGATGATATCGAAGTGCCGCATGGTTTTGAGGTCGGCAAGTCGCTTGTAGTTTTGGCCGCATTCCATCGACCAGGCGACCCAATATTGACCAGGGTATTTGTAGGCACCGCCAACTTCGCGAAAGTTCGGAATATGGAAGACGACTGCCGCGGCCTCGGAAATCCGTCGTTTGTCCAGTGTCCACCGCCCGGGTATTTCGCACTGTATCGACGCGATATCGACGGGTTTGCTGAAGAACGTTGTGTAGAAGAGGATCAGTGGATCGATAGACGGCATGGCACCACGAATGTCTGAAGCATTGCTCAATCTGCAGACAGACGCGGTATCGGAAGTTTGGTCAAGTGCTCCGCTTGTTCGAGGCAGAGGGCCGTCCAAACGGTCACCCCGCCGTATACCCGCCATCGATCGCGAAAATGCCGCCGCTGGTCCACGCCGCCTCATCGCTGGCGAGATAGACGGCGATGCCGGCAAGATCGCTGGTCTGGCCGATGCGGCCGAGCGGGTAGCTGCGCTCGACATAGGCTTTCAGCTCGGCCTGCGCTGCCGCCGGCAGGTTTTCGATCGACTTGCGCCGCATGGCGGTCTCGACCGTGCCGGGCGCAATCGCATTGACCCTGATGCCGCGCGGACCAAGCTCGAAGGCCAGCGACTTGGTCAGCGAATTCAGCGCGCCCTTGGACAAGGAATACAGGCTCGATGGCCGCTTCGGGATCATCTTGTTGGCGAAGTAGGACGAGATGTTGATGACCGAAGCGCCGGCGCCGAAATGCGGCAGCAGGCGCTGGGTGAGGAAGAACGCCGCCGTCACATTGAGCGCAAAGGATTGCTGGAATTGGTGCTCGGTGACGGTCTCGAAAGGCACCAGATAAGCGACGCCGGCATTGTTGACGAGGATGTCGAGTGGGCCGGTTGCTTTCGCGCGATCGACCACGGCATCGATGCCGGAAGAGGTCGAAAGATCGGCCGACTGGGTGCCGACGTTGCCCTCCGCCGCAAGTGTCTCGCGGGCGGTCTCGAGCTTGCTGGTGTCGCGACCGACGATCAGCACGTCGGCGCCCTCGCGCAAGAAAGCTTCCGATATCGCCAGGCCGATGCCGTCCGAGCCGCCGGTCACCAGTGCTCGTTTGCCAGAAAGTCTCATTGAAGGCCAAGTCGCATCGAATGCTCTCGCTGTTGCCCGCGTCACGAAGGCAATGCCGATCGGCGAGGGCGGTCAAGCCGCCGGCCTATCGCTCAGTATGAACTTCGGTTGGCCGCGTGCCGATCCGGTTACCGCAACAGCGACTGCGACGTCGGCGTCAGGCGCAAGGTTTCGGTCCGCCAGGTCACATCGGCCGCTTGCCATTGGGGCGAAGCGGCAACTGCGGCTTCGTAACTGGCATGCGCCTCGGGACTGTTGAAACCCGTCACCGCGATAAAGACGTTTTCGCTCAAGCGCACCGGCAGGCGGGGAAAGCTGTTTTCGGCGTGCTCGGTGATGAAGGCGCCAAGCAACCGTCCGCCGGCGCCGATAAGGACCGGAACGGCATCCGTTTCGAAATTGCCGGCGAAATCGGCTTCGGCGCCAGACCGCAGATGATGAATCTGGATGACAACAACACCGGTCAAGCCATCGTCTGCGCTCGGCTTTCCATCCGCCGGCATGGCGCCTCGCTGCGCGCCTGACAGATCGAAGCCGGCGCCTGGCCATGCCGCCTTCAAGAGCAGCACATCGTCAGAATCGATCATCGTCGCATTGGCGGCGTCGCGGTGCGCCGTCCACACCGGCCCGTCATAGAAGGCGGTGAGCGCCTGCTTCCGCGCTTCCATGCCATCGAAGCCGCGCAGCCAGACGAACATGTCGGGGCGGTCGAGGTCGCGGAACTGTCCGATGATGGTCATGCCGGCGTGTTCCTGGCCTTCGATGAACCGACTGTCGAAGATGTCGATCAGCGTCTCGCGCCGGCCCGGCTTCAGCGTGTACTGCCGCAACTCGACGACAGGCGAAGCGAGCAGGCTTGCCGTCGCAGGCGCATTCAGGGGTACGGTCATTGTTCGTCTCCAAAAAACAGGATGATCATCCGGTTTATAAAACAGACTGGTTGTCCTGTTTTGTCAATCTGCTATCGTTGGCAAATGTCAGCAGAGATTGCTCGGGCTCCGAAAGGGCCGCCGCGAAAACGCACCAACGATCCCGAAGGGCTGCGCAACAAGGTGCTCGATATCGCCGAAGCGTCGTTCCAGGCGCGTGGCTATCATGCATCCGCCCTTGGCGAGCTGATGACGACCGCAGGCGTCAGCGGCGGCGCGCTGCATCATCATTTCCCGACGAAGAAGGCGCTCGCTCTGGCGGTGATCGAGGAGCGCGTGGCAGCGGCCCTCGATGAAACCTGGATCAACCCTGTACGGGCGGCAGGCTCGGCGCGCGAAGGCGTGCGCGCGGTGTTCGAGGCGGTGGCGACCGAGCTTGAGCAGCAAGGCTTCGTGCGCGGCTGTCCGCTCAACAATCTGGCGCATGAACTGTCGCTCGCTGACCCGGATTTCCGCGCCGCTCTGGACGATATCTTTGCCGGATGGCGTCAGGCGGTTGCCGACAAGGTGCGAGCCGACCAGCAGTCGGGGAGGGAGCAGGGCACCGACCCCGAGCGCTTTGCGGCACTCGCCATCGCCGCCTATTCCGGCGCCATGTCGATGGCCAAGGCGGCACAGGATGCCAGCGTGCTGCGCGATTGCCTGGCCGAACTTCAGGGCAGCTCAACGCCGCCATTCCCGAGCAGAGCGAAGCGGCGTCGCAGGATCCTGCTGCGGCCGGGAAAACCTTGAGGCCGGAACTGCGCTGTTCTAGTTGGAAAGCGGCTTGATCGTCTCGTAACCGTTCACCGATTCCGCGCTGGTCCCTTCGTCGTAACGCCGGGCGAGAGACGCTTGCAGATCGGGAGCATAAAGCGCGGTGAATGTGTCCAGCGTTTCGCCGGCGCCGTTCTTGAAGGTCTCCGTGACGGCCAGCACGTTGTATTTGCAGCCGCCGACGCTGAACGTCTCCTTGCCCTTGACGACCAGGCTCAGTGTCTTGGTGCTCTTCGGCTGCTTGTTCGGCGACAACTCGACGAATTCGATCGTGCTCTTGGCTCCCGTCTTCAGCGGAAACAGTTTTCGCAGATCGGAAAACGGGATCGTCGCCACCCGTCCGGTATCGCTGTCGCGAAACACTTCGACCAGGCCTGCAAACAGGAACTGTGTCTGCGGTGATTGCGATTCGTAGGTGTTGGCGACGGACACCATGCCGCCGGCCACCGGCCGAAACTCGCTGCGGACGCCAGGCATTTCCAGAACGAAGCCGGCCTTGGCCGATTTTGCGTCGACACAATCGGCGGCATGCACCGCAGCCCCCGGCAGCAACCCAGCCAGCACCACGCCTATCGAAACGGCTCTCATGAAATCCTCCCCTCTGCTTGTATTTGCTGCGCGCCAGCATGACCCAAGAAATGCCAGAGCCTCAGTGCCGTGTCGACCTGCCATTCCTGGCAACTGGACGGTGGGGCGCCGGCTGTGCTGAATTTCAGGCATGAATCGCAAGCTCGTCCTCTCCCGTCGCAATTTCCTCGCACAGGCAGCCGGCCTTGCCATGGCTGGCATGCTGCCGCGCGCCGCGCTTGGCCAGACCGGCAAGCGCATCCAGCCCATCGACGCCACCTTTCTGTTCATCGCCGATGTCCATGCCTGCCGCATGTCGAGCGGCCTCAGCCCCAACTGCCTGGAGGAAGGCAAGACCGATGCCGCGCTGTTGCGCAATGTCGCTGTCCTCAATGGCTTGGCCGGCCGGCAATGGCCAGTCGAGATCGATGGCGTTGCAACCCGCCTGCGTTCGGCCGGCAGCCGCATCGATGCGCCGCTCGGCCTCGTTGTCGGCGGCGACATCACCGACGATGGCGGCGGCCAGATCACCGAGCCCAGCGAAGGCACGCAACTGTTGCAGTTCAGCCAGCGCTATCAACAAGGCGTCGGCCCGGACCGCGTGCACATGCCGGTCTATGTCGGCCTCGGCAACCACGATCTCGACCAGAACGGCTCGCCGCCCCATGTCGACTGGTATCGGCGTGAACTGCGCGACTATGTCGAGGTCAACCACCGCCCCGGCGTGTTCTTCAAGCCGCCGGTGCCGGCCACCGAATACGATGTCGACACCGACTGCTATTCCTGGGACTGGGGCGGCCTGCATCTCGTCCAGACCCACCGCTTTGCCGGCGACACCGGCCATGGCGCGGTGAGCAGCCTGCCGTGGCTGAAGCAGGATCTGGCGACCTACGCGGCGGATGGCCGTCCCGTCATCCTGTTCCAGCACTATGGCTGGGACGCTTTCTCGGTCGAGCGCTGGGACCCGGCCAAGCGCACCTATGACGATGACGGCGCAGGCGCGCCGCACTGGTGGAGCGAGGCCGACCGCCAGGCGCTGCTGGCGGCGCTGAAGGGCTACAATGTCATCGCCATCTTCCATGGCCATCAGCACGAAGTGCCTATGATCTACAAAAGCGATGGCCTCGACCTGTTCAAGCCGAAGGCCGCCTATATGGGCGGCTTCGCGCTGGTGAGGGTAACCGGGGACAGCATGGACGTACTGCTGGGCGAGGCGGCCGGCGACCAGGGCGAGGTCAAGTTCACCAGCGCCTTCAGCAAGAGCCTCAGCCTCTGACAAGAAAAAGGCGGCCTTGAGCCGCCCTCCTCATTGCCTGCGAGATCGGGTCAGAGCGCCTTTTTGATCTTGTCCTTCACGTCGCCATAGACCTTCTGCACCTTGCCGGCGGTCTTGTCGGCCGTGCCTTCGGCCTGGGTCTGCCTGTTGCCGGTCGCCTTGCCGCCGGCCTCCTTGACCGAGCCCTTGACCTGCTTGGCCACGCCGGCAACCTGATCCTTGTTCACCATCTTTGCATCTCCTGGGGTTTCCGGGGATTCCTTCGCAAGAGGCAAACGGGCCGGCTTGGCTTAGGTTCCCTGGGCGGCCGATCATCGTCGCATATGGTCGCTTATATGGTCGCCGAAACGCTTTGCCGCGTCGTATCATGTGACTAGTGTGACGAAATTTTGGGGAGACCGCCTTGGCTGAATTTACGCTCATCATCGCCAACAAGTGCTTTTCGTCCTGGTCGCTGAGGCCATGGGTGGCGATGAAGCATCTGGACATCCCTTTCGAGGAAGGTTTCGTGCGCCTGCGCACGCCCGAAACCTTTGCCGCTCTGGCGAAAGTCTCGCCCACCGGCCTTGTGCCAGTGTTGAATCACAATGGCAGGATTGTCTGGGAAACCCTTGCCATCCTTGAATATCTGGCCGACCTGTTTCCGGAGAAAAAGCTTTGGCCTCAGGATATCGGCGCCCGAGCGCTGGCCCGCTCGGTAGCGACCGAGATGCATTCCGGCTTTCGCGAGGTGCGCTATGGCTGGCCGATGAATTTGCGCCGGCCGAAGGCCCACAAGCCGCTCGACGCCGAAGGCGAAATGCAGCGCGCGCGCATCGAAACGATCTGGCGCCAGTGCCGGGAACAATACGGCAAAGGCGGCCCCTTCCTGTTCGGTCATTTCACCGCGGCCGATGCCATGTATGCACCTGTCGTCACCCGCTTCGACACCTATGGCGGCAAGCTCGCGCCCGACACGCGCGCCTACGTCGACGCCGTGTTGGCAACGCCGGCGATGCGGCACTGGTATGCGGAAGCAGCGAAGGAGACTTGGCCGGAACCCGGCCCGGACGAATAGGACCACTAATGACATCACGGTGAGTGACCGATGGCCAGCAATGATGGACCGCGTGAGACTACCGCGCCAACAATCTTCCACTGCCGGCTGATCCCGCCTCAGCCGGACTTCGCCTTCACCCTGACGGAGGAGGAGAGGGAGTTGATGGGCCGGCATGCCGACTATCTGCGCGGCAAGCTTGCCGAGGGCGCCATGATCCTGGCCGGGCCGGTCGCCGACCCGGCCGGCCCTTGGGGTCTGCTGATCCTGCGTGTCGGCAGCGAAGCCGAGGCAAGAGCGGTCACCGACGGCGATCCGGTGTCGAGCTCCGGCCGCGGTTTCCGCTACGAGATCCTGCCGCTGATCAGCGCGATCCTGTAGGCGAGCGTAAGTTTAAGGAAAAGTGTGCAAACGGTTTTCCCTTGGGAATTGTGTCAGACAACGGCACATACAAGAACGCCTCTCGCACCGTTTAATGTGCGGGAGGCGTCCTTTTGCCAGCATTACCGAGATTGCTCTCTGAATTGCTGACACCACGGAAATGCGCCGGCTTGCGATTGGTTCCGGGGCGTGAAATATTTTTTGGGAACGCCTTGCGCTCCGCCACCTCGTCAGTTGAGGCTTATGCCTCAGGCATCCTCAGGTTGAATTTGGGCTGCGGCCAAACCAGAAATTGACTCGGCGCTAAGAGAAGTCTATAAGAAATATGTCGATATTTGTTTGACCGACTTTTGTTATCCGCGCATGATGCGCGCCTTTGACGAACTTCCCCATCAAAAATCGAGACAAAACGCTGTTGTGCAGTCGCACGATGGTGAACGAATATTTGCCAGGGAAAGGGTTCTTCATGGCCACCGGCACAGTGAAATGGTTCAACGCCACCAAAGGTTTTGGTTTTATTCAGCCTGACGACGGCTCCGCCGACGTTTTCGTCCACATCTCGGCCGTAGAGCGCGCCGGCATGCGTGACATCGTCGAGGGCCAGAAGCTTGGCTACGAGATGACCCGCGACAACAAGTCGGGCAAGATGTCCGCCGACCAGTTGAAGGCGGCCTGATAAGGAATTCGGCCTTCCGGTGACCACGGATGTACTGGCACCGATGAAAGGCTGAAAGGAGCGCCTTGCGCATCCAACTGGATGCGCGGCGCTTTCATGGAAGGTCAGGCGGTGCCTGGCCTTTTTCATTTTGTGCGTCGTGCCGCTAAAAGTGCGCCGCACGCCGGCCGGAACGTGCTAAGGGACGCTCCAGCAATCTGAACCGCCCATACTGCCCCGCTGCCGTATTGCTTTGGTCGTAATCGAAGACCGCTCTCGCTCTATCGGCACCAGGCTCCCGACAGGAGAAAGTTTTGACCACTCAATCCAAGACCGCCGACCAGGCCGGCTCGCTGTTCAGCAAGACGCAAACCCAGTCGATGTCACTCAACCGCATCCTGTCCGAGCGTGATGCCGTCAGCGAGGCGCGCGAAGCCAAGACCGCGCGCTTGCGCGAACTGCGCAAGGAAAAGGAAGCCGACGAGATGGCAGCGGCCGCAGTCCTTGCGGCGCTGCCGAAGCGGGCAGGCAAACGCTGATGGCCACCAAGCGCGTACCGCCGACGCCGATCGATGCCGATGCGACCATAGCGTCCATGGTCCCGGGCCTGGACAAGCCGGTCGAATATGTCCGCCGTGTGCTGGAAAAGCTCGAGCGCTGCAAGCGCGCGCATGGCGATGCCCAGGTGCGCGTCGGCGTGCGCGGCCGTGCCGAAGCCCCGAACTATCTGGTCGAATATGTCCGCGAGGACAAAAGGACCCAGGAGCGCGTGACCTACCAGGATGCCGCCTATAGCGGCAGCACGCATCGCGAACTGGCGGCGCACCACATTGCCGAGGCGAGGAACTGGTCGCCCGAGGAAATGAACATCACAGCGGTCTCGGCGCTGATCGGCCGCTTGCGCAATCCGCGCGCACCATCATCCCGCTTTTCCGACGAGGACTGACATGGCCATAAAGTTTTCCACCAAGGACCAGCCGGCAGCGCCGGCTGCTGCCACTGCAAAGCAGGCCAAGCCCGCTGCCGCGCCGAAGGCCGCCGAACCGTCGGCAACCGATCTGTTCGAGGCGCCAGCCGCCACGCCCAAGGGCAAGGCAGGCAAGAAGAAATAGCGCCTTGCCGCACCAAGCCGATCGCAATCTCGCAGCACCTGGGCTGGTCGCGTTGGCCGCCAGGGATATCCGGTCGTCAAAACAGGACGACCAGCCGGTTTTCGATTGCCAGAGCTGCGGCGCCTGCTGTTCCTACTCGGCCGAATGGCCGCGCTTCTCGACCGAGGACGATGCGCAACTTGACCGGATTCCGGAAAAGTTCGTGTCCGCCGACCTGTCCGGGATGCGCTGCGAGGGCGTGCGCTGTTCGGCGCTTACGGGCGAGATCGGCAAGCACACGGCCTGCGGCATCTACGAGATCCGCCCGGACGTCTGCCACGCCTGCATGCCTGGCGGCGACGATTGCCTGATGGCGCGCAAGGCGCACGGGATGCCAACGATCTAGCCGACGCCCACCTTGCCTGATCCCACATCCCCCGATAGCTTCCACTACGGGCAGGGCGTTGGAGGAACCATGAGCATCGAATTCCTGTTGACGTCGCTGATCGTCGTGGCTTCGCCCGGCACCGGCGTTCTCTACACGCTGAGCGCCGGGCTTTCGCGAGGCACGCGCGCCTCGATCACTGCTGCATTCGGCTGCACGCTTGGCATCATCCCACATATGGCCGCCGCCATCACCGGCCTGGCGGCGCTGCTGCACACAAGTGCTGTCGCCTTCGAGACGCTGAAATATCTCGGCGTCGCCTATCTCCTCTACATGGCCTGGAACACGCTGAAGGAGAAGGGCGGCCTGAGCGTCGATGAAAACGCGGCACCCCGCTCGGCAGCCAAGGTCATCACCTCCGGCATCCTGATCAACATCCTGAACCCGAAGCTGTCGATCTTCTTCTTTGCCTTCCTGCCGCAATTCGTCAGCACGACCGAACCGAACGCATTTGCCAAGATGCTGGAGCTCTCGAGCGTCTTCATGCTGCTGACCTTCGTCGTCTTCGTCGCTTACGGCATCTTTGCCGCCTCGATCCGCAGCCATGTCGTGTCGCGGCCGATGGTGCTGACCTGGATGCGCCGCACCTTCGCCGGCGCCTTTGTCATGCTCGGCGCCAAGCTGGCGCTGGCTGATCGATAGAACAGGAGCTGCCAGGCCTCGGCCTACTCTTCGTCGGTTCCGGATCCGGTCCGGATGCCTAGACGCCAGGCCGAGGGCGGAAGGCCGATCATCTTCTTGAAGGCGCGGCTGAACGCTGCCTCGGATTCGTAGCCGATTTCAGCGGCGATGCTGGCCATGTTGCTGGAGCCGGCGCTGAGCAGCTCCGAGGCGATCTGCATGCGCCATTTGGCGAGATAATGCATTGGCGGCATGCCGACCAGCCTGGTGAAGCGTTCGGCGAGCACGCTGCGCGACAGCGCGGAGTCCTTCGCCAGCGCCTCCACCGTCCAGTTATGCGCCGGCCGGTCGTGGATCAGCGCCAGTGCCCTCGCCAGGTGCGGATCGCGCAGGCCAGCCAGCCATCCCGTGGTTTGTGGCGGCAGCGATTCCAAGTAGCGGCGCAACACGTCGACAAACATCAGTTCGCTCAGTTTGGTGAGCACCGTTTCACTGCCTGCGCGCTTTTGCGCCACCTCCGTGACAGCCAGGTTGATGAACTGGCTGAGCCAGCCGCCATCGCCTTTGGCATCTCCGGCCTTGATCACCGACGGCAAAGCCTCGAGCAGTGGATTGAAAGGCTGTGCATCACAGGCGAGATAGCCGCAAACCAGCCTGGCCGAGGCCGCGCCGTCGCCGGCGCAGTTGATGTAAACCGGCATCCGGCCGGCTGTTGCGATGTCGAGAACGTCGGCTGTCGGCGGATCGGCGCGCAACGCCGGATTGCTGGACATAATGTGCGGGTCGCTCCTGGTGAAGACGACGACTTCGCCGGCCTCCAGCGCGATCGCTTCCTGGCCGACGATGCGCGCGAAGCAGCGACCGGCCGTTACCACATGGTAGGAGATCAGATGGTCCGCACCGGGCAGGATCTTCGGCCGGATGGACGATGGCGCCGGCGAGCAGACGGCCCACGGCTCGTGGCCCTCAATGTCAAAAAACGTCGCGCCGGTAAGGCGTACCGTCCTCAACAGGTCAGACAGAGCATCCCCGGCCATTCCGTTTCGTCCCGCACCCGGCTAGCCGGTGAGCCATCCCTTTCGAGTTCCGGACGCGCTGTCAAGCGAGGCGGACGCCGTATCATTCAGTTCGCGGCCAGAACTCCTAAACCTGCACCGGTGCTCAAGCGCTGCCGAGAGTGGGCGCTGAGTGCTGTCGAAACCAACCAGGGACAAAAGTCATGACGGTACATAAGGGCGGGTGTTTTTGCGGCGCCGTGGAAATCGAAGTGCACGGAGCCGCCGAGGCAATGGGCTATTGCCATTGCGGTTCTTGTCGATCGTGGTCGGCGTCTCCCGTGAACGCATTCACGCTGTGGAAGCCTCAGAACGTCAAAGGTCACCGGGGGCGCGGAGTTCCTGTCCGGGTTCGAGAAGACCGAAATGAGCGATCGCCAGTTCTGCACGAAATGCGGTGGTCATCTGATGACCGTTCATCCGCCGCTCGGCCTGGTCGATGTCTATGCGGCAACGATACCAGGCGTGAAATTCACGCCTGGGGTTCACGTCAACTACGCTGAGACCGTGCTGCCGATGAAAGACGGGCTGCCCAAGCTCAGGGACTTTCCGGCTGAGCTCGGCGGCTCCGGCATCGCGGTGCCGGAATAAGGGCCCGGCCACTGCTCGCCATTTTTGACAACGACAATTCAAGACAGGAGATTGTTCATGGAAATCGCAACATTTCGCGCCACGCAGGAGCCGATCAAGGATCTCTATCGCAGGGATGCGAAGGCCGCGTTCCTCACCTTGAAGGCCAAAGGCGTCGCCGACGCGTCCACCGTCACCTGCCAGGTCGAGACCGGACGCGGGCTGGCGCTTGCCGGCATCCATCCGATGGCCGGGGGCAGCGGCCAGGAACTATGCTCCGGCGACATGCTGCTGGAGGCGCTGATCGCATGCGCCGGTGTCTCGATGCGCGCGGCGGCGGCCGTGCTCGAAATTCCGATCAGGTCCGCCGAAGTTTCCGCGGAAGGTGACGTTGATCTTCGCGGCACGCTCGGCGTGACTGCGGGTGTTCCAGTGGGCTTCAAGGAAATCCGCTTGCGGTTCGACATCGACACCGACGCTCCCCAAAGTCAGCTCGACCAACTGCTCGAACTCACGGATCGCTATTGCGTGATCTTCCAGACCATCCAGAACAGTCCCAGCACCACGGTGAAGCTGCACCGCGTCATCCAGTGACCAGAAAACCGGCCCGGAAACTCGACTTGAGCGAGATTCCGGGCTGGGAACGGTAGTGCCGTATCGGGCAACGCTTCTATCCCTTGACGTAACCCATCGCTCGACGATCAGCCCGTCCGCGACACGCATCAGGTTGACGCCGCGGATGGAGTTGCCGTCGGCCATGAAGTAGCGCCAGCGGATCGTCGCCCGTTCGCCGGCGACGAAGGTTTCCTCGAGGTCGAAGCGCGTGCCGGGCTGGGTGGCGATCGCCGACCATAGGTCAATGCACGCCTCTTTGCCGGCATGGCGGGCGCCGTCCGGCGCCGGCACGGTGTTTTCGATAACGCAATCCTGCGCCACCAACTCGGCAAGCGCGGACGGATCGTGCAGCTGGAACACATCGTTGAAGCGATGCATGATCTCGGCCGTCTGCCGGGACAAATCATTCCCGGCTGCGTCCATGATAAGCTCCTGTTTCATCATATTCTCCCGGTTTCATTGATCTTTGACGGCTTTGACCAGCACGGCCTTTAGGGTGATCTGAGGCACGCCGGCCAAGGCGCGCGAGACGAGGCAAGTCGCCTTGGCCGACTGCGCCAGGCGTTCGAACTCGTCTTCGGCGAGATCCGTGACCTCCGCCTCCGTTTCGAGCTCGATGCGGGTGATCGTCGGCCCGGCGGCGGTCGCGCCGAGATGCACCTTGGCGACGGTGCGGATGGTGCGGGCGACGTGGCCTTCCTGGCCGAGGATGAAGGTCAGCGCCATCGAGAAGCAGCCGGCATGTGCTGCCCCGATCAGCTCTTCGGGATTGGTGCCCGGACCGTTCTCGAACCGCGACGGAAAGGAATAGGCGCCTTCGAAGACGCCGCTGCCAAGCCGCAGACGGCCGCCGCCTTCCTTCAGCGTGCCTTGCCATTCTGCGGAAGCTTCACGGATGGTCATGGTCGTTCTCCTGGTTCGGGGTTGAAAAGCGGGCAATTGGGTCAGGCGCAGTCGATGACAACCTTCCCGAACACGTCGCCCTGCTGGAAGTGGCGGTACGCTTCGGGGGCTTCGGCAAAGGGGAAGACCCTGTCGACAACGGGCTTGAGGCGATGCTGCGACACGGCGCGCAGCATGGCCTCGAGATTGCTGCGGCTGCCGACGAACAGGCGGCTGATGGTGGCGAGGCTGCGCTGATAAAGCGCTGCCGGCATCTCGATCGATCTGCCACTGGCGTCCTGCAGCGTCAGCAGCACGATGTGTCCATAAAGCGTGCTGGCAATCAGCGACTGCGCGAAGGTGGCCGGGCCGCCGGTTTCGACGACGAGGTCGATGCCGCCTGTCTGCTCGCGCGCCCAGCCGCCCCATTCCGGTATGTCGGTGCTGGAGACAACGAGGTCGGCGCCCAGCGCCCGCAGCCTGTCGGCCTTCTCCGCGCGCGATGTGATGGCGACAACCCGGCAGCCGAGCAACTTGGCGAACTGCAGAGCAAACAGCGAAACGCCACCCGAACCGATGGTGAGAACCCATTGACCAGGCTTCGGAATCCGGGTCCCGGTCACCGCGTTCCAGGCCGTCACGCCGGCGCAGGTCAGCGTCGCCGCTTCGTGCCAGCTCAGATGATCGGGCAGTCGCGCCGCCCATTGTTCGTCGAGCACGGCAAACTCAGTCAGCATGCCGTCAAGCGTACAGCCGAGCTGGTCGATCAGACCGGCATTGATGCGGCCATCGATCCAGCGGGCGAAGTAGCTGCCGGTGACGCGGTCGCCGACGGCAAAACGGGTGACGGCATCGCCGATTGCGACGACGTCACCGGCTCCGTCGCTCAGCGGCACGATGCCTTGCCGCGCCGGCAAGGGATAGGTGCCGCCAAGGATCATCGTGTCGCGCCGATTGAGCGAGGCGGCGCGGACTCGCACCACGATCTCATGCGGTTTCGGTTCCGTCCGCGCCTCGTCGCGCATCGCCAGGGATTCGGTTCCACCAAACCCTTCGAGACGGTAGCTGCGCATGTCACTCTCCTTAATAGTATATAGACTGATCCACATATTATATAGACCGATTGTCATATTCTTGGCAAGGCCTATAATGCGTCACTGCTGACAGAGGTTGACATGGCCAACGACACCCGCACCCGCATACTCGAGACCACAGGCCTGTTGCTCAGGCAGCGCGGCTATCACGGCACCTCGCTCAACGACATTCTGGGCGCCAGCGGGGCGCCGCGCGGCTCGCTCTATTTTCATTTCCCAGGCGGCAAGGACCAACTGGTCATCGAGGTGACGCGCAACAGCGTTGCCGACGTCACGAAAAGGCTGGGCGAAGCACTGGCAGCCGAGAGCGATCCTGCAGTGGCCGTCCATCACATCTACCAGTCGGTCGGGCGCATGCTGGAGGACAATGATTTTTCGCTGGGTTGCCCCATCGCGCCGGTGGTGCTGGATTCACCCACCGATGTGCCGGAACTGGCGGAACTCTGCCGATCGGCTTTCGAGCAATGGATCGGCTTGCTGCGACAGGCCTTTGTCAGGGCAGGAGTGCCCGAACGCCGGGCGCATGCCCTGGCACTGCTGGTCGAATCCTCGCTGGAAGGGCTGATGGTGATTGCGAGGGCCACCCGCGATCGTGGCCCGGTGCTGGTGGTGGCCGACGAGGTGGCGGCGCTTGTCGAGCAGGCGGTGCTTGCAGGCAAGGTTGCGCGGCAGGCGGACAGCGCCGCCTAAGCATCCGCTTTCCAAAACAAAAAGGGCGCCTCTCGGCGCCCTTTCCGTATGCATAAGCCAGATAGCTTGGATTAGAAATCCATGCCGCCCATGCCGCCCATGCCGCCGCCGCCCATGCCGCCAGGCATGCCGCCGCCAGCAGACTCCTTCTTGGGAGCCTCCGCGATCATGGCTTCGGTGGTGACGAGCAGGCCGGCGACCGAAGCCGCGTCCTGGAGAGCGGTACGAACGACCTTGACCGGGTCGACGATGCCCATGGCGATCATGTCGCCATACTCGCCGGTCTGGGCGTTGTAGCCGTAGGTCGCGCCCTTGTTGTCGAGGATCTTGCCGGCAACGATCGAAGCTTCAGCACCTGCGTTCGAAGCGATCTGACGGGCCGGAGCCTGCAGTGCACGACGAACGATGTTGATGCCGGCAGCCTGGTCGGCATTGACGCCGGTGACCTTGATGTTGGCCGAAGCGCGCAGCAGTGCGACGCCGCCGCCTGCAACGATGCCTTCTTCCACGGCCGCGCGGGTCGCGTTGAGGGCGTCATCGACGCGGTCCTTCTTTTCCTTGACTTCGACTTCCGTCGCGCCGCCGACACGGATCACCGCAACGCCGCCGGCGAGCTTCGCCAGACGTTCCTGCAGCTTCTCCTTGTCGTAGTCCGACGTGGTCTCTTCGATCTGCTGCTTGATCTGGGCAACGCGGCCCTGGATCTCGGCCTTCTTGCCGGCGCCGTCGACGATGGTGGTGTTCTCCTTGGAGATCGACACCTTCTTGGCGCGGCCGAGCATGTTGAGGCCGACGTTCTCGAGCTTGATGCCGAGGTCTTCCGAGATGACCTGGCCACCGGTCAGGATGGCGATGTCTTCCAGCATGGCCTTGCGGCGATCACCGAAGCCCGGCGCCTTGACGGCGGCGATCTTCAGGCCGCCACGCAGCTTGTTGACGACCAGCGTGGCCAGAGCCTCGCCTTCGACGTCTTCCGAGATGATGAGCAGCGGCTTGGAGGTCTGCACGA
>NZ_JAMYRV010000017.1:0-104746 GCF_040321555.1 Mesorhizobium sp. M0317 | reverse complement strand
GAATCAGAGCCAGCCCCGCGGCTAGCGCGGCGCGGACCGCGGCGAGGAACTCGGCTTTGCCGCCGGCGGATTCGATTTCTGCGACGGTTGCCTTGCCGCGAGCCGCGTCACGGCCATGCACCAGCACGCACGCGCCGCCGGCGCCCAGCCTTTGCGCGACGACACGGCCGACGCCGTCGGTCGAACCGGTGATGAGGATTGTCTTGTCTTTCAGGTCCATATTGGTGAGCCTCCATCTCTCTGGATGGAAGATGGGTGCCCTGACGCAGCCCAAACAGTTCAAACTTTATCCTGGTATCAATACTGCTATAATAGCTCTCATGGATGCCCCCACGCACTCCGCTGAAGACAGCCGCCGGCGCGAGCTTGGCGCCTTCCTGCGCTCGCGCCGCGAAAGATTGACGCCGTCCGCCACCGGCATCGCGACCGGTCTGCGGAGACGCACGCCAGGCTTGCGTCGCGAGGAAGTGGCGATGATCGCCGGCGTCGGCACCACCTGGTACACATGGCTAGAGCAGGGCCGCGAGGTCAGACCCTCGGTGGAGGTGCTAGCGGCGCTCAGCGAAGCGCTGCGCCTCGACGCCGTTGAAAGGCGGCATCTGTTCATCCTGGCAGGCCGCCAGCAACCGGAGAACCGCGTGGCTGCGCCGGAAAAGGTCGATGGCCCGCTGATGCATATGCTGGAGAGCCTGGTGCTGCAGCCGGCCTATGTCGTCGGGCGGCGCTGGGACGTGCTGGCTTGGAATCCGGCGGCGGTAGCGGTGTTCGGTGATTATGGCCTGCTAGAGGGCGACGCCCGCAACATCGTCCACATGGTGTTCACCAATCCGCATCACCGGCGCCTGCTGGTTGACTGGGAGCAATTGGCGCGCACCGTGCTGGCCTCGTTCCGGGCGGAAAGCGCCCGCTATGTGGGCGATGCGGATTTCGAGCGGCTGATCGTGCTTATGACGCGCTCAAGTCCGGAGTTTCGCGACTGGTGGCCGCAACGCGACGTGGCACGCCGATTGTCGGGGGTGAAACATGTCCGACATCCGAGAGCCGGCGCCATGACGTTCGAGCATATGAGCCTGTCGATCGACGACGGCTCGGACATGAAGCTGATCGTCTACACGCCGCTGGCCGAACAGAATTCGATCGAGAAGCTGCAGAATTTGCTTGAGGCGATGCCGGCGGAGCGCCGCAGCGCCTGACGCCCAAGGTCAGCCCTTCGGCTTCAGCCCATCAATGAACAACTGCTCCAGAAACCGCGCCGCATCCTCGAAGCGGCCGTCGCCGCCGCGATCGGCGCCGAGCACGGCACGGACCTGGACATCGAAATCGGCATAGTGCTGCGTCGTCGCCCAGATCGAAAAGATCAGGTGCCAGGGATCGGTGCGGGCGATTTTTCCCGCGCGCATCCAGCCCTTGATGACGTTGGCCTTCTCGTCGACCAGTGTCTTCAGTTCACCCGCCAGCAGCGGCATGATGCGTGGCGCGCCTTGCAGGATCTCGTTGGCGAACAGCCGGCTCTCCCTAGGAAAATCACGCGCCATTTCGAGCTTGCGCCTGATGTAGCTCCTGAGCTCGGTCAGGGGATCGCCGATATCGTCGAGTTCGCGCAGCGGCGCCAGCCAGGTCGCCAGCAGCCGCTCCATCAGTGTCTCGTGAATGTCTTCCTTGCGGCGGAAATAATAGAGCAGGTTCGGCTTCGACATCCCGGCGGCCTCGGCGATCTGGTCGATGGTCGAACCGCGAAAGCCGTTGGCGGAGAAGACTTCGAGGGCTGCCTCCAGGATCAGTTCGCGCTTTTCCTGCTGGATGCGGGTGCGGCGAGGGGCTGAGCCTTCCATGGCGCCGCTCACCCCTGCAAGCCTTGGCCGAGCGGGTCATCTGGACCAATTCTCTGGACCAGTTTTTCTCTTACCCGTGGAGCGCACTTCGCAGGCCGCATTTCCGCTAGTAATCCCTTGACCGCCGACAGGGCGGTGCTAACGTTTGTCCAATCGGTCAAAAATTTGCGTAGCATGAAAACGCAGCAAAGACCAAGCTTTGGAAAGACCAAGCGTTAGCCGCACCGAAACAGGTTACAAGGGGAAGTCTTGGTCATGTCCAACCGGCTGAAAGTCACGCCGAACGATCTCAGCGCATTCTGGATGCCGTTCACGGCGAACCGGCAGTTCAAACAGGCGCCACGCATGTTCGTGTCCGCCAAGGACATGCACTACACCACCAGCGACGGCCGCAAGGTGCTCGACGGCACCGCCGGCCTCTGGTGCGTCAATGCCGGCCATTGCCGTCCCAAGATCACGGAAGCGATCCAGCATCAGGCGGCCGAACTCGACTATGCGCCGGCCTTCCAGATGGGACACCCGATCGTGTTCGAACTGGCAAACCGCCTGGTCGATCTCGCGCCCAAGGGCATGGACCATGTCTTCTTCACCAATTCCGGTTCGGAATCGGTCGAAACGGCGCTGAAGATGGCGATCGCCTATCACCGTGTGAAGGGCGAGGGCGCGCGCACCCGCCTGATCGGTCGCGAACGCGGCTATCACGGCGTCAATTTCGGCGGCATCTCGGTCGGCGGCATCGTCACCAACCGCAAGATGTTCGGCACGTTGCTCGGCGGCGTCGACCACATGCCGCACACGCATCTGCCGGAGAAGAACGCCTTCTCCAAGGGCGTGCCGGAATACGGCGCGGAACTCGCCAACGAGCTGGAGCGCATCGTTGCCCTGCATGACGCCTCGACCATCGCCGCCGTCATCGTCGAACCGGTCGCCGGCTCCACCGGCGTCATCCTGCCGCCGAAGGGCTATCTGCAGAAACTGCGCGAGATCTGCACCAAGCACGGCATTTTGCTGATCTTCGACGAGGTCATCACCGGTTTCGGCCGTCTCGGCGCGCCGTTCGCAGCGGATTATTTCGGCGTCACGCCCGACATCATGACCACCGCCAAGGGCGTCTCCAACGGCGTCATCCCGATGGGCGCGGTGTTCGTGAAGAAGGAAATCCACGACGCCTTCATGACCGGCCCCGAGCACATGATCGAGTTCTTCCACGGCTACACCTATTCGGGCAATCCGATTGCGTGCGCCGCGGCACTCGGCACGCTCGACACCTACAAGGAAGAGGGCCTGCTGACCCGCGGCGAGGAACTGGCGCCCTACTGGGAAGATGCGCTGCATTCGCTGAAGGACGAGCCGCATGTCATCGACATCAGGAATATCGGCCTGATCGGCGCGATCGAACTGGCGCCGATCGCCGGCAGCCCGACCAAGCGGGCCTTCTCGGCCTTCGTCAAGGCGTTCGAGCGCGGCGCCCTGATCCGCACCACCGGCGACATCATCGCGCTGTCGCCGCCACTGATCATCACCAAGGGCCAGATCAACGAATTGATCGACCATGTCAGAGAAGTGCTGAGGGCGATCGATTGACAAACCGGGCGTGGATATCCCTCCCCCTCGAGGGGAGGGTGGCCGCGAAGCGGTCGGGTGGGGTCGGTGCGACCGGACGCCGACCTGCTCTTTTGTTCCAAGGCCGCTCCTGATGCCCCGTACCCGCGTGAGCTTCGAAATGCGCCAAAAGGCGCGAGCGCTTCGAGTTCACGCGACCAAGGGAGAATCGCTGCTGTGGTATGAACTGCGGGACCTGAAATCAGCCGGCATCAAGTTTCGCCGTCAGTGCCCGATTGGGCCGTACATCGTGGATTTTGCCTGCTTGGCGGTGAAGCTGATCGTTGAGGTCGATGGCGACATGCACGAACACGACAGGGGTATGCGGCACGATGCCGTTCGCGATGCTTATCTGCGATCGCTCGGATTTGAAGTCTTCCGTGTTGACGAGCCCGATGTCATAAACAGCGCTTGGCACGTCGCGCAGGTGGTCAAAGAGAAGGTCGCGCGCGTCGCGGGCGACCCCACCCCCCCCCATACCCGCCCCCCCCCCCACGAGGGGGGGGGGGCCCCGCCCCCCCCCCCCGCTGGGCGGCCACCCCCCCCTCGGGGGGTGGGGGACGCCGCCGCCCCGCAACCGATGAGGTTTTAGAGCATGGCCGCCCCAGGCGAGAATCTGCGAATCAATTCAGACCGTTTGTGGGATTCCATCATGGAGATGGCGAAGATTGGCCCCGGTATTGCCGGCGGCAACAATCGCCAGACCGTGACCGACGAGGACGGCGAGGGACGGCATCTGTTCAAGCGCTGGTGCGAGGCGGCCGGGCTCGAAATGGGCCTGGACGAGATGGGCACCATGTTTGCCCGGCGGGAAGGTGCTGATCCCAGCCTGCCGCCGGTTTATGTCGGCAGCCATCTCGACACGCAGCCGACCGGCGGCAAGTATGACGGCGTGCTCGGCGTGCTCGGCGGGCTGGAGATCATCCGCTCGCTTAACGATCTCGGCATCCAGACCAGGCATCCGATCGTCGTCACCAACTGGACCAATGAGGAAGGCTCGCGCTTTGCCCCGGCGATGATGGCGTCCGGCGTGTTCGCCGGTGTGCTCGACCAGGCGGACGTTTATCAGCACACTGATAAACAGGGGAAAAAGTTCGGCGAGGAGCTGGAGCGCATCGGCTGGAAGGGAACCGAGAAGGTCGGCGGTCGCAAGATCCACGCCTTCTTCGAACTGCATATCGAGCAGGGACCGATCCTCGAGGATGAAGGCATCGATATCGGTGTCGTCACCCACGGCCAGGGCCTGAAATGGCTGCAGGTAACGCTGACCGGCAAGGAGGCGCATACCGGCTCGACGCCGATGCCCAAGCGCCGTAATGCCGGTCTCGGCATGGCGCGCGTGATCGAGCTGGTGCATGAGATCGCCATGGACTACCAGCCCGACGCCGTCGGCGCGGTCGGCCACATGGAGGTGTTTCCGAACTCGCGCAACATCATTGCGGGACGCACCGTCTTCACCATCGACATCCGTTCGCCCGAGAAGGAAGTGCTGGACGCGATGGATGGGCGCATACGCGAAGGCATCGACACGATCTGTGAGGCGCTCGACATCCAGTACAAGGTCGAGCAGGTCGGCGCTTTCGATCCGGTCACCTTCGATGCCGGCTGCGTCAAGGCGATCCGGGACGCCGCCGATCGGCTCGGCTATTCCCACCGCAACATCGTCTCCGGCGCCGGCCACGACGCCTGCTGGATCAACCGCGTCGCGCCGACCGCCATGGTGATGTGCCCCTGCGTTGACGGGTTGTCACACAACGAGGCCGAGGAAATCACCAAGGAATGGGCCGGCGCCGGCGCCGACGTGCTGTTCCATGCCGTGGTGGAGACAGCGGGGATCGTGGCGTGAACTAAGATCTGTATTCAAAACGACGCTCACAAGAAGCGCGAAGAGAACAAGGGAACACGACAATGACCAAAGTCATCCGAAACGGCACCATCGTCACCGCCGACCGCACCTGGAAGGCCGATGTGCTGATGCAGCACGGCAAGATCGTCGCCATTGGCTCGAACCTGCATGGCGACCATGAGTTCGACGCCAGCGGCTGCTACATCATGCCGGGCGGCATCGATCCGCACACTCATCTCGAAATGCCGTTCATGGGCACCTATTCGGCCGACGATTTCGAGTCCGGGACGCGCGCGGCCCTTTCCGGTGGCACCACGATGGTGGTCGATTTCTGCCTGCCGGCGCCGCAGCAATCGCTGCTGGAAGCGTTGCAGATGTGGGACAACAAGACCTCGAAGGCTGCCTGCGACTACTCCTTCCACATGGCGATCACCTGGTGGGGCAAGCAGGTGTTCGACGAGATGGCCACCGTCGTCGACAGAGGCATTACCTCGTTCAAGCATTTCATGGCCTACAAGGGCGCGCTGATGGTGGACGACGACGAGATGTACGCGTCGTTCCAGCGCTGCGCCGATCTCGGCGCGCTGCCGTTGGTGCATGCCGAGAATGGCGACGTGGTTGCGGCGCTGTCGCAGAAGCTGCTCGCTGCTGGGAACAATGGCCCGGAGGGACACGCCTATTCGCGGCCGCCGGAAGTGGAAGGCGAGGCGACCAACCGCGCCATCATGATCGCCGACATGGCCGGCGTGCCGCTCTATGTCGTGCATGTGTCCTGCGAGCAGAGCCACGAAGCCATCCGCCGCGCCCGCCAGAAGGGCATGCGGGTTTTCGGCGAGCCGCTGATCCAGCATCTGACGCTGGATGAGAGCGAGTATTTCGACAAGGATTGGGACCATGCGGCGCGCCGCGTCATGAGCCCGCCCTTCCGCAACAAGCTGCACCAGGATTCGCTGTGGGCCGGCCTGCAGGCGGGATCGCTGCAGGTGGTGGCGACCGACCACTGCGCCTTCACCACCAAGCAGAAGCGCAACGGCGTCGCCGATTTCACCAAGATCCCGAACGGCACCGGCGGGCTTGAAGACCGCTTGCCCGTGCTGTGGACGACGGGCGTCAACACCGGGCGGCTGACGATGAACGAGTTCGTCGCGGTGACTTCGACCAACATCGCCAAGATCCTCAACATGTACCCTAGGAAAGGTGCCATCGTTGAAGGCGCGGACGCCGACATCGTGGTGTGGGACCCCAGCGCCAAGAAGACCATCACCTCAAAGAAGCAGCAATCGGTGATCGACTACAACGTCTTCGAAGGTTTTGAGGTGACCGGCCTGCCGCGCTTCGTCTTTTCGCGCGGCGAATTGTCGGTCGAGGAAGCGGAGGTCAAGGCCAAGCCAGGCCATGGCGAATTCGTCGCCCGCGAGCCGAACGCGGCGGTCAACCGGGCTCTATCGACCTGGAAGGACATCACCGCGCCGCGCAAGGTCGAACGCACCGGCATTCCGGCGACAGGCGTTTGACGTTGCGGAGCCCGGGGGCGCTCATTTCACTGGTCGTGGCGATGGTGGTCGCTGGTCCGGCAACAGGGGCCGAGAGGCTGGTGGGCTTCTGGGGCAACGATGCCGGTTGTGTCTTTGCAAAGGCCGGCTTTCAGGGCCGCGACGATTATATCGTGCTGACCGCCGAGGGCATCGAGACCTATGGCAGCGGCTGCCGGTTCGCGCAGCAATTGACGTGGGCGCCGGGCACGCAATCACTTGATGCGACCTGTTCCGCCGAAGGCGAGGCGGGGACGACGGCTGAAACCGTTGTGGTCACCAACAAGGGCGAGGGTGGGTTCTTCGTGACCATTCCCGGTCTTGAAGAAATGGGGCCGTTGCAACCGTGTTCGTGACGTTGGAGCTGGGGGAATGAGCGCGCGCGGTTTGGGGCCGTCTGTTGCGATGGTAGTCGTTCTGGCTGCGGGTCAGGCCCTTGCGGCAGGCATCGACCTGACGAAACCCTATGGGGACAAATATGGCTGCATCAACCGCAACGGCCAGGAAGTCGCCGCCGATCGGATGCTGCTTTTGACCGACGAGGCATTGGTCACCGCCGCCAGCGCCTGCACCTTCACGGAGAAGCAAGCGCAGGCTGATGGTTCGCTGGTGGTGACGGCGACATGCGAGGCCGAAGGTGAAGACGGACAGGAGCCGACCAAATTCACCATCAAGCGCAGCGCCAAGAACGCCAAGAAGCTGACGGTCGCCGACGAGGACGGCAATGTCATGGGCGAAGTGGCGCGGTGCAAATGACGGCAGTCCCGTCAGCGTCAGGCCACCAGCGCATCCAGCTCCGGCAACGGGACGACGCTTTCCTGTTCATTGGGATCGGTGCGGGCGATGACGGCCGAGGACGGGGCGTTGCTCATATTGGCCGGCAGATGCGGTACGCCGGCCGGGATGTAGAAGAGGTCGCCGGCCTTGACGACGATGTGGTTCTCGAGCCTGTCGCCATACCATGTGTGGACCTCGCCCGAGAGCACATAGATCGCCGTCTCATGGCTTTCATGCAGATGCGCCTTGGCGCGGGCGCCGGGCGGCAGGGTGAGCAGATGCATGCAGATGCCGGACGAGCCGACCGTCTCGGCTGCAATGCCGGCAAAATAGGTCGATCCCTGCTTGCCTTCATAAGTGCTTTCAGGACGGATAAGGTGACAAGTGGGTTTGGGCGAAATCGGCAAGGCTCCGGGCGTCGATTGGGTGGGATTGGACGAGTGGAAAGCAACATCAACGCGAATGCAACGGCATTTCATCCTGGGCGGCTGCGAGAAGCAGGCAGCAAGCGATGACGGGACGATCGCCAGCCGTCGTCTCGGCAAGCAAACTTGGCCTTACCTTTCAGACCAATGACGGTCCGGTAGAGGCGCTCTCCAAAGTCGACCTGACCATCGGCAAGGGCGAGTTCGTCTCCTTCATCGGCCCATCTGGCTGCGGCAAGACCACCTTGCTGCGCGTCATCGCCGATCTGGAAAAACCGACATCGGGCACGATCTCGGTCAACGGCATGACGCCGGAACAGGCGCGCGAGAAACGCGCTTATGGCTACGTCTTCCAGGCGGCAGCCCTTTTCCCGTGGCGCACGATCGAGCGTAACGTGGCGCTGCCGCTGGAAATCATCGGCCTTTCGAGAGCGGAGCAGGCCGAGCGCATCAAGCGCACGATGGAGCTCGTCAACCTCTCCGGCTTCGAGAAGAAATACCCTTGGCAGCTTTCCGGCGGCATGCAGCAGCGCGCTTCGATCGCCCGCGCGCTCGCCTTCGACGCCGACCTGTTGCTGATGGACGAGCCCTTCGGCGCGCTGGACGAGATCGTGCGCGACCATCTCAATGAACAGCTTCTGGAATTGTGGGCGCGCACCAACAAGACGATCTGCTTCGTCACCCATTCCATCCCCGAGGCGGTGTATCTGTCGACGCGCATCGTCGTCATGTCGCCGCGCCCAGGTCGGGTTACCGACATCATCGAATCGACGCTGCCAAAAGAGCGGCCACTGGATATCCGCGAGACGCCGGAATTTTTGGCGATCGCGGCCAGGGTACGCGATGGCTTGAGGGCAGGGCACAGCTATGATGATTGAGGGGGTAGCGAATGAGTGCGGACGTCGCCGCCACGCCTTCGTCATCCTAGGGCGAAGCAAGGAGCGAAGCGACGCGGCGCAGACCCTAGGATCCATACCGTTACCTATACGGTCCGCAACGGTGCAAAACGGTGCACACGCCGCTGCGCCCGCGAAGGCGAACATTCTCAACCGCTTATACCCCTCGGCCAACGTCACGGAATGGATCCTAGGGTCTGCACGACGCTTCGCGTCGCTCCGCCCTAGGATGACGAACGCGGAGGTGGTCGGCCTCCGCTTCGCTCCGGCCACCCTCTTCCCGGCGGGGAGAGGAGAAGGGGAGCGCGCCTGATGGACACCTTCCGCGAAAAACTCATCCCCGTGACCTCCATCCTCCTGGGCGTGGTGGTGCTCTGGTATGTCTTCGCCGTCATCCTAAACGCGCCCTTCCAGCGCGACCTCGACCTGCGCGCCGGGGAAACCCACGGCACAGTCGAATTCATCGGCAAGACGCTGTCGCAGCCCAAGCCGACGCTGCCGGCGCCGCATCAGGTGGCGGTGAACTTCTTCGAGAACACCTTCCTGCGGCCCATCACATCGAGCCGAAGCCTCGTCTACAATGCTTGGGTGACCCTGTCGTCGACGTTGCTGGGCTTTGCCTTCGGCACGGCGCTCGGCATCGTCATCGCGGTTGGCATCGTGCATGTGGCGACGCTCGACCGCAGCCTGATGCCGTGGATCATCGCCTCCCAGACGATTCCCATTCTGGCGGTGGCGCCGATGATCATCGTCGTGCTGGGGGCGATCGGCATCAGCGGTCTGATCCCAAAGGCGATGATCTCGACCTACCTGTCGTTCTTCCCGGTGACGGTTGGCATGGTGAAGGGCCTGCGCTCGCCCGAACTCATGCATCTCGACCTGATGCACACCTACAATGCCAGTGTCTCGCAGACCTTCTGGAAGCTGCGGGTGCCGGCCTCGGTGCCGTTCCTGTTCACCTCGACGAAGGTGGCGGTGGCGGCGAGCCTGGTCGGCGCCATTGTCGGCGAACTGCCGACCGGTGCTGTTGCCGGCATCGGCGCCAAGCTTTTGGCAGGCGCCTATTACAGCCAGTCCATCGACATCTGGTCCGCCCTTGTGGCGGGCTCGGTGGTGGCGGCCCTTCTGGTCATGGTGGTCGGCATAGCCGGGCGCCTCGTTGACCGCGCGATGGGCGGGAGGCCGGCATGAACTGGCTGAAGCCCTCCTGGCAAGCCGTGCTGGCCATTGCGCTGTGCCTCGTCGCCGTCGCGCTCGGCGCGATGTCGAAGCCGGAAGCGGCCACCCTTGCAGACCCGACGGCAAGTTTCGACTACCCCTATTTCGGTATAAAGACCCCGATGATCGGCCTGGCCGTGCTGGCGGGGCTGATCTCGATGATCAGAATTTCGGCGGTAGCCGAGGCTGCGGTGCTGTTTATCGGCGCTCACCTTGTCGCCTGGATGCTGATCTCGGGCATTACAGGGTTCGAAGGCACGGCAATGGCGCCTTATTTCCTGCTGCTCGCGGCTGCCTGGCTGCTGGCCTGGCGCTGCGTGGCGGTGCTGTCGGGGCTTCGGCCTATGGCAAAAGGGGCGCGGATGGCGCTGCGCCTCATCATCCCGGCGATCTTCGGCGCCTGGATCCTGATCATATGGGAAGCGGTGACGCGTGGCGCCGGCATTCCCTTCATCCTTTTGCCGCCGCCGAGCGCCATCGGTGTGCGCCTCGCCAGTTCCCTGCCGGTGCTCGGCGCCGATATCAGGCAGACCATCTTCAAGGCGGTGATCTTCGGCTACATCGTCGGGAGCGGCGCCGGCTTCCTGGTGGCCATCGCCGCGGACCGGGTGCCGTTCCTGCGCCGCGGTCTGCTGCCGATCGGCAATATGGTCTCGGCGCTGCCGATCATCGGTGTGGCGCCGATCATGGTGATGTGGTTCGGCTTCGACTGGCCGTCCAAGGCCGCGGTCGTCATCATCATGACCTTCTTCCCAATGCTGGTGAACACGGTTGCCGGTCTTGCCGCCTCCGGCCATATGGAGCGCGATTTGATGCGCACGTATGCGTCGGGCTACTGGCCAACACTCTTGAAGCTCAGACTGCCGGCGGCAGCGCCCTTCATCTTCAACGCGCTCAAGATCAACTCGACGCTGGCGCTGATCGGCGCCATCGTCGCCGAGTTCTTCGGCACGCCTGTGGTCGGCATGGGCTTTCGCATCTCGACCGAGGTCGGGCGGATGAACATCGACATGGTCTGGGCCGAAATCGCAGTTGCAGCACTGGCGGGTTCGGTCTTTTATGGCGTGGTCGCTCTCGTCGAGAGAGCCGTCACGTTTTGGCATCCCTCTGTCCGTGGTGGATAGGGCGGTGGGTTCGGGTGTTAACTTCAGAGGGTAAAAACATGAAAAGACTGATCATTCCGATGCTGGCCGGCGCGATGTCGCTGGCCGCGTTCCAGGCAATGGCCGCCGACAAGGTGACGTTGCAGCTGAAATGGGTCACGCAGGCGCAGTTTGCCGGCTACTATGTCGCCAAGGCCAAGGGTTTTTATGAAGCCGAAGGCCTCGACGTCGACATCAAGCCGGGCGGTCCCGATATCGCACCCGAGCAGGTGATCGCCGGCGGTGGCGCCGACGTCATCGTCGACTGGATGGGCGGGGCGCTCGCCGCGCGCGAAAAGGGCGTGCCGCTGGTCAACATCGCCCAGCCGTTCAAGAAGGCCGGTATGGAGCTGGTCTGCCCGAAGGATGGCCCGATCAAGACCGAAGCCGATTTCAAGGGTCACACGCTCGGCGTCTGGTTCTTCGGCAACGAATATCCTTTCTACGCCTGGATGAACAAGCTCGGCCTGAAGACCGAAGGCGGCCCGGATGGCGTCACGGTTTTGAAGCAGAGCTTCGACGTGCAGCCGCTGATCCAGAAGCAGGCGGATTGCATTTCGGTCATGACCTACAACGAGTACTGGCAGCTGATCGATGCCGGCTACAAGCCGGACCAGCTCACCGTGTTCAACTACTCGGCGATGGGCAACGACCTGCTTGAGGACGGGCTCTATGCCTCGGAAGACAAGCTCAAGGATCCGGCTTTCGAAGACAAGATGGTGCGTTTCGTGCGCGCCTCGATGAAGGGCTGGAAATATGCCATCGACAACAATGACGAGGCCGCGGGCATTGTCATGGACGGCGGTGGCCAGGACGAAAACCACCAGAAGCGGATGATGAGCGAAGTCGCCAAGCTGATCGACAATGCCGACGGCAAGCTCGACCCGGCGACCTACGAGCGCACCGCCAAGGCGCTGCTCGACCAGAAGATCATCACCAAGGCGCCGACCGGCGCCTACACCACGGCCATCACCGACAAGGCGATCAAATAAGCCTGGCCAGGCAATTTCGACCTCGAGAGCGGCGCCTTTGACCAAATGTCAGAGGCGCCGTTCCTTTATGGTGTTCATGACGAAGCTGGTCTCGATCGAAGCGACGCATTTCAGCCGCGCGATCTTTTCCTTGATGAAGCGCTCGTACTGTTCGAGGCTGCCGGTCACCACCTTCAGCACATAGTCGCGCGACCCGGTGACGAGGTGGCATTCCAGCACCTCCTCCCACCCGCGGATGGTGTCCTCGAACATGACGATCTCGTCCTCGTTCTGGCGGCTGAGCCGAACGGTGGCGATGGCGACCATGTTCCAGCCGAACGCGGCCGGGTCGACCAGCGTGGTATAGCCCCGGATAATGCCGGCCTCCTCCAGCCGGCGTACCCTCCTCAAACATGGCGACGGCGACAGGCCGATGCGCTCCGCAAGCTCATTGTTGGTGATGCGGGCGTCGGCCTGCAGCTCGCGCAGGATCTTGCGGTCGAAATCGTCGGCTATCTTCTGCTGCACTTTTGCTCTCGCTCGGCAATTTGTTGCCGGGATGCAGCCATGCGAGGCCGAAAATAGCAAGGACTGGTGGACCGGGATCGCATAAATTGCTGGACGAGACTCCTCTAGAACGCAGGAAAAGCCATGACCGCGCCGCGCCCGTCGAAAACCCACATCGGCAACCACAAGCTCCATCCGGAAACGTTGATGTTGAGCTATGGCTTCGATCCGCAACTGTCGGAAGGCGCCGTCAAGCCGCCGGTGTTCCTGACCTCGACCTTCGTGTTCAAATCGGCGGAGGAGGGGCGCGACTTCTTCGACTACACATCCGGCCGCAAGGAGCCGCCGAGCGGCACGGCGTCCGGCCTGGTCTATTCGCGCTTCAATCATCCCAACTCCGAGATCGTCGAGGACCGGCTGGCGGTCTATGAGGGAACGGACGCCTGCATCCTGTTTTCGTCCGGCATGTCGGCGATCGCCACCACGCTGCTCGCCTATGCCCGTCCGGGCGATGTCATCTTGCATTCGCAGCCGCTTTACGGCGGCACTGAGACGCTTTTGACGCGCACGCTGTCCGGCTTCGGCATCGGCGCTGTCGGCTTCGCCGACGGCGTCGACGAGAAGGCGGTGCGGGCCGCTGCTGATGCAGCGGTGGCGAAGGGGCGTGTCTCGGTCATTCTCATCGAAACGCCGTCAAATCCGACCAACAGCCTGGTCGACATCGCACTGATCCGGAAGATTGCCGACGAGATCGGCGCAAGCCAAGGATCAACGCCGATCATCGTCTGCGACAACACGCTGCTCGGCCCGGTGTTCCAGCGGCCGATCGAACATGGCGCCGATGTCTCCGTCTATTCGCTGACCAAATATGTCGGCGGCCATTCCGACCTGATCGCCGGTGCGGCGATGGGCAGCAAGGCGGTGACCAAGCCAATCAAGGCGTTGCGCGGCGCAATCGGCACGCAGCTCGATCCGCATTCCTGCTGGATGCTCGGCCGCTCGCTGGAAACGCTGTCGATCCGCATGGAGCGCGCCAACGACAATGCGCGGCTCGTGGCTGAATTCCTGCGCGATCACGCCAAGGTGGAAAAGGTGCATTACCTGCCGTTCCTGGGCGAGGACACGGCAGCGGGACGGGCCTACAAAGCGCAATGCAGCGGCGTCGGCTCGACATTTTCTTTCGATATCAAAGGCGGAGAGAAGGCGGCCTTCGCCTTTCTCAACGGGCTGCAAATATTCAAGCTGGCGGTGAGCCTCGGCGGCACGGAGTCACTCGCCAGCCACCCGGCGGCCATGACCCATTCCGGCATCCCCTTCGACGTGCGCCAGCGCATCGGCGTGCTGGAGACGACGGTCAGGCTTTCGATCGGCGTCGAGCATCCGGACGATCTTATCGCCGACCTGACGCAGGCGCTGGCAGCGGTCTGATAGCTCGCTTGTAGATATCAGGAAAGGGGCGATCGCCTTGGCAGCGTCGGCGGGACAGCACCCCCCTCTGGCCTGCCGGCCATCTCCCCCGCAAGGAGGGAGATTGGCAGCTTGACCGCCGGCCCTCATCTTCAACGTTGGTGATTGGCAAAGGCCGATGTGACTTCTGATCTCCCCCCTTGCGGGGGAGATGTCCGGCAGGACAGAGGGGGGTGTGACGAACTCGGCTTTCGCTACGAAGTTCTTAGGCCTCGTCGCGGATCTGCGTCATCGTCCGCGTCGGCGTGATCGCCTCGGGATCGAGCCTTATCTCGACGATCGCCGGCTTGCCGCTGGCGCGGGCCCGCTCGAAGGCAGGGGCAAAATCTGCCGTGTTCTCGACCGTCTCGCCGTGGCCGCCATAGGCGCGGGCAAGAGCGGCAAAGTCAGGGTTCTTCAGATCGGTGGCAACGACGCGGCCGGGATAGTCGCGCTCCTGGTGCATGCGGATGGTGCCGTAGATGCCGTTGTTGACGACGATGACGATGATCGGCAGGTCGTATTGCACGGCGGTGGCGAATTCCTGTCCGTTCATCAGGAAGCAGCCGTCGCCGGCAAAGGCGATCACGGTGCGGTCGGGATGGAGCGCCTTGGCGGCGACCGCGGCCGGCGTGCCATAACCCATCGAACCGGAGGTCGGCGCGCCCTGCGTGGCGAAGCGGCGAAAGCGGTGGAAGCGGTGCACCCAGGTGGCGTAATTGCCGGCGCCGTTGGTGAAAATGGCGTCGTCGGGCAGAACCTTTTCCAGGTAATTCATGATCGGTCCCATCTGGACCGGGCCGGGGCCGGTCTCGGGCGGCGTCGACCAGTCGAGGTAGGCGGCATGGTGCTTTGGCGTCTCATCCGCCCAGGCTGGCGCGGAGGCTGGCTTGCGCTTGGCGAAGGCTTCGACGAAGGCCGATGGCGAGGCGTTGATCGCCAGCGTCGGCCGGTAGACACGGCCGAGTTCACCGGCGTCGGCATGGACATGGACCAGCGTCTGGTCGGGATAGGGGCTTTTCAGCAACGTGTAGTCGGAGGACGGCATCTCGCCCATGCGGCCGCCGATCAGCAGCACCAGGTCGGCCTGCTTGATGGCGGTGGCCAGCTTCGGGTTGATGCCGATGCCGACATCACCGGCATAGTTCGGGTGCAGATGGTCGAACAGCATCTGGCGGCGGAAGGAGCAGCCGACCGGCAGCGACCAGGCCTCGGCAATGGTGCGCATGCGAGCCACCGCTTCCTCGTCCCAGCGTGTGCCGCCGAGGATGACGAAGGGACGCTTGGCCTTGGCCAGAAGCTTTTCCAAAGCATCGAGTTCGGCTCCGCCGGGGCGGGTTTCGACCGGCGTGTGCGGCAAGGCCGCGGGCGCGTCGACCAGGCTGGTCAGCATGTCTTCCGGCAGCGAGATGACGACGGGGCCGGGGCGGCCCGATGTCGCGACGGCGAAGGCGCGGGTGACGAGTTCGGGGATGCGCGCGGCATCGTCGATCTCCACCACCCATTTGGCGATGTCGCCGAAGAAGCGCTTGTAGTCGACCTCCTGGAAAGCCTCGCGCTCCTTGGCGTGGCTGGCGACTTGGCCGATGAACAGGATGACGGGTATCGAATCCTGCATGGCAATGTGAATGCCGGCCGATGCATTGGTGGCGCCGGGGCCGCGGGTGACGAAGCAGATGCCTGGCCGGCCGGTCAGCCGCCCCTGGCAGTCGGCCATCATGGCGGCGCCGCCTTCCTGTCGGCAGACAATGGTGCGGATGGGCGAGTCATGCAGCGCGTCCAGCACAGCGAGATAGGATTCGCCAGGCACGCAGAAGATGCGGTCGGTGCCGTTCGCCTCGAGTGCGTCGACAATCAGTTGTCCACCGGTCTTCATCGTCCAGACTTCTCCAGTTCGGCAAGGATTTCTTCGGTATGTTCGCCAAGGCGAGGCGAGGGACGCTCATAGATGAGCGGCGTGCCCGACATCACCATCGGCGCGCGTACCGAGGGCAGACGATTGCCATGGCCATCGTCGAGGTCGAGGCGCATGCCGCGTGCGATCGTCTGCGGGTCGGCAAACATCTGGCCGATATTGTTGATCGGGCTCGCCGGCACGCTTGCCGCTTCGAGCTTGGCCAGCAACGGGTCTCGGTCCCAGTTCTTCAGCGTCTCGATCATGTGCTCGCGCAATTTCACCCGGTTGGCGACGCGGGCCGGATTGGTGGCGAAATCGGGATTCGCTGAGAGATGGTCGAGACCGACGGCAGCGCAGAATTTGGCGAACTGGCCGTCATTGCCGACCGCCAGGATGATGTGGCCGTCCCTGACCGGGACAACCTCATAGGGCGCGATGTTCATATGCGCATTGCCCATCTGCACCGGCGCCTTGCCGGAGACGAGATAGTTGAGGTTCTGGTTGCCGAGTGCGGAAATCTGCGTGTCGAACAGCGCCATGTCGATATGCTGGCCTTCGCCGGTCTTTTCGGCATGGCGAAGCGCTGCCTGGATGGCGATCACAGAGTAAAGGCCGGTGAAGATGTCGGAAATAGCGACGCCGGCCTTTTGCGGCTCGCGCCCGACCTCGCCGGTGATCGACATCATGCCGGCCATGGCCTGGATGATGAAATCATAGCCGGCGCGTGGGGCGTAAGGCCCGTCCTGGCCGAAGCCGGTGATCGAGCAGTAGACGAGCTTTGGATTGATCGCCTTCAGGCTCTCGTAATCGAGCCCGTATTTCTTCAGGCCGCCGAGCTTGAAATTCTCGATCAGAATGTCGGCCGTGGCAACCAGCCGGCGCACCGTCTCGGCCCCTTCCGATGTCGAGAAATCGACGGCGATGGAACGCTTGCCGCGATTGCAGGAATGGTAATAGGCGGCCGACAGGTTCTCGCCATCATGGCTCATGACGAAGGGCGGACCCCATTTGCGGGTATCGTCGCCGCCGTCGGGGCTCTCGACCTTGATGACATCGGCGCCGAGATCGGCCAGCAATTGTCCTGCCCAGGGGCCGGCCAGGATGCGGGCGAGTTCGACGACGCGGACGCCTTTCAGCGGAGGTTCAGCCATAAATCACCAAAAACGGGTCGGAACCGCAGCCTCTATCAACCCGGGATGCCGCTGTCACGGGCCTTGCGGTAGGCCAGCGATGTCACTCTTTGAGCACGCTATCGGCCCAGGCAGCGAAATCGTCCATAACGGTGTCGCGGTTCACCTCGTTCAGGCTTTCGTGGCGGGTGTCGGCGTAAACCTTTGAAACCAGATTCGAAAAGCCCATCGCGCGCATCCGCTTGGTGAGATGATCGATGCCTTTGCCATAGTCGGAGGCCGGATCCTTCTCGCCGCCGACGATGCTGACGGGCAGGTCGCGCCTGATGCCGGCAAAGCCCGCATCCTTGCCGCCTTTCTGCGCCATCTCCACGACATCGCGCCACATCGAGATCGAGGCATCCCAGCCGCACAGCGGGTCGGCAATGTACTTGGCCACTTCAGCCTCGTCGCGCGACAGCCAGTCGAACGGCGTCTTGTGGTTGGGCACCGCCTTGCCCCAGGCCTGGAAGGTCAGTTTGGGCAAGACGCGTGAGGGAACATCGGAGCCGAGCCTGAAGCGCTCATAAGCGAGGATGGCGAGTGCAAGCTGACCAAGCAGGCCTTGTGAGAAATTGCCGTTCCAGATCGCCGCGGCGTGGACGCGCGGCGAGTGCGCCAGCAGGTAGTTGAGCGCCACCGACGCACCCATCGAATGGCCGAACAGGATGACCGGCAGGCCGGGCTGCTCCTTCGCAATCAAATCGTGGACTGCGTCGACATCGGAGATCACCTTGGCCGGGCCGCCTGTGCCGGCGAACCTGCCGAGCGGGGCATCGGGCGCCTTGGTCGCGCCATGGCCGCGATGGTCGTGGACGTAGACGTGAATGCCGCGGGTGCTGAGGTAATCGGCGAAGCGGGCATAGCGCGCCGCATGTTCGGCCAGGCCGTGATTGACCTGGACTACCGCGCGTGGAGAGCCCCCCGCGTGCTTCACATAGAGGTTGAGCGTGGCCCCGGTCGGAGAGGCCAGCGTCGTCTGCTTGTCAAATGCCATGTCTCGCTCCCTCGGCGACTGTTGGGCGACGGCGGGACCGACGTCAAGGGGAGGTCGAAATCAGCCGGGGTCACTATTGACAGCTTGCTGTCAATTTGGTGATATGACAGCATACTGTCAATTGGATCGGAGCATGACCATGAAAACCGTTTCGCGCCGCGCGTTTCTGCTGGCGAGCCTTTCATCCGCAATGCTCCTGCCCGGCATTGCTTCCAGCCAGACCAGGGAGATGACCATGAAGACCTCAACCATTGCCGGCCCGCAGGGCCAGCTTGCCGGCTACGACATCAAATCCGGCGACGGCCTGCCGATCCTGTTCGCGCATGGCGACTGCAGCCGCGCCACACAGTGGAACCGGGTGATGCAGCTCACCGCAGGTGGCCGTGAGGCGGTCGCCTTCGATTTTCGCGGCCATGGCGCATCGGCGCCTGCAGCTGATGCCGACTACGGCTATGACGGCCGTGCCGACGATATTAGTGCGGTGGCCGATGCGTTCGGCCTGAAGCGGTTTGTCCTCGTTGCACATAGCGGCGGCAGTGGGGCCGCGCTCGCCTATGCCGCCGGCCATGCCGACCGTGTTGCCGGCATCCTGCTGGTCGATCCGGCGACCGATCCGCGCGCCCTGCCCAAAGAGATTCGCGACGGGTTCGTGCGCGATCTGGCGGGGCCAAACGGCGGCGACGTCCTGAGCGCTTATTACACCTCGATCGCCGGATCCAATCCAGATGTCCGCAAACGGGTCCTCGCCGATGCGGCGGTGGTCGATCCGGCGGCTCGGGCAGGCGTCGGCAAGGCGCTGGCGGAATGGAATCCCGAACCGACGCTCGACGCCTATCGCGGGCCGATCTTCGTGCTGGCTACGGAGGCCAATGACAATGCGGCGGCCCTGTTTCGGCTGTGCAGCCGAATTGGCCACAGAACCGTCGCCGGTTCCGGCCATTGGGTGATGCTTGACAAGCCGGAGGCGGTGGCTGAATCCGTCAACACTTTCGTTTCCACCATCGAGGCCGGCCAGAAATGACAAGCAGGACCGAAGCCGGAGATGTGCTCACCGAACTGGTGCTTGCCGTGTTCCGGCTGAATGGCGGGTTTCTCGACGCGGCCGACCGGCTGGCCGAGCCTGCCGGGTTGACGGCGGCGCGCTGGCAGGTTCTGGGCGCGGTGCTGAAGGAGCCGAAATCGGTGGCCGACATTGCCCGCGACATGGGGCTTGCCCGCCAGAGCGTGCAGCGCCTTGCCGACATTCTGGCCGCCGAAGGGCTTGCCGCCTATGCGGACAACCCGGCGCACCGCCGCGCGAAGCTCCTGGCGATGACCGATGCCGGCCGGGCCGCGATCCGGGATATCGGCACGCGCCAGCATGTCTGGGCCAACCGCATCAGCGAGGGCATCGAGGCTCGCGCGCTCGAGACAGCGCTTGATCTGCTGCGTATGTTGACGAAGCGGGTCGAGGAGGGCGGGGTCTGATCGACCGAGCGATTGTTTTTTGCGGCGGACGAAAGAAATCGTAATTCTGACATGTCACACGTTTCTAGCTTGCGCTATGAAACGCTAGGAGTGCTGGAATGCGGATATCGGCGATATGGGGTGCGGTGTTGGTGGCGCTGGCCGGTGTCGGCCTAGCGCGCGCCGATGTGAAGATGAGCGGCTCCTTCGTGGCCGATGCGGCTTGCCCGGCGACGCAGGCAATCAAAAGCGGCAAGAACCCCGGCAATATCGCGACAGCGGCTGGACAGAGCTACGACTTCCTGGCCGGCAACAAGGATGCGCCGACGCATTACCTCATCCGCGTGCCGGGCGCCGATCCTGAGCGTCGCTGGGTCAAGATCAGCTGCGGTCATGTCACCGGCGGCAGCGCGGCCCCCCCCCCGGCCCCGCCCCCCGATCAGGGGAAGCCTGCGGCTTCGGGAAAGCCCGAATATGTCTTTGCGCTGAGTTGGCAGCCGGCCTTCTGCGAAACCAAGGCAAGCAAGCCCGAATGCCAGGCGCAGACGGCGGGCGGTTTCGACGCGTCGCATTTCACCTTGCATGGTCTGTGGCCGCAACCGAACGGCAATTTCTATTGCCAGGTGCCGGCGAGCGACAAGGCCAATGATAATCCGGCCCATTGGGCCGACCTGCCGCCGGTCAACCTCGATGCTGATACGCGCGCCGAACTCGACCAGGTGATGCCTGGCACCGCCTCCAAGCTCGAACGGCATGAATGGATCAAGCACGGCACCTGCTACGGCAAGAGCCAGCAGGAGTATTTTGCCGAGGCGTTGAACCTGATGCGGGCGGTGAATGCCTCACCGGTACGCGAGCTCTTCACCAGGAATGTCGGCAAGCAGCTCACTTCGGACCAGATCCGCAGCACCTTCGACAGCGCCTTCGGCGCCGGGGCGGGCGCGCGGGTGCGTGTCTCCTGCCTGGTCGATCCGTCGAGCGGCAGGCGGCTGATCGGCGAGCTGACGCTGGGCCTGACCGGCCCGATCGGCCCCGACAGTTCGCTGGGCACTCTCATGCTCGCCTCGGCGCCGACGACCAAGGCGGGCTGTCCGAAGGGCTCGGTCGATGCGGCCGGGTTCCAGTAGGATATCCGTCTGTCGCTTGGCAGTGACGCGGTGATATGGTCTGGATGCGTTTCATTCGGCGGGGGTGGCGATGAGTGGCATGACATCAGGCGCGCTGGCGCGGCTGGCTTTCTGGGCCAGGGGGATGACCGCCATAAAAGACGGCCGCATGGAATGGCCGGGCTTTTCCTATACCGATGCCGAGTGGGCGCGCATGCGCGTGCTTGCCGCGCCGATCGGGGCAAGCCGCTACCAGCTGTTCACTTGGGTCAATGCCGCGATCTTCATCGCCATTGCCGCGCTCGGCATCGTCTGTGTCTTCCTGCCGCTGGCGACACTTTTGTTTCCGGTGCCGGCCGACACCAGCGCGCTCAAATTCTCGGCTCTGCTGGCGGCGTGTGCCTTCCTCATAATCGGGCTTGGCTTGCCGATCTCCATGCGCCTGTCGAGCGCGTTGGCCATCTCCCGGGAGATGCGCGCCGGTCTTGTTGGCGAAGCCGGTGACGAAGCGCTGGCAGCAAAAGTGTCTTGGCAGATCAACCGCATCATGCTGGTCATGTGCGGCCTGCTGGTGCCCGGCATTCTGTTGTTCATCGCTTATGACATCGATGCCAGTCCGATCATCACCGTGCTGAAATGGCTGGCCATCGCGCTGATAGCCGTTTCAGTTGCGGTCGGCGCGTTGCAGCAGCGCAAGCGGAGCTGACAACCTTATCCGCTGACGCCACGCGTGGGCAATGTCCACGCAGTTAGGTCTTCGGCATCGTCCCTCGGTTCTCCGATGACGCGGTCGCGCCCGGTGGACTTGGCCTTGTAGAGACGCTCGTCGGCAAGGGCGAAGAGATCGGCAAGCGAGCCTACGGTCTCATCGACAGTGGCGATGCCGGCGCTGACGCTGATGTCGAACCGGTTTACGCACGCTTTGACGGCCTGGCGGAGGTTTTCTCCGAGCAACCTGGCGACCGCATGCGGTTGCGAGCAAAGGATGGCGAACTCCTCGCCGCCGATCCTGAAAACCTGATCGTGCGCGCCGGCCGCCTGGGTCAGCACCTGAGCGATCGATCTCAGCACCCTGTCGCCCTCGGCATGGCCGAAGCGATCGTTGATCGACTTGAAATGGTCGACGTCGACGATCAGCAGGCTGAGCGGTTGGGCCGTGCGCAGGCTGACGGCAACCAGACGTTCGCCGTCGCTGTCAAAGCGTCCCCTGTGCAACAGGCCGGTGAGGCCGTCGCGGCCGACATGTTCGACCAGGGCTTCGTAGCGCTCGCGATAGGTCAAGGTGTTGAAGACGTCGGACAGCCCGCGCGGTGCCACGACCTGACGCGTTTCGAACCATCTGAGGTAGGCGACAAGCATGGCGCTGTAGGCAAAAGCGGCACCCATCTTCGCGAACCAGCCGCCGAAGAAGACCGCGATCGGTGCGCCGGCGACGAAATGCAGGGCGGTGAAAAATCCGGCCTGGTCGAAGGTGAGCACGCAGGCGACGCAAATCAGGATGCGGGAGAACGGCGCCTTGCGCAGATAACGCCCGAGCTTTTCGTAAAGCAGGATGATCAGGATGGCGTCGATGAAGAGCAGCGTCGTGCCCCACACCATCAGCCAGCCCAACTGGTCGATGAAACCGATATCGGGAAGCTTGCCGTCGGAAAGGGCTGAAATATCGTGCAGGCGCAGGATCAGGACCAGCCCGATCATCAAGGCGTTGCCGAGCAAAAGGCCATAGATCGGCTGGCGCACCGTGGCCGCATCTTCCTTCATGTAGAGCAGAAGCAGCATCACCAGCTTGCCGGAAAACAGCACCGCCGAGCCTGGCGAGACCATGCCGAAGGGCAGGGCGACGTAGAAGACGCTGGCGAGATAGGTTTCGAGGAAATGCATGGCGCCCAGCGCGCAGACGAAGACGCCGAGGCCGATGCGATCCCTGAAGCGGAACAGCGTGACCATGACGCTGAAGTAGACGACCGCTTCGGCAAGGAGCAGGAAACTGTTCAGCACTACCTTCGGTCCGATCTTTACTTTCGATCGCGACAGGCCAGCGATCGATCCTGTTTTGACGCTGAAGGGTTAACCGGGGATTTCAACGCTCCCCACAACCGGCGGAAAACTTAACGTGCGGTGTACACCCGGCTTGAAATGGCAAAAGCGATTGCCGTTCGGCCCGGCATCGCCTACATAGCGGCCAACCTCCATTCAATCCGACATTTCGGTCAATCATCAAGGAAAGCGCGCGTGGCACGCCAGTTCATCTATCACATGGCCGGCCTCAACAAGGCCTATGGCACCAAGAAGGTGCTTGAGAATGTTCATCTCTCCTTCTATCCCGACGCCAAGATCGGCATCCTCGGCCCGAACGGCTCGGGCAAGTCGACGATCCTCAAGATCATGGCCGGGCTCGACAAGGAGTGGAACGGCGAAGCTTGGCTCGCCGAAGGCGCCACCGTCGGCTATCTCGCGCAGGAGCCGGCGCTCGATGCCAACAAGACGGTGTTCGAGAACATCATGGAAGGTGTCGCCGCCAAGACCGCCATCATCGAGCGCTACAACGAATTGATGATGAACTACTCCGACGAGACGGCTGACGAGTCGGCCAAGCTCCAGGACGAGATGGACCGGCTCAATTTGTGGGATCTCGAACAGCAGGTCGAGATGGCGATGGAAGCGCTGGGCTGCCCGCCCAAGGATTCCGAGGTCACCAAGCTTTCGGGCGGTGAGCGCCGCCGCGTCGCGCTCTGCCAGCTGCTGCTGCGTCAGCCCGACCTCTTGCTGCTCGACGAACCGACCAACCATCTCGACGCCGAAACCACGGCGTGGCTCGAAAAGCATCTGCGCGCCTATCCGGGCGCCGTGATGATCATCACCCACGATCGCTACTTCCTCGACAATGTCACGGGATGGATCCTCGAGCTCGATCGCGGCCGCGGCATTCCCTATGAGGGCAACTACACCAAATACCTCGAAGCCAAGGCCAAGCGCCTCAAGCAGGAAGGTCGCGAGGACGACGCCCGCCAGCGCGCTATCGGCCGCGAGCGCGAGTGGATCCAGTCCAGCCCGAAAGCCCGCCAGACCAAGTCCAAGGCGCGTATCCAGGCGTTCCAGGAGCTGCTGGATGCAGCCGACAAGCGGCGTCCGAGCGATACGCAGATCGTCATTCCGCATGGCGAGCGGCTCGGCAATGTGGTGATCGAGGCGGAAGGCTTGTCGAAGGGCTTTGGCGACACGCTGTTGATCGAGGGTCTGGAATTCAAACTGCCGCCGGGCGGCATCGTTGGCGTTATCGGGCCGAACGGCGCCGGCAAGACGACGCTGTTCCGCATGATCACCGGCCAGGAAACCCCGGATGCCGGCTCTGTCCGCGTCGGCGAGACGGTCAAGCTCGGCTATGTCGATCAGAGCCGCGATGCGCTCGATCCGTCAAAGACGGTGTGGGAGGAGATTTCCGGCGGCGCAGAAGTGGTCAAGCTCGGCAAGTTCGAAGCCAACACCCGCGCCTATTGCGCATCGTTCAACTTCCGTGGTGGGGACCAGCAGCAGAAGGTCGGCAACCTCTCCGGCGGCCAGCGCAATCGCGTGCATTTGGCAAAGATGCTGAAGACCGGCGGCAATGTGCTGCTGCTCGACGAACCGACCAACGACCTTGACACGGAAACGCTGGCGGCGCTCGAAGACGCGCTGGAAAACTTTGGCGGCTGCGCCGTCATCATCTCGCACGATCGTATGTTCCTCGACCGTCTGGCCACCCACATCCTGGCCTTTGAAGGTGACAGTCATGTCGAATGGTTCGAGGGCAATTTCGAGGATTATGAGCAGGACAAGATCCGCCGGCTCGGCCCCGAGGCCGTCAACCCGCACAGGATGACGTACAAGAGGCTGACGCGGTAGGGCTGCGGCGATCCGTTGCAGGCGGTGTGCGTTTGACCTAAATTGATCGGATGGAGTCGTCCATGATCACAGTCAAACTGCCGCAAAAAGCCGAGAAACTGCTGGCCGAAATGGCCAAGGCCAGCGGTCGCACCGCCGACCAGGTTGCAGCCGAAGCGATCCTCGAGGCCATCGAAGATTGGCACGACGCCGCAATTGCGGACGAACGCCTGAGAGATGATGACGGTGTGCGCATTCCGCTGGATGAAGTGATCCGGAAGCTCGAACGTCGTGAAGCCGAGGAGCGTCGCAAGAAGCCTGCCGCTGAATGACCTGGCGTGTCGAGTTCACGCCGCGCGCCGAGAAAGACATCGAACGGCTTTCGACGAAAGATCAACGGCGCATCCTGGAGTTCCTGAATCAGAGAGTTTCAGCGCATCCCAATCCGAGAGCCCTTGCCAAGCGCCTGACGGGCACAAAGGAAGAAGCTTGGCGGTTTCGTGTCGGTGACCACAGGATCATTACTCAGTTCCAGGACAGCCGGCTTGTCGTGCTGGTCGTGGAGGTTGGCAACCGTCGTGAGGTTTATCGATGAACAGCACAGCCGCAAAACCTGACTGGTCCGCCGCCCAATATCTGAAATTCGAGGATGAGCGGACGCGGCCCGCGCGCGATCTTGTTGCGCAGGTGCCGGTGGATTTCCCGCGCCGGGTGGTCGACATCGGCTGCGGCCCGGGTAATTCGACCGAGCTGCTGGTCGAGCGCTGGCCGGATGCTGATATCAGCGGCTTCGACACCTCTCCCGACATGATCGAGAAGGCGAAGGCGCGCCTGCCCAGCGTCAATTTCGACCTCGCCGATGTCTCGACATGGCGACCGGCCGAGCCGGTCAACGTCATCTTCGCCAACGCGGTATTCCAGTGGCTGCCCACCCACCCGGTAGTGTTCCAGCGGCTGATGGGCTTTCTCGCCCCCGGTGGCGCGCTCGCCGTCCAGATGCCCGACAATCTGCTTGAGCCGTCGCATCAGGTGATGCGCGAGACGGCCGCCGAAATGCCGTTCGCCGCCAAGATGGCAGGTGCTGCGCGCGGACCGCTGCCGGCGGTGTCGTTCTATTATGATCTCTTGTCGCCGCTCTCCGACCGGGTGGATATCTGGCATACGGCCTACAATCATCCGCTGACCGACGCCGAGGCGATCGTCGAATGGGTGAAGTCGACGGGGCTGAAGCCTTTCCTCGATCCGCTGGACGCCGGCGAGCGCAAAATCTTCCTCGACAGCTACACGGCCAAAATCGCCAAGGCCTATCCGAAGACCGCAAACGGCAAGGTGCTGCTGCGCTTCCCGCGCATTTTCATCGTCGCCAAGCGGGCCGGCTAGCACTCCCGATGACATCCGGCCACAGCCTGTGGTTTAAGCCGGCGTAAACCGGTGGGGTGAGAAAAGTGTTGTGTCGCGCCCCCTGGTCGTTCACATGAGAACGACAACGCCTGCGCATGGACGGACTGGATATGCATCGCGTCATCATCAGCGGCATTGGCGTTGAAATCCCTGAAGCCAAGATCACCAATGAAGAACTGGTCGCCAGTTTCAATGCCTGGGTCGACACGGAGAATGCGCGCCGGCAAGGCACGGATGAGACGCTGCTGCAGAAATCCGACAGCGCCTTCATCGTCCATGCCTCGGGCGTCCAGACCCGGCATGTGATCGAGCGCGAAGGCATTCTCGATCCGACTCGCATGGCGCCGCGCATCCCGGCGCGACCGGACGATGCACTGTCGCTGCAGGCCGAATTCGGCGTGGCCGCGGCCCGGAAGGCGCTCGACCATGCCGGGCTGAAAGCCTCCGACATCGACCTGGTGATCTGCTCGGCCTCGCACCAGCAGCGGCCCTATCCGGCGATCGCCATCGAAATGCAGGAGGCGCTGGGCACCAAGGGCGCCGGCTTCGACATGGGGCTTGGTTGTTCATCGGCCGCGGCCGCCTTGCACATTGCGGCCAATCTGGTGCGGGCGGGCGCGCACAAGCGCGTGCTGGTGGTCACGCCGGAGATCATCACCGGCCATCTCAATTTCCGCGACCGGCAGACGCATTTCATCTTCGGCGATGCATCGGTGGCGATGGTGGTCGAGGGGCTGGGCGAGGGCGAGAGGCGGCCGGGGCGTTTCGAGGTGCTGGACACGCGCACCTGGACGCAGATGTCGAACAATATCCGCACCAATCTGGGCTATCACACCCGCACCGCCCAGGACGATCCTTACATGATCAACCTCGAAGGCAATCTGATCAAACAGGTCGGCAACAAGGTGTTCAAGGAAGTCACCGTCGCCGGCCACAAATTCATTGTCGAATTCCTCGCCGAGCACGGGCTGACGCCGCAAGCCATCAGGCGATTCTGGCTGCATCAGGCCAATGCGCGAATGAACGCCATGATCCTGAAACTGGCCTTCGGCCACGAGGTCGACCATGACCGCGCGCCGATGGTGCTGGAGCGGCTCGGCAACACCGCCGGCGCTGGCGCCATCATCGCGCTGTCGGAAAACCACGCCGACATGAAGCCCGGCGATTTCGGCGTGCTGTGCGCCTTCGGCGCCGGCTATTCGATCGGCGGCGCGCTTTTGCGGATGCTGTAATCAGGCCGGCATGAACGGCACCAGCATCGGTACGCTGCGGGCATAATCGTCATAGGCGTTGCCGAGTTCTCCGCGCAGAAAGCGTTCCTCCAGCCTTGCCTTCATGACGATGCCGATGGTGAGAAGAATCGCGCCGGCGATTCCCCAGACCGTGCCTTTGGCCGCCATTGTGGCAAGCATCGCCAGAAGCAGTCCGGTATAGATCGGGTGGCGGACCATTCTGTAGGGACCGGTGTCGACGACACGGTGCTCGGCCTTGGCCGTCACCGAAGCCGACCAGAGACGGCCGAGATGCAATCGCGCCCACCAGGCGAACAACAGGCCAACGGCAACAAGCCCTGCGCAGATCCACGCTTCGGCAAGGGTCGGAAACCAGAATCGCAGCCGGCCGGCATAGCCATGCGCGGGAATGAACAGCAGCACCGCGCCGATCAACCACAAAGCGCGATAGCGAAGCTCCTCCTGGATGCCGGCACGCTTTTTCGCCGGGTCGGCCCAGAAGGCGGCTAGAAACCAGGACACGACCCAGATCAGCCAAAGCAGCGCGATTGCAGTCCCGGGACGCATGGAAACCTCCGCAGACTTGTCTCACCATGAGGCCGGTGCAGCACGGCGGCAATGCGGCGCAGTACGATAGGATATGCGATCCGCGGTAAGAAGATCGTGATCGGCTGCCATCAGCCCGCTTGATCGGATCATCATTGCTTTGGACTGGACCGGGCTCATGGCTATCGCTAATGCGACCTTGCACAAGGAGTAAGCCATGCTGGATCTTTTCCCTGAGGCTCCGATCGAGATCATTTCAGCGCGAAAACTCGTAGCCAGGGTGACGGCGCTCTACGCCGCACCGTCGAATCACTTCCAGACGCGCCCAGTGGAAGGATTGCAACTCGGTTTCGAAGGCATCGACGGCGACTTCCACGCCGGCGCCACCCGTCGTTCCGGCGGTCGCGAACCCTGGTATCCGCGCGGCACCGAAATCCGCAACGAGCGGCAGATATCAATCGTAGCAGCGGATGAACTCGCCGTCGTTGCCGAGCGGATGGGGCTGGCCGAGATCAAGCCGGAATGGATCGGCGCCAATCTGCTGATCGAAGGCGTGCCGCATCTCTCGATGCTGCCGTCAGGCACGCTGCTGTTCTTTAGAGGTGGCGTGACGATCAAGGTCGATGCGCAGAACGGGCCTTGCCGGCTTGCTGGACGTTCGATCGCCGAAAACGCCGGGATGGCCGATCGGGAGGCCGGCGCGCTGGCCTTCCCGAAGGCGGCGAAACGGCTGCGCGGCCTCGTTGCCTGGGTCGAGAAACCGGGTCGTATGACAACAGGGGACGAGATCTCGGTGCGCGTGCCCGAGCAGTGGATTTATCGATCCTAGTACCGGGCTAGGGCACGGGCTGCGCCGCCGGGGCGACGCAGCCGGATTTCAAGACGCGCTCAGGCCGCCTTGCGGTTCTTCTTGGCGCCCTGCGCCTCGACGGAAACGTGGTCCCACTTTTCCCACAGCGCGATGCGGTTGGCGTATTCCTGCTTGATCATCGGCAGGCCGCCATCGCCGAAGAAGACGCGCAGCGGCGGCTCGGCCGCGTCGACGATTTCAAGCATCGCCGGTCCGGTGGCCTCGGGGTCGCCGGCGACCGAGTTGGCGCGGCGTTCCGCCATCTTGGCGCGGGCCGGCGCGTAAGCCTCGATCGCTTTGGAGACCTTGGCCGAGGCGCCGGACCAATCGGTGGAGAAGCCGCCCGGTTCGACAAGCGTCACATGGATGCCGAATTCGGCGACCTCGATGCTGAGCGACTGGCTGAAGGCTTCGAGCGCCCATTTTGAGGCATGGTAAAGGCCGAGCGACGCAAAGGCGTTGACGCCGCCGATCGACGAGATCTGGATGATGTGGCCGGAGCCCTGCGCCCGCATGATCGGCAAAGCCGCCTGGGTGACCCAGAGCGCGCCGAACATATTGGTCTCGATCTGGTCGCGGGCTTCCTGTTCGCTGACTTCCTCGATGGCGCCGAAATGGCCATAGCCGGCATTGTTGATGACGACGTCGAGCCGGCCAAAGCGCTTGTGCGCCTCGGCGATGGCCGCATCGACAGCCTTCTTGTCGGTGACGTCGAGCTTGATCGCGGCGACATTATCGCCGTATTTCGCGACGAGATCGGCGAGCGTGCCGGCATCGCGCGCGGTTGCGGCGACACGGTCGCCGCGAGCGAGTGCGGCCTCGGCCCAGACTCGGCCAAAGCCTTTCGACGATCCGGTGATGAACCAAACCTTGCTTGTCATGACGTGGAATCCTTGCCCATGCGGGCCGTGAACTGGGAAGCGGAGGCTTCTCCGCTTCCGCGATATACGGTGCGTCGAGCGATTTTCCAGAGGCGAGGGGGAATCTTTTTGGTCACGTCATCGTGTGGTGCAGGACCTTCGCCGGTCAGGGATAGCGCACCGGGCTCGACCAGGCCGGGTCGTCATGCTTTTGCCAGTAGAGCGCCATCAAGCGCTTTGTGATCCCGCCTATCTTGCCGTCGGCGACAGCAGCGCCGTCGATCACTGTCACCGGCATGATGCCGCCGGCGGTGGAAGTGATGAAGACTTCGTCGGCAGCCTTCAGCGCGGCAACGCTGACGTCGACGGCCGTGGTGGGAAGCGCTGCCTCGGCGCAGAGGTCGAAGACGGTGCGCCTGGTGATGCCGGGCAGCACGCCGGCGGCTGGCGTCGACAGCCTGCCGTCCTTGACGCAGAACACGTTGAAGCCGGGGCCTTCGGCGACATTGCCGTTGAAGTCGAGAATCAATGCGGTTTCGGCCCCACGGTCATAAGCGTCGTAGAGGCCGCGCACGAGGTCGAGCCAGTGGTAGTTCTTGATCGCCGGATCGATCGAGACCGGCGGAATGCGCACCTTGTCGCTAATGGCGACATGCAGGCCGCGCCGCAACTGCTCGGCATTGGCGACCGAGCCGAAGGGAACTGCGAAGGCCATGAAGCGGTTGACCGCCTGGCGCGGATCGCGGCTGAAGGTCGGCGAGGCGCCGCGTGTGCACAGCATTTCGACATAGGCGGCGCGATGGCCCGACAGCGCCACGCAATTGTGCAGAATCTCGGCCACACCATCGCGGTCGGACGGGATCGTCATGCGCAGTTTTTGCAAGCCGGCGAAGAAGCGGTCGAGATGCAGGTCGAGTCGGAAGAAGCTCCCGTCCCAGACATGCACGGTGTCGTAGGTGGCGTCGGAATGCAGAAAGCCCCAATCCAGCACCGAGATCTTGGCTTGCGACATCGGCAGATACTGACCATCGAGAAAGGCGATGCCGTCGGGATAGGAATGCGGATCGATATGGCGATCCGACAAAGCCGGCAATGGCACAATGCTACCGGCTGCTGCGCTTCGGTTCATGGCGATTGGTCCCTTCGGCTTGATGCGGCAGATTCAAGCTAGTGGTCCCCTGCAGGCGGCATAGGGCCACCCAACCATCGCTGTTTGTCCTAGGTAGCACATTCGATATGCCCTATGGTCCGGCTTGAAAATATCCGGCCGGGAGGGGCAAAATGGGCAGATCTTTTCGGACCATCAGCTTTGCAATTTTCCTCGTCTTCGTCACTGGCCATGCCTTCGCGCAATGCGCTCGCGAGGGCGAGGCGCTGTGCCAGAACGGCCAGACCTATCGTTGCGAGAAGACGGGCAGCGAGCTGACGCCGATCTTTCAGAACGTGCCTTGCGTGGTCAACGCGGCGGGGCTCAACGGCGTCTGGACCGGCAGCGGTCATCAAAGTCCGGCCGGTGCTGCCGGCGCCGATTGGGCGATCGCAATGACAATCGGCGATGGCGCCGCGTCGATCGACTATCCGTCGCTCGGCTGCGGCGGATCGTTGACCCAGATTTCTCGCGACGACAGTTCGGCGGAATACCGGGAAAACATCAGCTACGGCCAGGACAAGTGCATCGACGGTGGCGGCATCACCGTCCGATTTTTCAAAGGGAACCTGTCCTGGACCTGGGTTGGCCAGGCCGACGGCCAGCCCTACAATGCGGTTGCCGTATTGAAGCGACGGTAGCTGAAGTTATTCCTCTTCGTCCTCTGCATCGAGCAGGCGCGTGGCGCGCCAACGGGTCAGCACCATGTTTGTTTGCTCGATGACGAAGAACCGCGCCGAGTCGCGGTCATAGCCCTCGGCCAGCAGCTTTTCATAGTCGGTATGGCCGTGCCTGATATGGGCGATCGTCGCCAGCCAGACCGCGATGCCCGGCGGCAGCGTCTTCATGTGCACGGCGCCGGCCTCGGTGCGGATTTTCTCCATATCGGCATAGGGCGCCAGGGGCAGCAGTGCGGTCAGCGCCTTGGCGATGGCGCGGCGGCGGCCGGTGGGCGCGCTCATTTTTCGTCACGCCCGGCAATGGTCGCCTCGGGAAAGGCGTCGGTCGAGGCGAAATAGGGCTTGATGTCGATCACCGGGGTGCCGTCGAGCACATCGATGGCGTCGATGGCGATGCGGCCGTGGTCGATGTCGACGGCGATCAGGCCGGCGATATGCAGCCCGACTGGGTTCGGCCGGGCAGGGGAGCGCAGCGAGAAAACGCCTTTCGGCTCAGCCGCATGGCGGGGTCTCTGGACAATCAGTGCCCGCGGCGCGTGATGCAGCCAGGACAGGATGACGATGTGGCTGGCCCGCTCCAGCGCAAGCAGGCCGTCGCGATAGGGTGGGTCGATGAGAACGGTGGCCGCCTGTCCTGTCTCGCGGGCGGCGCGCATGTTCTTCGGGCAGCTTTCGCGCGTGGTCCACGGCGAGGCGATGCGGCCGATGAACACGATATGGCCATCCGCCGGCATGTCAGCCGGGTCGGCCTGCAGGAGCTTTTCGCCGTCGCGCTTCTCGAACATGGCTTTCGCCCTAGCACAAGTTTCCAGCCGATCGTCAGGGAAAAGCGGTTCTCTCAGGCGGGGATCATGTGTGCGGCATTTTCTTGTCAGGAAGCGACACGGGCCTTGCCATGTCGTCAAAGCTGACATAAACATATGTTTATATCTTTTTCAACGAGAACGCGCCGATGCATGTTTCGCTCGATACGATGGTTGATACGTTGAAGGCTGCGGCCGAATCGAGCCGGCTCCGCATCCTGGCGCTGCTGTCGCGCGGCGATCTCACCGTGTCCGACCTCACCGAGATCCTCAGCCAGTCGCAACCGCGGGTGTCGCGGCATTTGAAGCTGCTGCTGGAGGCCGGGTTGATCGGCCGCTACCAGGAGGGCTCGTGGGCCTTCTTCCGGCTGTCGGATACGGATTCCGCGCGCGACTTCGTGCTGCGGCTGGTCTCCGGCATTCATGGCGCCGATCCGCAGGTCGAGCGCGATCTAGAGCGGCTGGCGTCGGTCAAGCGCAAACGGCAGGACCGCGCCGCCGAATATTTCTCCGAGAACGCCGCCAGCTGGGACCATATCCGCTCGCTGCATGTGCCGGACCGCGCGGTGGAAGCCGCACTCCTCAAGCTGGTCGGCAAGCGGCCATTCCAGTCGATGCTGGACCTCGGCACCGGTACCGGGCGGCTGCTGGAGATATTCTCACCGCTCTACCGGCGCGGCGTCGGCATCGACATGTCGCGCGAAATGCTGACGGTGGCGCGGGCCAATCTCGACAAGGCAGGCATCGCCAATGCCCAGGTCCGCCAAGGCGACATTTTCGCGCCGCCGGTCGAGCGCGACGCCTTCGACCTCGTCACCATCCATCAGGTGCTGCACTATCTGGACGATCCCGCCCGCGCCATCCGCGAGGCGGCAAGGCTGCTGCGCCCGTCGGGCCGGCTGGTGATCGCCGATTTCGCGCCGCATGCACTGGAATTCCTGCGCGACCAGCATGCGCATGTCAGGCTGGGCTTTTCCGACCGCCAGATCTCCGAATGGTTTGCCGATGCCGGGCTCGATCTCGAGGATGCCCAGGAATTCGAGCCGCGCGGCGGCAACGAAGCCAGGCTCACCGTCAAGCTGTGGCTCGGCCGCGACCGCCGCATGCTGATGGCCGAGCCTTCAAATGACACCCAACCCACCAAAGCGTACCCTATGGGGGAAATCGCCTGATGAACCAGTTCCGCTTTTCCCGCCGTCCCGACATCGGCGACAAGGTGCGCGTTTCCTTCGAGTTCTTCCCGCCGAAGACCGACGAGATGGAAGCCAGGCTCTGGGACACCGTCACCAGGCTGGAGCCGCTGAAGCCGAGATTCGTCTCGGTGACCTATGGCGCCGGCGGCTCGACGCGTGAACGCACGGCGCGCACGATCAAGCGCATCCTGAACGAGACGACGCTGACGCCGGCGGCTCACATGACCTGCGTCGACGCCGCCCGCCATGAGGTCGACGCCGTCGTCCGCGAATTCGCCGATATGGGCGTGAAGCGCTTCGTCGCCTTGCGTGGCGATCCGGCGGCCGGCGTCGGCACCGCCTACCGGCCGCATCCCGATGGCTATGCCAATGGCGCCGAACTTGTCGGAGCGCTGAAGGACGCCGGCGATTTCGACATCTCGGTCTCGGCCTATCCCGAAAAGCATCCGGAAAGTCCGGACTTTGCCACCGACTTCGACATGCTGAAGCGCAAGGCCGACAATGGCGCGACGCGGGCGATCACCCAGTTCTTCTTCGACAACGATCTCTACGAGCGTTATGTCGAGAAGGCGCGCCGTGCCGGCATCTACATCCCGATCGTGCCTGGCATCCTGCCGGTGCACAATTTCACCCAGGTCGCCAATTTCTCGGCGCGCTGCGGCGCGCTGGTGCCGGCATGGCTGGCCGAGCGTTTCGAAGGGCTGCACAACGATCCGCAGACGCATGCGCTCGTGGCGTCTGCCGTGGCGGCCGAGCAGGTGCTCGATCTCGTCGAGCGCGGCGTCAGCGACTTCCATTTCTACACCATGAACCGGGCCGACCTGGTGTTTGCCATCTGCCATATGATCGGCATCCGCTCCCACGAAACAGAGGCAGCTGGATCCGCCGCCGCCTGAGCTTCATCGTGGTATGAAATCTGAAATGCAAAAGGCCGGGCGAAACACCCGGCCTTTCGAATTTGTGGGCTATTGCTGCTGTTCTTCCGCTCCGGCGGTTACGGAAGAACACCTATGATAAGGGCGCCAATGAAGGCAAATGCAGCACAGATCATCAATGCGTTGATTGGCCTCGTAAGTCCCATGTCATAGTCTCCTCTTCAAGAGCTATGGGTGGAGTCTAGGGGCATTTGTGCCACAGGCAAGCGGAAAATATGCTGCAATGCGACGCGATTGTGGAATTTGCGACCTGCCACCTGGCGTTAGGCATTGAAACTCTTCGGCAAAACCCGCTGGTAGCCTGTGAATAAATTGTGACGTGGCTGTGACGAAAGCGAGGCATGGCAGCGCTACCAGACCTAAAGCGCGTCGTTGTTCCAAAACCGCTGCTCACTTTTGGTCGACGGGCATTAGCGCCGACCAAACAACCGCCCGTCGATCGTCACCAGGCCAAGCGCGATCAGTGCCATGCCGCAGAACTCGAACAGAGCGAGCCGCTCGCCGAGGAACAGGAGGCCGAGCAGGATGGCGCTGGCCGGGACGATGAGCGTGACCAGCGAGGCGTTGGTGGCGCCGGCCGAGGCGACGAGGTTGAAATAGAGGATGTAGGCGAAGGCGGTGGAGAGCAGCGCCAGCGCCAGCACCGCCGTCCAGACCGGCGGCGAGGCCGAGAACAGGCCGGCCGGGCCATAGGTGAGCAGCACCACCGGGATCATGATGATGGTCGACGCCGTCAATTGTCCGGTGGCGATGACCGGCGAGGGCACGCCCTTGAAGCGGCGGGCAATCATCAGCGCGACGGCGTAAGACAGCGAGGCGCCGATCAGCGCGAATTTCGCCCAGACCGGGCCGCCGAGCCCGGCCAGCAGGCCGGGGCCGATCATGACAGCGGTGCCGGCGATGCCGAGCCCGATGCCGGCAAGCTTGTTCCAGGAGAGCTTTTCGTCCGCTGTCAGCGCGTTGGCGAGGATCAGCGTCCAGAACGGCGTCGTCGCGTTGAGCACCGAGGCGACGCCGGCGCCAAGCGCGGTCTGGCCGGCAAAGATCAGCGAGAACGGGACGACATTGTTGGCGAGCGCCAAAAGGAAAAACAGGCCGGCATGCGGGAAGGCGAGGCGGAAGGACGGACCGCGAATGCCGAGATAGAGCTGCAGTGCAATGGCCGCAATGGCAACGCGAAACAGCACCAGCACCAGCGGGTGCATTTCGGCAACGGCGATGCGGGCAAAGAAGAACGAGCCGCCCCAGATGGCGCCGAGCAGCAGAAGCTGTCCCCAGTCCCTCAGCGTCATCGGTCCGCGCTGCACGGCTGTCGTGGCTATTGCCATCGTGAACGTCCTTCCCCGCGGCATCAATGCCAGCCACTCAGGCAGAAGGCATATCGGGTCCGGCGACAAGAGCCACCCGAAACCTGATTGCTGGCAACAGTGCTGCCAGGAGGATGCGCCGCTGGGTCAGTGCCCGCCAGACACAGAATTGTTTTCTTTGGCCGCTAGCTTGGATTAATTGTGCGCAGCCGAGAAGTCAGGGGATTCGTCCATGCAGCGATTCGAGAATGCCCGCGAGGCGGCGCTGGCGCTTCGGCCGGACGATCCGGTCTACTGCTTTCGCCCGCAGGTGCTGAAGGCGGATGCCAAACAGTTCATGGGCATGTTTCCCGGCAAGACAGCCTACGCAGTCAAGACCAATGGCGAGCAGATCGTGCTGAAGGCGCTGGTCGAAGCCGGCGTCACCGCTTTCGATGTGGCCTCGCCCGGCGAGTTCGCCGCAGTGCGCGCCGTCTCACCCGACGCCGAGATGCTCTACATGCATCCGGTCAAGGCGCAGTCGGACATCAAGCTTGCGCTGGAAAAATACGCCATCCGGGTCATTTCGCTCGACCATGAGGACGAGATCACCAAGCTGACGCGGGTGGTGCGGGCGCTTGACATCGATCCGGGCTCCATCAGCGTGTTCGTGCGAATCCAGACCAAGGGTTCGGCGGCCTATGAACTGTCGAAGAAATTCGGCGCCGGGCCGGCCTATGCGGTGGAACTCGCCGAGCGGCTCAACCGCACCGGCTACAAGGTCGGCCTGTGCTTCCATGTCGGCAGCCAGATCGAGGATCCCGACACCTATGAACGGGCGCTGGCCTCCGCCGATTGGGTGCGCAACCGGCTGACCTTCGACATTGCGGGGCTCGATGTCGGCGGCGGCTTTCCCGCCGAGTACGGCCATGACCCCAATCGCAAGCAGCTCGAGATGCCGTCGCTCGGGCAGATCATGTCGCGGCTGTCGGGCGACCTGAGGGAATACCAGTTCGACCAGATCCCGTTGGTGGCCGAGCCCGGCCGGGTGATCGTGGCGCGCTGCCTGTCGCTGATCGTGCGGGTGCTGCTGCGCAAGGGCAAGCGGCTCTACATCAATGACGGCATCTGGGCGTCGCTGTCGGATTCTTGGACCGGCAAGATCACACTGCCGGCCCGCTTCATCCCCGATCCGGCGATCCGCTCGCGCAATGGCGAGGAGAAGAACATCGTGCCGTTCAAGGTCTGCGGCGCGACCTGCGATTCCGTCGACATCCTGTCGCGGCCGTTCTGGCTGCCGGAAACCGTCGACACCGGCGACTGGATCGAGATCGGCCATATCGGTGCCTATTCGCTGTCGCTGAGAACCCGCTTCAACGGCTTTTATCCCGATACCTTCGTCGAGGTGACGACACCCTTCGATGAAGGCGATGCGCCGCAGGGATTCGCCAGCCTGGAGACAATGGCGGATTAGGCGACGCCTCCACCGGCCTGGATATTCTCGCCGGTCAGCCAGCGGGCCTCCTCGCTGGCCAGGAAGACCGCGACATCGGCAACGTCGCGGGGCGCGCCGATCCTGCCAAATGGAGACATGCCGGCCGCCACGGCGCGATCGCGCTCGGGAAGCAGGTCCGTGTCGGTGAAGCCAGGCGACAGCGCATTCACGGTGATGCCGCGCGGTCCGAGTTCACGCGAGAGCACACGGACGAATTGTTCGACGGCGCCCTTGCTGCCGAGATAGAGCGCCGTTTGCGTGAAGAACATCTTGGTGCCGCCGGTGGAGACCGCGATGATGCGGCCACCGTTTCGCACACGGCGCGCTGCTTCCTGAAGCACGAAGAAGGTGCCCTTGGCATTGGTGCCGAAGACATGGTCGAAATCGGCTTCGGTTGCCTCCGTCAGAGGCTTGATGACGGCGACGCCGACATTGGCAACCACGATGTCGATCGCGCCGAACTCACTCTCAGCCTCGTCAAACAGGCGATGAATATCCGAGACGCTTGATATGTCGGCCTGGACGGCGATCGCCTTTCCTCTCCTGCCGGCGATGGCGGCCACGACCTCGTCAGCGGCTTCGTGGTTGCCGACATAGTTGACGACGACGGCAGCGCCCTTGGAGGCGAGTCCTTCGGCGATGGCTCGCCCAATGCCGCGCGAACTGCCGGTGACGAGTGCGGTTTTGCCTTGCAAGGACTTGGGCATGATACGTTTCCTTCAATCATTCAGGCCCGTGCCGGTTTCATCTGACGGGTCCGCTAGTCGAGAAATAGGGCCATGCAACTGATCAGATAATGGCCTATTATCTGACTAGCTTGTTAATCTAGGGATACACAATGCGCGGTTCTGAATTCGCCGAGCTCAAGGCATTCGCCGCAATCGTGGAAGAGCGTAGTTTCGTCCGCGCCGCCGCCCGGCTGCGTGTTTCCCCGCCGGCGCTCAGCCAGTCGATTCGGCAACTGGAGGCTCGCATCGGCATCAGGTTGCTGAATCGCACGACGCGTAGTGTTTCACCCACTGGTGCCGGCGAGACGCTGTTTGCGCGCCTTGCCGTTGCGTTCGAAGAGCTGGAGGGCGCCGTAGCGGACATTCAAGCCGCGCGTGATCGGCCGGCGGGTTCGCTACGAATAAACGTGCCGCGTGTTGCCGCGGTGCGGTTCATCGGCCCGATCCTTGGCGACTTCCAACGCGCCTATCCTGATATCGCGCTGACCGTCATCGTCGACGATACGCTGACCGACATTGTTCGAGGACGGTTCGATGCCGGAATCAGGCTTGGCGAGCGGCTGGAGAAGGACATGGTGGCAGTGAAACTGAGCGGGGATTTGCAGATGGCGGCGGTGGCCGCTCCCGTCTATCTCGAAAATCGGGCCATACCGCGCCATCCGCAGGAGTTGCATCAGCACCAATGCATAACATTCCAGTGGCCTGGTGGCGGCAACCTCTATCGATGGGAGTTCGCGCGCGGCAAACGGTCTCTGGAAATCGCCGTCGAGGGCAGCCTGACTGTTAACGACACCGAGCTGATGCTGAACGCGGCGCTGGGTGGAGCAGGCGTTGCCTACATGATCGACTATCAGGTCCAGTCCTGGATCAATGCGGGCAGGCTGATGAGATTTCTAGAGCCCTGGTCGCCCAGCTTTCCAGGCTTCTTCCTGTATCACCCGAGTTCGAGGCACGTCCCCCCGGCTTTGCGGGCATTTATCGACTTCGTCCGGGCAAGGAGTAGGGAATAAGGAACCCAGCTTGGGCAGATTCTACTCACAGTTTCCCCAAAAGCTCCGGCGTTGGCCAGCCGTCGACCGGCATGCCGAGCCGCATCTGTTCCTTGCGGATGGCTTCGCGGGTGTTGGTGCCCAGAATGCCGTCGACGGTGCCGACGTCATAGCCCCTGGCTTCGAGCTTGGTCTGCAATTCCTTCATCTGGTCGCCATTGAGCCCGGTTTCGGGATTGCGCGGGTCGAACTGCTTTGCCCCGGCCAGCCGGCTGGCGAAGTTGGCGGCGGTCAGCGCGTAGGTGAAGGACTGGTTCCATTCGAGATAGACGTCGAAATTGTCGTAGGCGAGGAAGGCCGGACCTTTGCGGCCCATCGGCAGCGCCAGGCCGGCCTTCAGGCCGTTGTCGATCAGCGGCGTGCCATCGGGATTGGTGACGCCCCAGGCGGCCCATTGCGACAGCGGCAGCTTGTTGGTGCGGCCGGTCTGCTCCCAAGGCATGTCCTCGGGCACGCGCACTTCCTCGATCCAGGGCTGGTCGCGTTTCCAGCCGCGAGACAGCACCTTGTTGGCCGTGGTCATGATCACGTCGGGCACACTGCGCCTGAGATCGACGATGCCGTCGCCATCGCCGTCGACGCCGCGCGCGAGATAGTCGGAAGGCAGGATCTGCGTCTGGCCGATCTCGCCGGCCCAGGCGCCGGTGACGTCGGCCGGAACGACGCCGCGATCGATCAGCGTCAACAGCGGCACCAGTTGCGGCCGAAACAGCTGCGGGCGGCGGCAGTCATGCGACAGCGTCACCAAGGCGCTCAGCGTGTGGAAATCACCCTGCACGGCGCCGAAATCGGTCTCCAGCCCCCAGAAGGCGGTGATGATCGGCGCCTGGACACCGAACTGCTGGTCGGCGCGCGCAAAGATTTCGGCGTATTTCTTCAGATTGGCCGCGCCCTGCTTCAGCCGGTAGGCCGAGATCATGCGGTTGGAGAACTGGATGAAGGTCTGTGCGAAGACGCCCTGGGCGCGGTCACGCGCCAGCACCTTGTCGTCGATTGTGGCGGCTTCCAGTGCGTCAAGGCCGACAGCGCCGACACCGGCCGCCCTGGCTTCCGCCGCCACGCCTTGCTTCCAGGTTTCGAAGTCGCCGCCGCATTCCTGCGCCCCCGCCGGCATCGCCGTAGCGCCGAGCAGCAGGCCCGCGAGCAGCCCGGAGCGCAATCGGCTCCTCGACTGTTTCCGGCGTGGATATCCCAGTGGTTGCAGGTAGGTGCGCATGGGACGTCGAAAAGCAGGCGGCAGAGCCGGTGTCAACGGGTGTTCTGCCGCAGCCACTTTTTCCAGGCTGCCTCAGTGCCGTTGAAGACGTTGATATCGGACTTGCCGGTCATGCCGGGAACGATACCGGTTCCGGTGTATTGCCAGAAGGTGAAAGGGTGGCTGCCGTACTTTTGGCGGGGGTGGCCGGCGACCGAGCGCAGCCAGTAGGGATAGTCGCGGAACGTCGAAAGGTCGTTATCGTCGAAGAAGTCGACCGAGGTGTAGATGATCGGCTTCTTGCCATAGTGCCGCTCGATCATCTCGAGAAAGGTGGTCATTTCGGCCCGCACCGTCGCCGAATCCGGGCGCAGCCGGCAGGTCGGCGATTGCGGGTTCCACTCCATGTCGAGCACCGGCGGCATGGCCGAGCGGTCGACGGGCACGTTCTGGATGAACCAGCGCGCCTGGGTGGCGGCAGGCGTGCAGAAATAGAAGAAATGGTAGGCCGCGCGCGGAATGCCATTGGCCTTGGTGCGCGACCAATGCTCGTTGAAATACTCGTCGAAACGGTCGCCGCCCTCGGTCGCCTTGATGAAGGCGAAGGAGATGCCGCTGGCCTTGGCCGTCGGCCAGTCGACCGAGGTCTGGTATTTGGAGACGTCGGTGCCGTGAACGGCATAGTTCCAAGGCGCGCCGCTATCCCATTCATGCGGCTTGGAGTCTTCGAAACGCGGTGCGCGCACGGCAACCGTCGGGCTGCTGGATGGCGACATCGAGGGCACGAGATCGCCGGCGGTCGAGCAGGCGGCCAGCAGCGTCAACGTGATGAGGGCCGCGAAACGGCGCATCGCATTTCCCGAGCCGGAATCAGCCGGTCGCTGTTGGGTTGTCGTTGCAGGTGCCCCTCAGGCGATCGCCCCACAGCATCGCCTGATACGCTATTTTCGTGCATGTCGTTGTTCCAAAACCGCTGCGCACTTTTGGGCGACATGCACCAGTGATCGCCGATCATGGTTGATAACAGGTTGACGGCGCTCGACAAGAACACCGATTTTGCGGAAGCAATGGCGGCAAATCGATGACATAAATCGGGCCGCAAGCCACGGGCAGCGGAAAAGCAGGGACGGAAAGATGCGGATCGCCGTGAAGATCATCAAATGGCTGCTCGGCCTGGTCGTGCTGGCGATATCCGCGCTGTTTGCCTGGCTCTACATCGCTCCGCCCGACCTGATCCGCGTCGGTTCCGGCTATTCCGCCAAGATCGTCTGCTCGAATGTTTTTATCGCCGGCCGTGATCCCAATGAGGTGCTTGCCATCGACGTGCAGGCGCCCGGCCATCCGCTGCTCAGGTTGATGAAGGTGTCGGTCGACAAGAACAGGGGGACCGTCTCGGCCGGGCTGCTTGGCTTCCTCGGCAAGAGCGTTGCCGTTGCGCGCGCCGGCCTGGGTTGCGCCTCGGTTCCCGATGGCGACGTCGGCAAGGCACGGCGCAGGTCAATCCCTGCCGAGGCGTCGGCGGCCACCAAGGGCGATCTGTGGCCCGGGGGAGATCGAGTCGACGCCTCGCAAAATCCCGAAATCAACAAGATCCTCGACGGTGCGGCGATGACCGGCATCGGCATGCGCGCCGTGGTGGTGGTCAAAAATGGCCGCATTGTTGCCGAGCGTTATGGCGAGGGCTTTTCGGCGAAAACGCCGCTGCTCGGCTGGTCGATGACCAAGACGGTCAACGCCGCGCTCGTCGGCACGCTGGTCAAGGACGGCAAGATGGCGGTGACCAATCAGGGCCTGTTCGGCTCATGGAAGGCGGACGGCCGCGCCGTCATCAGCCTTGCCGATATGATGGCGATGTCGAGCGGACTCGAGTTCAACGAGGATTATGGCGACGTTGCCGATGTGACGCGCATGCTCTACCTCGAACCGGATATGGCGGGCTTCGCCGAGGCCAAGCCGCTGACCGGCGACGTCGGCAAGGTCTTTTCCTATTCGAGCGGCACGGCGGTGATGCTGTCGCGGCTGTGGCAGGATGCTATCGGCGACAAGGACAAGGCGCTGATGTGGCCAAGGACAGCGCTGTTCGGGCCGCTCGGCATGCAAAGCGCGGTGCTCGAAACCGACGAGGAGGGTACCTTTGTCGGCTCATCCTACCTCTATGCCACGGGGCATGACTGGGCGCGGTTCGGCCAATTCCTGCTGCAGGGCGGCGTCTGGAACGGCAACCAGATCCTGCCGGCCGGTTTCGTCGACTGGATGCGCGAACCGGCACCGGCCTCGAAAGTCTACGGCAAGGGGCAACTTTGGATCGAAGCCCCGGGGGACGAAGGAAATCCCGGCGCCGGCGTCGCCGCCGGACTGCCCAACGATACCTACTGGATGGAGGGCCATGACGGCCAGACGGTCGCCATCATCCCGTCGGAGCAACTGGTGGTGGTGCGGCTGGGGTTGACGCCGGCCAAGCTCGGCTACCGGCCGCAGGTGATGGTCGGCGCGCTGATGAAGGCACTGCGCTAGCTCCCTTTACCCTCCCCTTGATGGGGAGGGTCGGCGCGTAGCGCCGGGGCGGGGTGCCTGGCCACCCGCGCCTTCGGCGCGACCTCCCCCATCGAGGGGGAGGTAAGAGTGCGCGATCTTGACGACCGCCAGCCAGGTATAGCCGCGGTAAAGCGTGCGGAAACGGAAGCTTGCGCCGGTTCGCCGAGATTCCGATTCCAAGACTTCGCGCAATGATTCACGTGGCGTGACATGGAATTTCTTGAGCCAGCCGCGCAGGAATCTCCGGAACCAGTTGGGCAAGCCTTCCTGCTGGCCGAAATCGACGACATGCAGCGAGCCGCCGGGCGCGAGTGCCGCAAGGGCTGCCGAAACCGTCTTTTCCCAACCGGGGATCATCGACAGCGAATAGGACACGAAGATGCGGTCGAAGCGCTCGATGCCGAACAGCGTCTTGGCGTCGAAATCGGTGGCGTCGCCGCGCGCCAGCACGGCGCGGCCGGACAGGCCGTCGCGGCCGATCGCCTTGCTCGCCGTCTCCAGCATCTCGGCCGAGATGTCGAGCCCGTAGAGGCGGGCGTCGGGATAGCGGCGGGCGGCAAGCGCGATGTTGCGGCCGGTGCCGCAGCCAAGTTCGAGCACTCTGCCATTCGCCGGCACATCCAGCCCGGATATCATCTGGTCGCGGCCAAGCAGATAGTATTTGCGGGTCAGGTCGTAGATATGGCGTTGCCAGCGATAGACGCCGTCCATCAGTTCGGCATGGTCGGCCGGCAGCTCGCTCGCGCTCACGCCGCGCGCTTCACATAGAGGTGGAAGCCGCCATAGATGGCCGAGCGGTCGCGGGCCAAACAGTCGCGCGAGGCCTCGTCCTCGTAGGTCCACTGGTCGAGCAGCGAGATCGAGACGCGGCCCGGCAGCAGGCTGGGCTCGGCGGCGGTACGGAAGATGACTCGGGCGCCGACCGAGGCGGTGCGGGTGATCTCCGACCAAAGGGCATTGAGCTGGTCGTTCGTCATCCAGTCCTGCGCGTCGAGCAGGACGAAACGGTCGACGGTGCCTGCGTCCTTGCCGGCCAGAAATTCGATCAGATTGGCGTGGTGGATGCCGACGCGATCGACATTGTTGCGGATCGCCTTGTAGTTGGCCTCTTCTAGATAGGCGGGCAGGGCGGCCTCACCCGGATTGGGATAGCGACGGGCGAAGGCTTGCCAAGCGAAGTAGTTGTTCTTCAGCGGAAAATCGCAAGCGAGCTTTTCCAGCCGGGCCTTCAGCACGCTGGCCATCGAACCATCGCCCGAGGTGATCAGCGAATCGTACTGCGCCGGCGGAATGCCGAGGCCGAACAGCGAAGCCTTGCGCGAGGTAGCCCAGCGCAACAGCTTCTTGTCGAAGACCGGCGCCAGCTCTTCGGTGAAGAAGCGGCGCTGGTCGGCGAGGCTCTTCGACGCCATGAGACCGGCGGGATCGACGCCGAAGAATTTGGCGATGCGGTGGCCCATGGCGATGAACAGGCCGAGCAGGCCGGTCTGGTAGAAATTGCGGTCGAAGACGGTGATGCGCCGGCGGCCGCGCCAGCTGCGACGCTCCCAATAGTGGCGGCTGACCGGGTCGAGATGCGGCGCGATGAAGCGGTCATAGGCTTGCGAATTGTGGTTGGTGTCGGCGGCGCCGAAGAAACGGAACAGATCGCCCTGCGAGGGCAGATGCCGCACCGCCTCCAGCTTCATCCGGTTCAAGGCGATGTGGGCGGCGTTGAGGTCGACCGCATCGACGCGTTCAGGCGAGCGGGTGAGGTAGGCGAGGATGTTGCAGCCGCCCGACGCTATGGTGACGAGGCGGTGGCCCTGGCCAAGCTGCATGGCCTCCATGTCGACTTCAGGGTCTTCCCAGATCTGCGGATAGACAAGGCCGGAAAACAGCAGCGCAAACAGTCGTTCGGAAAGGCCGGCCTGCGAAAGCGGGCGGTTCTGGTAGACGGCTTTTCCAACTTCCTTGCCGCGGCGAAAAACGAGATCCGAGGAGACGTCCGTCATGGCAAAGTGATTCCCCATTTGCTTTGCCGCAAGCGGGTAACTCAGGGGCATGACAGGCGGGGTGACAGCCTGTTGACGCGAGTTCAGGCCTTGCCAAATCCCCCCGGTGTCGGCGTCGTCAGGATGACGGCGTCGCCGGCGTCGAGCACGGTCTGGTCGCAGGCCTTCAGCGTCTCGACGCTGCCGTCCTGGCGGCGGACCTTGGTCGAGCCGACCTCGCCGTCACCGCCGCCATCGAGGCCTTGCGGCGGGCGGTTGCGGTGCGAGGACAGGATGGCGCATTCCATCTTTTCGAGGAAGCGGATGGTGCGCCTGGTGCCGTCGCCGGCGCTCCATTTGCCTTTGCCGCCGGAACCTTCGCGGATGTGGAAATCCTCGAGCATGACGGGAAAGCGCAGTTCCAGCACTTCCGGATCGGTGAGGCGCGAATTGGTCATGTGGGTGTGGACGCCGGATGTGCCGGCAAAGCCGCGGCCGGAGTTCATCCGGCCTGCCGGCGAGCCGGAGCAGATGGTCTCGTAATACTGGTACTGCTTGTTGCCGAAGGTCAGGTTGTTCATCGTGCCTTGCGCATTGGCCATGGCTCCCATGGCGCCGAACAGGGCGTTTGTGACATGCTGCGAGGTCTCGACATTGCCGGCGACGACGGCGGCGGGGTAGGCGGGCTTCAGCATCGAGCCGTCGGGGATGATGATGTTGATCGGCCGCAGGCAGCCGGCATTCATCGGGATCATGTCCTCGACCATGACACGGAAGGCATAGAGCACGGCTGCGCGGGCGACGGGCTCGGGCGCATTGAAATTGTTCTTCTCGACCTTCGACGTGCCGGTGAAGTCGACGGTCGCCTCGCGTTTTTGCCGATCGACGGTAATCTTCACCTTGATCACCTGGCCGGTGTCGGTCGGGTATTCGTACTCAGAACTATCGGGCAGCCGCTCCAGCACGCGGCGCACGCTTTCGGCGGCGTTGTCCTGGACATGACCCATATAGGCTTCGACGACGTCGAGGCCGAAATGGGTGACCATCTTGCGCAATTCCGCCACGCCCTTTTCGTTGGCGGCGATCTGCGCCTTTAGGTCGGCGATGTTCTGGTGCGGGTTGCGGGCGGGATAGGGGTGGTCGGTGAGCAGGGTTTGCAACTCCGCCTCGCGGAATTTTCCGCGATCGACGACCCGGAAATTGTCGAACAGCACGCCTTCTTCATCGACCGTGGTCGCCAGCGGCGTCATCGAACCGGGGGCCGTGCCGCCAATGTCGGCATGGTGGCCGCGCGAGGCTACGTAGAAGAGGATCTTGGGTGATTGGCTAATCTCCCCCCTTGTGGGGGAGATGCCCGGCAGGGCAGAGGGGGGCGTGACAGAGCGAGAGGTTGGCGGGACAGCGCCCCCCTCTGTCGGCTTCGCCGACATCTCCCCCACAAGGGGGGAGATCGGGCGCGCATCATCGAACACCGGCGTCACCACGGTGATATCAGGCAAATGCGTGCCGCCATTATAGGGGGCGTTCAGCGCAAAGACGTCGCCGGGATGGATGTCGCCGGAGTTCAGCCGGATGATGGTTTCGACCGAGCGGTCCATGGAGCCGAGATGCACCGGCATGTGCGGCGCGTTGGCGACCAGCGCGCCATGACGGTCGAAGACGGCGCAGGAAAAGTCCAGCCTTTCCTTGATGTTGACGGAATAGGCGGTGTTCTGCAGCGTGACGCCCATCTGCTCGGCGATCGACATGAAGAGGTTGTTGAAGACCTCCAGCATCACCGGATCGGCTTCGGTGCCGACAGCAGCCGTGCGCACTTTCCGTTCGGTGCGGCGAATGACGACGTGATTGAGGTTGGTGATTTTGGCCTGCCAGCCCGGCTCGACGACGATGGTCTGGTTCGGCTCGATGATCAAAGCGGGGCCTGGGACCAGATTGGATGGGCGCAGGTTTTCGCGGCGATGGATGCCGGCCTCATGCCAGCGGCCCTCGGTGTAGATGCGCCGCGTTCCGGACGCACCGGCTTCAACCATTGCCGGTCCGGCGGGCGCAACGGCTTCGGCCGTGGTCTCGACGATCTCGGCGCCTTCCACGCCAACGGTCTCGACGATCATCGGCTTGTCGTCATAGACGAACCCGAACTGCGCCTTGTGGGCCACTTCGAAATCGCGCCTGGCCTGGAAGATCGAGTCCTGTTCGAAATTCACCGGCAGCGTCGTGTCGGTGCCGTCATAGCGGATGTGCAGCACCGGCTTTGCCGCAATCTTGTCCTCGGCGATGCCTTGCGCTGCCAATTCGGCGATGACGGCTTTTTTCAACGTGCCGATGAGGCTGCCGATCTCGGTCCTGGATTCTTCGGCAAGCGGCTTCAGCAGCGCCTGCTGCCGCGACGCGAAAACCGACGACAGGCCGATACCATAGGCTGAGAGCAGACCGGAGAAGGGGTGGATCAGTACCGCCTCCATGCCGAGCGCGTCGGCAACCAGGCAGGCATGCTGGCCGCCGGCGCCGCCAAAACAGTTCAAGAGATATTCGGTGACATCGTAGCCGCGCTGCACGGAGATCTTCTTGATGGCGTTTGCCATGTTTTCCACCGCGATGGTGACGAACCCTTCGGCGACGGCTTCCGGCGTGCGGCCATCGCCGATTTCGGCGGCGAGCGCAGCGAATTTTTTATGCACGGCGGCGACGTCGAGCGGCTGGTCCTGGCCCGGGCCGAAAATTGCCGGGAAGAAATCGGGCTGCAGCTTGCCCAGCATGACATTGGCGTCGGTGACGGCCAGCGGGCCGCCGCGCCGGTAGGCGGCGGGGCCAGGATTGGCGCCGGCGGAATCGGGCCCGGCGCGGAAACGGCCGGCTTCGTAATGCAGGATCGAGCCGCCGCCGGCGGCGACGGTATGGATGCGCATCATCGGCGCGCGGATGCGCACCCCGGCGACCTCGGTGTCGAAGGCGCGCTCATACTCGCCGTCAAAATGGGCGACATCGGTGGAGGTGCCGCCCATGTCGAAGCCGATGACTTTCTCGAAGCCGGCGAGTTTCGCCGTCTCGACCATGCCGACGACGCCGCCGGCCGGGCCGGACAGCAGCGCGTCCTTGCCCTGGAACATATCGGCGGCAGTGAGCCCGCCCGACGACATCATGAACATCAGGCGAGGGTTTTCCCTCCCCCTCGAGGGGAGGGTGGCGGCGGAGCCGCCGGGTGGGGTTGGATCGACCGGGCTCAGCGCATTGGCGGTGCCTTCCGAGAGGACCCCCTCTGGCCGCTTTGCGGACTGCCCTTCGCTATGGCTCCGGGCGTTCGTCGCTGAAAAAGCCAAATCGTCGGCTTTTTCTCGGCCTTTGGCCGACCGCTCCTCACCCCCCACAAGTGGGGAGATTGACGTCGCGCCCAGTTCTCCCGCTACCCTTTGCACATACCGCGACAGGATCGGCGACAGATAGGCATCGACCACGGTGGTGTCGCCGCGGCCGACCAGCTTGATCAGCGGCGAGACCTCATGGCTGACCGAAATCTGCGAAAAGCCGATCTTGCTGCAGACTTTCGCCACCGCCTTCTCGTGGTCGGGATATTTCCAGGCATGCATGAAGACGATGGCCACCGCATCGATGCCGTCAGCCTTCGCCTGTTCGATGGCGGGGCGGCAGGCGGCGATGTCGAGCAAGCGCTCGACATCGCCATTGGCGCGCACACGCTCGTCGATCTCGATGACCCGCTCGTAGAGCTGTTCCGGAAGGATGATCTCCTTGGCGAAGATGTCCGGCCGCGCCTGATAGGCGATCTTCAGCGCGTCGCGAAAGCCCTTGGTGATGAGCAAAAGCACACGGTCGCCCTTGCGCTCCAGCAGCGCATTGGTGGCAACGGTGGTACCCATCTTGACGTCACCGACCAGGCCCGGAGGAATAGCGGTGCCGGATTTCAGCCCCAGAAGCTCGCGGATGCCGGCTATGGCCGCGTCGGGATAGGCTTCGGGATTTTCCGACAGGAATTTCCTGGGATGCAAACCCCCTTGCGGATCACGTCCGATCACGTCGGTGAAGGTGCCGCCGCGGTCGATCCAAAAATCCCATTCCTTGTCCACGCAGAACTCCGGCATTGCATTTGGGTCCAGACTGTTAGTTCGGCATCGCCCGGCCCGCAATCCGGTAGTGCGCGGATGTTACATCAGGAAACGCAACGTTACGAAACTCATGGCCGTTTGGTGCATTTTGCCTTCGACCGTTCACCGCAACGTGAGCGTGTGTTGAAGGAGAGATGTCATGAAAAAGCTCATTCTTGCTTCCGTTTCCGCCCTGGCCCTGTTCGGCATTGCCGCCTGCAGCGACAGCGGTACGGATAACACCACCACCCAGAGCACCAATCCGCCAGCCGCCGAGCCCATGAAGCCGGCGACGCCGGATGCACCGAAGCCTGCAGAACCGGCTCCGGCAACACCTGCTCCTGCCCCCGCGCAGTAGCAGCAGTCTCGGTCATTTTGACGTGACGAGAGAGGAGGCCGGCTTCGCGCCGGCCTTCCTGCGTTTAGGTCGATTCGGGGCTCAAGGGCCTTGAACCGGCTCTTTCCTACGGTTTGGGATCTGGCGCGTCGGTTGCTTGAGCAAATCGATCCACTCTGCGGCGCTGTCTTGGCTTGATAGCAATGGCCGGCGGCCCTAATAAGCGCTCATGTCGATTTGGGATCGCCTCGGCGACTTCATCAACCGCGTTTCATCTTCAGCCACGTCCGGTGTAGCCGATGTGGTCGAGGCCGTGCGCACGGTTTTCTCCGGTGACGCCGATCTGCGCCGGCGCGTCGCCTTCTCTGTGGCGATGATTGCGCTGTCGGCCAAGATGGCCAAGGCCGATGGCATCGTCACCCAGGACGAGGTTCGCGCGTTCCAGGAAATATTTGAGGTGCCGCGAGAACAGACCCGCAATGTGGCGCGGCTTTACGATCTGGCCAAGCGCGACGTCGCCGGGTTCGAGACCTATGCCGAGAGTATGGCGCAGATGTGCGGCTCGGGCCATTCGAACTGCGTCATGCTGGAAGACATACTCGACGGTCTGTTCCATATCGCCAAGGCGGACGGGCTGGTGCATGAGCGCGAAGGGATTTTCCTGCACCGTATTGCCGAGATTTTCCGCATCGACGAGGTGCACTACGAGGCCATCATGGCCAGGCACGTCAATCTCGGCGCCGGCGATCCCTATATCGTGCTCGGCATTGAGCGCGGCAAAGCGTTCGAGGAGGTCAGGAAGCGATACCGCAAGCTGGTCTCCGACAATCATCCGGACCGGCTGATCGCGCGCGGCCTGCCGCAGGAATTCATCAAGATTGCAACGACCAGGGTCGCGGCGATCAACGCGGCCTATGAAATGATCGAGCGGGGCCTCAGGCACGCATGAGCGGCTTCCCGCCCGACGAGCCAAGCGCGGAGGTCAGGGTATCGCCGAATTTCGGCCCGCGGCGCGAAACGCTCAGGCCCGACATGATCGTGCTGCACTATACCGGCATGGCGACGGGTGCTGCCGCCGAAGCCTGGTTGTGCGACCCCGCAAGCGAAGTCTCGTCGCACTACCTCGTCCATGAGGATGGCCGCATCATCCAGATGGTGCGCGAAAGCGACCGCGCCTGGCACGCCGGTGCAAGTTCCTGGTTCGGTCGTCGCGACATCAACTCCTGTTCGGTCGGCATCGAAATCGTCAATCCCGGCCATTCGCTCGGCTATTCGGCCTTTCCCAAGCGGCAGGTGGAAGCGGTGATCGGGCTTTGCCTTGGTATCATCGAACGCCATTCCATTACGGCGCAAAGGGTGCTTGCCCATTCCGACATCGCGCCGGGGCGCAAGATCGACCCGGGCGAGAAATTCCCCTGGAAGGCGCTGTTTGCGGCCGGGGTCGGCCATCTCGTGCCTGCGGCGCCGGTCCGGCGCGGCGCGGCGCTGAAAGCCGGCGATACCGGCGCCGAGGTCGAGACACTGCAGTCGATGCTGGCGCTCTATGGCTATGGCGTCGAGATATCAGGTGTCTTCGACCGCCAGACCGAAATCGTCGTCGAAGCTTTTCAGCGGCATTTCCGACCGCGCCTGGTGGATGGTGTCGCCGACGGCTCTACGTCTAGCACGCTGCAAAGCCTGCTGACTTCCCTTACGTCAGTTGCCTCTAAATAATCTTTTTCTGATATTCAAGTTACAGCCTGTCACTGAAAGTGAATTGCCTCGCCTTGTTCGACACAAATTCCGCCCTCAAAGGCGGTTCGTGCAAGTTATCGGACCTCCAGCCCCCCGGATGCTCCGATATTGATTAGGCGTTGCTGCGTGAAGATCTTCGCGCGGCCAAACAGAACGGGACCACATGCAGAAATTGACCGTTGTAACGGCAGCTATTGCTGCCGGCGTAATGACTTTTACCTTCAGCACGGCCGATGCCGCACCACTGAGCCAGAGGGCAGACCAGGGCTTCATCGCCGCACCCGCCAAGGCCACCATGACGAAAGCAAACCCGAAAGCAAAAAGAGCAACCACCGCGAATGTGCGCAAAGCAGCCGTGGTGAAGGCCAGAAAAGCCACGGCCAAGAGGCATTTTAAGCGCAACAGGAAGAGCGTCGACCTGACGACGACCGCATCGATCCGCCCAAGCACCGCTGCGGAGTCGACTGCGGCAGCCGCGCTTGGCGACCAGTATTCGGCAATCATTGCCCGCTATGCTGCGGCCGAAGGCGTGCCGGTGTCGCTGGCCCAGGCGGTCATCAAGATCGAGAGCAACTACCGGCCGAACATCGTCGGCAGCGCGGGTGAAATCGGCCTGATGCAGATCAAGCCGGCAACGGCGCGGATGATGGGGTATAGCGGCTCGGCCAAGGGTCTGTTCGATCCCGACACCAACATCAAATACGGCATGAAGTACCTTGCCATGGCGCGCAATCTCGGCGGCGGCACCACCTGCGGCACGATCCTGAAATACAATGCCGGCCATGCCGCGACGCGGATGAACCCGGTGTCGGCGGCCTATTGCGGCAAGGTCAAGGTGCAGTTGGCGGCATTGGGATCGCCGGCATAAGTCTGCTTTTTCATTTGCGTTTTGGAACGTGAACCCCTTTATACGCTCTGCCAGCTGGCCGGGCGGCCGCACCCGCAAAGCCGAAAGGCTGCGGGTGAGGAAAGTCCGGGCTCCATGGAGACACGGTGCCGGTTAATGGCCGGCGGGGGCGACCCCAGGGAAAGTGCCACAGAAAGCAAACCGCCACGATTTATCGGGGCAAGGGTGAAAGGGTGGGGTAAGAGCCCACCGCGCGACTGGCAACAGGAGCGGCACGGTAAACCCCACCGGGAGCAAGACCGAATAGGGACGGTGCGAGGGGAAACCTTCGAGGGCTGTTTCCGGCTCACCGTCCGGGTAGGTTGCGTGAGGCGCATGGCAACATGCGCCCAAGATGAATGGCCGCCACGTTCTCGCCCCGAAAGGGGCGAGGGCCATACAAAACCCGGCTTACAGGCCAGCTGGCAATTTCTCCCCCATATCGCGATTAATCCTTTGGATCAGCAGTCTGCGCCTTCGGGCGCAGCTGGCGATTCAGGTGCTTGAGCGATTGAATCAAGTACGCATGCTGGGGTCGAGACAAACGCATCCTTGAAGCTGGTACGATTTAATCGTACCATGATTGTCATGGTTTGATCAGGAGCGCCTCATGGGTCACGTCGACAAACGCAGCATCACGCTTTCGCCGGAACTGGCGGCGGCGGTCGACGATGTCGTGGCCGCCGGCGAATATGCCTCGGCCAGCGAAGTCATCCGTGATGCGCTGCGGCAATGGAAAGACCGCCGCGATCTTCTCGGCTACACGGTCGAGGAATTGCGCAGGCTGGTTCAGGAGGGGATCGACAGCGGACCGGCGGTGGACGGCCAGCCCTTCATGGACCGGCTGCGAGCCAAATATCAGAGGATGTCGGAAGCTGCAGGCTCGGAAGAGTGAAATATCGGCTGCTTCCTCAGGCGATATCAGATGTCGAAGGCATCGGTGACTACATTGCGGAACATAGCCCAAAGGGAGCCATGCGCCTTGTGGACGCGTTGGAGAGGCGCTGGACACTGCTCACCTTGCACCCGTTCTCAGGTGCGCCGCGCGATGATATCGCGCCCGGCATTCGTCATCTGATCGTCGGCGAATATGTCACTCTGTATCGCATGGGCGAAGACGCGATCGAGATCGTCCGCGTTTTGCACGGCAGGCGCGATATTGGCGCCGACGACTTGGTGACCTAACCGCCAGCTCAGATGCCGATGTTGTCCAGCGATGCCTCGATCGCCTGCCAGAGTTCTTCCACCGGCTCGCAGCCCATCGACAGGCGCACGAAGCCGGGCGGAACCGAATCTCCTCGCTTGGCCCGCCGCTCGGCGGAGGTGTGGACACCCCCGAACGACGTTGCCGCCTGCATCAGCGTGCAGTTGTTTATGAAATCCTCGGCCTTTTCCTGGGAGAGGAGTTCGAAGGACATGAGGAAGCCGAAGCGCTCCATCTGCGCCCGGGCGAGGTTGTGCGACGGGTCGCCCTCCAGCCCGGGGTAGCGCAAGCCGCTAACGGCGCGATGGTTTTTCAGGCGCTTCGCGATCACCTCGGCAGAAGAACACATGCGGTCGAACCGTACCTCCAGCGTCTCCAGGCCGCGATGCACCAGCCAAGCCTCGAACGGGCCGGGAATGCCGCCCGCGGTCTCGCGCCAGCCGGTGACGTCCGCGATGATGTCTGGATTGCGGCTGGCGACATGGCCGAACAGCACGTCGGAATGCCCGTTGGCCGCCTTGGTGTCGGCAGCAACGACGATGTCGGCGCCGAGATCGAGCGGGCGCTGGCCGAACGGCGTCATCGTGGTGTTGTCGACGACGACGATCGCGCCCGCTTGGTGCGCGGCCTGGGCGACCGCTGTGATGTCGCAAATGTCCAATCGCGGATTTGACGGGGTTTCAACGTAGACAAGGCGGTAGCCGTCGAAGCCGCCGTCGAGGAATGTAGCTGTCGGCCGCAGATCATAGGCGACGCCGAAGGGCTTGAGGAAACGTTCGGCCAGCGCGCGTGTGGCATGGTAGCCGTCAGAAGGCAAAAGCACGCGGTCGCCGGATTTCAACAGGCCGAAAAACACCGCCGAGATTGCCGCCATTCCTGAGGGGAAGCCGACGCATGGCGCGTCTTCGAGATGCGCCAGCATGTGCTCGACTGCATCCCAGGTGGCGTTGCTGTAACGGCCGTACTGACTGTAGCCGGCGCCGTCGCCCGGGTTGTGGAAAATAGCGGCCATGGTCAGCGGCAATGGGATGGGGTCGCCTTTGGCAAGTCCGTCGCGACGCAGATGGGCAAGGGAGGCCGCGCGGGACCTGGCTGTTTCGGACATGGATTTCTGACCTTGTTGCTCAGCGAAAAGACTGACGACGCTATTCGCGGCAGTGATGCGCGGCAAGCCGCTTCCGCTTGGGCCAGCCCGCTCTAAACGGTTCGTTAGGCTTAATGGGAGATAAAGACGGGAGTGTTGTCAGAGCTGCTCTCACCGGTTGTGGCGCGCGCGTTTGTGAAGCCTGTTCCCGTTGACGCCCATAGTGCCCCATGATATCCCATTTCGATACCAAAGCCTTCGTTCCGCGTCAGGGTAAAGCGTACGCCAATCGGGCAGCCGCGGCGGCTGTGCGTTTCCGGGGTTTTGCCGCTGGGATCGAAGCGGATTTTCGGCAGGGGACGCGCTTCGGCGCGGACGAAAACATGGAGAGGGGTGCGGCGGCGGAAGCGGCTGCAGCGTGTCATGGACCGGTTTCTGTCAAGCGCGGTGAACAGGATCGATGCGAAGGGGCGGGTCTCCGTTCCGGCGCATTTCCGCGCTGTCGTGCAGAAACGCGGCTATTCGGAGCTCTACGCGCTGCGCGGCCTGGATGTGCCTGCGATGGATGTCGGCGGGCTCGATCTGCTCGACCGCTACGAGCAGCGCATCGCGCTGGAAGACCCTTTTTTGCAGACGGCGGACGATATGTCGTTCTTCTGCCATGGCGACGGGACGTTCCTGAAGCTCGATCAGGATGGCCGCATCACGATGAGCGATTTCATCCGCGAGCATACGGGCATCACGAGCGAAGTGGCCTTTGTCGGCCGTGGCAATTTCTTTCAAGTTTGGGAGCCTGGACGGCTGGCCGCCTATGGGGCGCAGGCGCGCGCTCGGCTTTTGCAGCTTCGGCAGGGGACGAAGGCTCACGAGGCCAAGGCTGGGGAGCGGCCGGAATGATGGCGGATCACGGCGATGATCTCAGCGCCGTTGGCGGACCGGTCCGCCACATTGCGGTCCTCCTCGCCGAAGTGCTGGAGGCGCTCTCACCCAAAGCCGGCGATGTGATCGTCGACGGCACGTTTGGCGCCGGCGGCTACACCAAGGCGATCCTGGCGAGCGGCGCCTCGGTGGTGGCGATCGATCGCGATCCCGATGCGATTGCCGCCGGGCGCGGCCTGGAACAGCAATCCGGCGGCAGGCTAAGGCTGGTGCAGGCGCCATTTTCGACGCTGGACGAGCAGGTCGAAAGCGCCGACGGCGTTGTCCTCGACATCGGCATTTCCTCCATGCAGGTCGACCAGCCCGAGCGCGGCTTTTCGTTCCGCACCGACGGGCCGCTCGACATGCGCATGGCGCAGGCGGGCTTGAGTGCTGCCGACGTCGTTAATTCGTTCAAGATAGGCGACCTTGCCCGCATCTTCGGCTTCCTCGGCGAAGAGCGGAATGCCGGCCGCATTGCCCGCATGATCGAGTCACGCCGCGAAAAACGTCCGTTCGAGCGCACGCTCGATCTCGCCGACGCGATCGAAACGCATATCGGCCGCGCGCCGAAGGACAAGATTCATCCGGCCACCCGCGTCTTCCAGGCGCTGCGCATTTTCGTCAATGACGAGCTGGGCGAATTGGCCAAAGCCCTAATGGCGTCCGAGCGGGTATTGAAGCCCGGCGGGCGGCTTGCGGTGGTGACGTTCCATTCGCTGGAAGACCGCATCGTCAAGCGCTTCATCGCCGACCGCGCCGACGTCGCCACCGGCTCACGTCATTTGCCCGAGGCGCACGCGCGCACTGCGACCTTCCGCAAGGCTGGTGGCGGCGTGACGGCAGGCGATGCCGAGGTCGCTGCCAATCCGCGGGCGCGCTCGGCTAGGCTGCGTACCGCCATCCGCACCGAGGCGCCGGCGCGCGCCGGTGATCTCACCATTTTCGGCCTTCCAAAGCTTCCCGGCATCCAGGCGCCGCGAGAGAGGTGAATACGTGTTTCGAACCAGCGACATAGTCCTGATCGCCGTCATGGTCTCGGCCGCGGCCCTGACCTACAAGGCCAAGCGCGAGGCCGAGGAACAGCTGGCTTCGGTGCAGAAGATCGAGGCGCAGATCCGCTATGAGGAGGACACGATCGACCTGCTCAAGGCCGACTGGAGCCTGCTGACCCAGCCGTCGCGCCTGCAGAAGCTGGCTGAAATCTACAAATCGCAGCTCGCACTCGAGCCGGTCAATGCGCGGCAGATCGTCGGGCTCGACGACCTGCCGGCAAAACCGCTCAACATCGAGGACCTGTCGTCGCAACGGCTTGGCGGCATGGCCGACAATTCCGGCAAAGGACCAGCCGATAAGGATCCCGTGGTCACCGGAGCCATCGTCCAATGATCGCTGGATTTCCAATGCGCGCCAAACTTCCGTCGGTCGGCAAATTGCTGAAGCGCCGCGCACGGACCGGCGAGGACGGCTCCATCGTGGTCGAAGGCGCGCGCAAGGCGACCGGCGGCAAGGCCAAGACCCGCATCGTGATGACGATGGCGGTGTTCTTCGGCATCTATTCGACCATCGCCGGGCGGCTGGTCTATCTCGGTTTCCAGTCCCCCGACATGTCGAATGGGCCGCAAAGCCGGGTGACGGCGTCGCGTCCCGACATCGTCGACCGCAACGGCGAGGTGCTGGCGACCGACATCAAGACGGCATCGCTGTTTGCCGAGCCGCGCCGCATCGTCGATGCCGACGAGGCGATCGAAAAGCTGTCGACCATTCTGCCAGATATCGACCCCGAGCAGACCTATCACAAGCTGAAGAGCGGCGCCGGCTTCGTCTGGCTGCAGCGGCAGCTGACGCCCAAGCAGCAGGCCGACATCATGCAGCTCGGCATTCCCGGAATCGGCTTTCGCACCGAAAAGCGCCGCTTCTATCCGGCCGGCGTGACCTCGTCCTACATTGTCGGCCTCACCAACATCGACAATCAGGGCATCTCCGGCATGGAGAAATACATTGACGAGCAGGGCTTAAGCGACCTGCAGGCCTCAGGCCTTGCGATCGCCAAGGATCTGAAGCCGGTTCAGCTGTCGATCGACCTGCGCGTCCAGCATGTGGTGCGCGACGAGATTGCCGCCGGCCTCGAGCGCTATCGCGCCATGGGCGCCGGCGCCGTCGTGCTCAACATCAAGACCGGCGAAGTGGTGGCGATGGCCTCGGTGCCGGATTTCGATCCGAACAATCCCTTCAATGCGCAGGACAAGGATCGGCTGAACCGCATGTCGGCCGGCCTCTACGAGATGGGCTCGACCTTCAAGAGCTTCACCTCGGCCATGGCGCTCGATTCCGGCAAGGCGAACATGAACAGCCGTTTCGACGCCTCGCACCCAATCCGGGTCGGCCATCAGGCGATCCACGATTTCCACGGCAAGAACCGCGTGCTGTCATTGCCGGAGGTGTTCCTTTACTCCTCCAACATCGGATCGGCGCGTGAGGCCGAAATGGTCGGCATCGAGGGGCACCGCGAATTCCTGCATCGCCTTGGCCTTCTGGACAGGATGCAGACCGAACTGCCTGAGGTCGCGCGCCCGACCGAACCGAAGGTCTGGAAACAGGTCAACTCCTTCACCATCGCCTTCGGCCATGGCGTGTCGACGACGCCGCTGCAGGCGGCCGTTGGCTGCGCGGCGCTGATGCAGGGCTACCTGATCCCGCCGACTTTCCTGGTCCGCAGCGAGCAGGATGCCATGGCGGTGGCCAAGAGAGTGGTCAGCGAAAAGACTGTGGAGGGCATGCGCTACCTCTACACGCTCAATGCCGAGAAAGGCTCGGCCAGAAACGCCAGAGCGCCCGGCTACCGCGTTGGCGGCAAGACCGGAACCGCCGAGAAGGTCATCAATGGCCGCTACTCGAAGGAACTGAATTTCAACACCTTCGTCGCCGCCTTCCCGATGGACGATCCGCAGTATCTGGTGTTTACGATCGCTGACGCTCCGCACCCGGAAAAGCCAGGAATGACCGACGTTGCCGCCAACAATGCGGGTGTCATGGCCGGAAACATCATCAGGCGGGCAGCCGCCATGCTTGGCGTGAAGCCAGATTTCAGCCATGAAAATGGCGCAACGCTGGTTTCCTATCAGTGATTCTTAGGGCGCGCCGGCAACTGCGCGCCATTTTGTTGAGATAAACGGGGTTCGATGCACCTGAGAGATTTAGCCGGTATCCTGCCTGTCGAGGGAACATCTTCCCGCGATGTGGAGGTAACCGGGATTTCGTCGGATTCCCGCACGGTCAAGACCGGCGTGGTCTTTTTCGCGCTCGCCGGCAGCAAGGCGGATGGTTCGGCCTATGCCGCCGATGCGGCAAAGCGCGGCGCAGCGGCGGTTGTCGTGGGCAAGGCCAGCGCCGTTTCCGGCCTGTCCGTCCCGGTGCTCAGCGTCGACGACCCACGCCTGGCGCTGGCGCTGAGCGCGGCACGTTTCTTCGGCAGCCAGCCGGAGACCATGGTCGCGGTTACCGGCACCGCAGGCAAGACCTCGGTCGCCGCCTTCACCAGGCAAATCTGGGAGCAGGCCGGCTTTGCCGCCGCGTCCATCGGCACCACCGGCGTGGTGGCGCCGGGCCGCAACGATTACGGTTCGTTGACCACACCCGATCCAGTGGCTTTGCACCAGTTGCTCAAGGAATTGGCGGAGGCCGGCGTCACACACGCCTCGATGGAGGCTTCCAGCCATGGTCTCGACCAGCGCCGTCTCGATGGCGTCAAGCTCGCCGCGGGCGGTTTCACCAATCTCGGCCGCGACCATATGGACTATCATCCGACGGTCGAGGACTACCATCGCGCCAAATTGCGCCTGTTCGACACGCTGCTGCCGAAAGGCGCGCCGGCGGTCATCTTTGCCGACGATCCGTGGTCGGCGCCGACCATTCAGGCTGCGCAGGCCGCGGGGCTCAAGGTGCTGACTGTCGGCCGCCATGGCGATTTCCTGCGCCTGAAGCGGGTCGAGCACGAGCGCCACCGCCAGCGCGCCGAGGTCGAAGCCGACGGCGTGCTCTACGAGATCGACCTGCCGCTCGCCGGCGACTTCCAGATCGCCAATGCCCTGGTTTCGGCAGGGCTGGCCATTTCCACTGGAACGCTGGTCGCCAAAGCTTTGATGGCATTAGAGAAACTTCAGGGGGCACCGGGACGGCTCGACCTTGTCGGCGCCACCGCCAATGGCGCGCCCGTCTATGTCGACTATGCCCACAAGCCGGATGCGCTGGAAAATGTGCTGGCCGCCGTGCGCCCGTTCACCACCGGCCGCGTCATCGTCGTGTTGGGCTGCGGCCGCGACCGCGACCGGGGCAACCGGCCGATCATGGGCGGAATCGCCACGCGGCTCGCCGATGTCGTCATCGTCACCGACGACAATCCGCGCTCGGAAGTGCCGGAAACGATTCGTGCCGCGATCCTGGCAGCCGCACCCGGCGCCATTGAAATCGGCGACCGCCGCAAGGCGATCCACGAAGCGGTCGCCATGCTCAAAGCGGGCGATACGCTGATCGTTGCCGGCAAGGGCCATGAAGAGGGCCAGACCATCGGCGCCGAGACGTTTCCGTTCTCCGACCACGAAGAAGTCCGCTCGGCGCTGCGGGAGCGGGCCGCATGAGCGTGCTCTGGACTTCCGAGGCGCTGGTCGACGCCATGGGCGGTCGGCCGCTTGGGCCGATGCCGGAGGGAATTTCGGGGATCTCGATCGACAGCCGCAGCCTGCAGCCGGGCGACGCCTTCTTCGCCATCAAGGGCGAGGCGATGGACGGCCATGACTTCGCGACCGCGGCGATCAAGGCCGGCGCCGGCGTTCTGGTCGTCGCCGAAGGCAAATTGCCGTCGCTTGGGCGGCTGACGGCGCCGATGATCGTCGTGCAGGATGTGCTGGCAGCACTGGAGAAACTCGGTGTTGCCGCCCGCGCCCGTTCCAACGCAAAAATCATCGCGGTGACCGGATCGGCCGGCAAGACCACCACCAAGGAGGCGCTGCGTCATGTGCTGTCGGCCGTCGGCACGGTGCATGCTTCGGCGCAGTCCTTCAACAATCATTGGGGCGTGCCGCTGACGCTGGCGCGCATGCCGGATGATTGCAACTATGCTGTGTTCGAGATCGGCATGAACCATCCCGGCGAGATCCGGCCGTTGGTCAAGATGGTCCGGCCGCATGTCGCCATCGTCACGATGATTGCCGCGGCGCATCTCGGCTTCTTCAGAAATCTCGACGAGATCGCCAAGGCCAAGGCCGAGATTTTCGAAGGCATCGAGCCCGGCGGTGCGGCCTTGCTCAACCGCGACGATGCGCGCTGGAAGCTGCTCGACAAGATGGCGCGGGCCGCCGGCGTCGAACATGTCTTTGGCTTCGGTGAGAACGCCCGCTCGACCTACAAGCTCACCAAATGCGAGCTGCATGCTGATCATTCCGACATTGCCGCCAGGATCGGCGGGCAGGATGTCGTTGCCCGGATCGGCGCGCCCGGCCGCCACATGGTACAGAATGTGCTCGCCGTTCTTGGCGCGGCGTATCTCGTTGAAGCTGACATCGCAAAGGTGGCAGAAGCGCTGGCCGATCTCTCTGCGGAGCGTGGCCGCGGCAAGCGCCATGTGCTGCGCCATCCCAAGGGACCGATCACACTGATCGACGAGAGCTACAACGCCAATCCGGCCTCGATGGCTGCTGCCATGGCGCTGCTCAATGCGACGCCTGTCACGGGCGAGGGCCGGCGCATCGCCGTGCTCGGCGACATGCTCGAACTCGGCGACCATTCGGCCAAGCTGCATGCAGCCCTGGCCGAACTGATCGTCGGGACCGGCACGCACACGGTCTTTCTCGGCGGCCCGGAAATGCGGGCGCTGGCAGACATCCTGCCCGACGAGATCAAAACGGAATACCGCGCCGGCGCCGAGGAATTGAAGCCGCTGCTGCTGTCGACGCTGGAGGCCGGCGACGTGGTGATGATCAAATCGTCGAAAGGCATCGGCTTTTCAAAGCTGGTCGAGGCCTTGCTCGGCAAATATCCGGCGGAAGCCGCAGGCACGAAACAGAACTAGTCCGGGGAACGGAATCGTATGTTTACATTGCTCGTCGATTTTGCGGACAAGGTCTCGGTCTTCAATGTCTTCCGCTACATTACCTTCCGCACCGGCGGTGCGCTGATCACCTCGGCGTTGATCGTCTTCATCTTCGGGCCGACCATCATCAATTCGCTGAGGCTGCGGCAAGGCAAGGGCCAGCCGATCCGTGCCGATGGCCCGCAGACGCATTTCAAGAAGGCCGGCACGCCGACCATGGGCGGGCTGATGATCCTGTGCGGCATCGTCGGCTCGTCGCTTCTATGGGCGAACCTCTCCTCGATCTATGTCTGGGTGGTGCTCTTGGTGACGCTGGGCTTCGGTTCGATCGGCTTTTACGACGACTATCTCAAGGTAACCAAGCAGTCGCATCTCGGCTTTTCCGGCAAGGCGCGGCTGGCGTTGGAATTCGTCATCGCCGGCATCGCCGCCTGGGCGATCATGCATAATGGCCAGGCGCCGTTCTCGTCGTCGCTGACCTTCCCCTTCGCCAAGGAATTCATCATCAATCTCGGCTGGTTCTTCGTGCCGTTCTCCTGCTTCGTCATCGTCGGCGCCGGCAATGCGGTGAATTTGACCGATGGCCTCGACGGGCTGGCGATCGTGCCGATCATGATTGCGGCGGCATCCTTCGGCGTCATCGCCTACCTCTCCGGCAATGCGGTGTTCGCCGAATACCTGCAGATCCATTTCGTGCCCGGCACCGGCGAGCTGGCCGTCGTGCTCGGCGCCGTCATCGGCGCCGGCCTCGGCTTCCTCTGGTTCAACGCGCCACCGGCGGCGATCTTCATGGGCGACACCGGTTCGCTGGCCATGGGCGGCCTGATCGGCACGGTCGCGGTCGCTACCAAGCACGAGATCGTGCTGGTCATCGTCGGCGGATTGTTTGTCGTGGAAATCCTGTCGGTCATCATCCAGGTCGGCTACTTCAAGATGACCGGCAAGCGCGTGTTCCTGATGGCGCCGATCCATCATCATTTCGAAAAGCTCGGCTGGACCGAAAGCCAGGTGGTGATCCGCTTCTGGATCATCGCCGTCATCCTGGCGCTGGTCGGCCTGTCGACCCTCAAGCTGAGATAGGAACCCGCTTGATTCCCGCCGCATCCTTTTCGGGCAAACGCGTTTCGCTCTTCGGGCTCGGTGGCTCGGGGATCGCCACGGCGCGCGCGCTGATCGAGGGCGGCGCCGACGTGTTGGCGTGGGACGACAATCCCGATAGCGTCGCCAAGGCCGCTGACCAAGGCATTGCGACCGCCGATCTGCGCGGCGCCGACTGGTCGAAATTCTCGGCCTTCGTGCTCTCGCCCGGCGTGCCGCTGACGCATCCCAAGCCGCACTGGACGGTGGAGTTGGCGCGTGGTTCCGGCGTCGAGGTGATCGGCGATATCGAATTGTTCTGCCGCGAGCGGATTGCGCGCGCGCCTGATGCGCCGTTCATCGCTATCACCGGCACCAACGGCAAGTCGACGACCACGGCGCTGACCGCGCATATCCTCAAATCGGCAGGGCGCGACACGCAGATGGGCGGCAATATCGGCCGGGCCATCATGACGCTCGATCCACCGCAGGCTGACCGGGACTATGTCGTCGAGTGTTCGTCCTACCAGATCGATCTCGCGCCCTCGATCAACCCGACGGCCGGCATCCTGCTCAACCTGACGCCCGACCATCTCGACCGCCACGGCACCATGCAGCATTACGCTTCGATCAAGGAGCGGCTGGTTGCCGGCAGCGAGACGGCGATCGTCGGCGTTGACGATTCCTGGTGCGCGCAAATCGCCGACCGGCTGGAGAGGGCGGGCCGGGAGGTGATCCGCATCTCCAAGCGGCTGCCGCTGACCGACGGTTATTTCGCAGACGGTTCCGATCTGATGGAAGCCGTCCATGGCCGCTACAGCCGCGTCGCCTTCCTCGAAGGCATCGGTTCGTTGCGCGGCCAGCACAATGCGCAGAACGCGCTTGCCGCTGTTGCCGCCTGCCTCAGGGTCGGCTTGAGCCTGGGCGAGATCCAGGCGGGACTGGAGAGCTTTCCAGGCCTCGCGCATCGCATGGAGCAGGTCGGACGCAAGGACCACGTGCTGTTCGTCAACGATTCCAAGGCGACCAATGCCGATGCGGCGGCACCCGCGCTGTCGAGTTTTTCGCGCATTTACTGGATCGCCGGCGGACTGCCCAAGGAAGGCGGCATCGAGCCGCTGCGCGGTTTTTTCCCACGCATCGCCAAGGCCTATCTGATCGGCGAGGCGGCGCCCGCGTTCTCGGCGACGCTCGGCGAAGCCGTGCCCTATGAAATCTCGGGCACCCTGGCCGCCGCGGTCGACCATGCCGCGAAAGACGCGGCCAAGGATGACAGCGGCGAGGCGGTGGTGCTGCTGTCGCCGGCCTGCGCCAGTTTCGACCAGTTCAAGAATTTCGAAGTTCGCGGCGAAGCCTTCAGGCAAGCTGCGAATGCTATCGAGGGTGTCAAACCCATCGGAGGGGCACGATAATGCAAAGCCGTCTCGACAAAAGCCCGGTTGCAACCTGGTGGTGGACGATCGATCGCTGGTTCCTGGCGGCGTTCCTGTCGCTGATGGGGCTTGGCATCGTCTTGTCCTTTGCGGCAAGCCCGGCGGTGGCCGAACGCATCGGCCTCGACAGTTTCCACTTTGCCACCAGGCAGATCATCTTCACCGTGCCGGCGCTCGGCGTGATGCTGGCAGTGTCCTTCCTGGAATCGCGGCAGATCCGGCGCATGGCGCTGATCATCCTGGGCATCATGCTGGTGCTGATGGTGGCCGTGCTCTATATCGGCGTCGAAGTGAAAGGCGCACGGCGCTGGGTGTCGTTTGTCGGCATGTCGATCCAGCCGTCGGAATTCCTGAAACCTGCTTTCGTCATCGTCTGCGCCTGGCTGTTCGCCGAACACAAGCGCCAGCCCGACATTCCGGGCAATTTGTTTGCCATGCTGCTGCTAATCCTGGTCATCTCGCTTCTGGTGGCGCAGCCCGATCTCGGCCAAACCATGCTGGTGACCGGCACCTGGGGCGTCATGTTCTTCATGGCCGGCCTGCCCTGGCTATGGATCATCGCGCTTGGCGCCACCGGCGCCGGCGGCCTGTTTGCCGCCTACACGGTGTTCCCGCACGTCGCCGCCCGCATCGACAAATTCCTGACCGGCGAAGGCGACACATTCCAGGTCGACATGGGCCGCGAGGCGCTGATCAACGGCCACTGGTTCGGCGTCGGCCCGGGCGAGGGCACGGTCAAGCGCGTCATCCCCGACGCGCATGCCGATTTCGTGTTTTCGGTCGCCGGCGAAGAGTTCGGGCTGATCATGTGCTTCTTCATCATGTCGATCTTCGCCTTCATCGTGCTGCGCGGCTTGAGCACGGCATTGAAGGAACATGATGATTTCACCCGCTACGCCGTCGGCGGTCTCGTCACGGTGTTCGGCCTGCAGTCGGTCATCAACATGTGCGTCAACCTGCAACTGATGCCGGCCAAGGGCATGACGCTGCCTTTCATCTCCTATGGCGGCTCCTCGCAGATCGCCATTGCCATCTCGATGGGCATGGTGCTGGCGCTGACGCGCAAGCGACCGGAAAAGCGCAAGCAGATGGGCTTTGCCCTGTCGCAGCGCGCCCTGCCGGCGGAGTGATATGGCGCGGGGTGTCATCCTTCTCGCGGCTGGCGGAACCGGCGGACATCTGTTTCCGGCCGAGGCGCTGGCGCATGAGCTGATCGAGCGCGGCTGGGGCGTGCATCTGGCGACGGACGACCGCGCCGAGCGCTTTGCCGGCCATTTCCCGGCCGCCGCCATCCATCCGATCCAGTCGGCGACGATGGGCTCGAAAAACCCCGCCGCTCTGCTCGGAGCGTTCTGGAAGATCTGGCGCGGCGTGCGCCAGGCTTCCGCCGTCATCGCCAGGATCAAGCCTGATGCGGTCGTCGGCTTTGGCGGTTATCCGACCTTGCCACCGCTCTATGCCGCGACGCGGCGCAAGCTGCCGACGCTGATCCATGAGCAGAACGCGGTCATGGGCCGCGCCAACCGGGCGCTGTCCGGGCGTGTCGATGCGATTGCCGGCGGCTTCCTGCCGCAAGATGAAAGTGCCACAGGCGCCAAGACTGTGACGACCGGCAATCCGGTCAGGCCGCCAATCCTGGAGGCGGCAAAGACGCCCTATAAGGCATCCCAAGGGGCGGATCCGTTCAGGCTCCTGGTGTTCGGCGGCAGCCAGGGCGCGCAGTTCTTTTCCGATGCCATGCCGGCGGCGATCGCACTTCTGCCGGAGGCGCAGCGCAAGCGGCTGGTGATCACCCAGCAGGCCCGCGCCGACGACGTGGCGCGGGTGAAGGCTGGCTATGCGGCACTCGGCGTCCATGTCGAGGTCTCGCCCTTCTTCACCGATATGGCACAGCGCATGGGCGCGGCGCATCTGGTGATGTCGCGCTCCGGCGCCTCGACGGTTTCGGAGATCGCCGTCATCGGCCGGCCGGCGCTGCTGGTGCCTTATCCTTATGCGCTGGATCACGATCAGGCGGCGAACGCAGCCGCCCTTGCCGCGGCGGGCGGCGGCGAGGTGCATCCGCAATCGTCACTGTCGCCGGAGCGCATCGCGGCTCTCATTGGCGGGCTGATGGACAATCCCGAGCGGCTGACGGCCATGGCTGCCGGAGCGAAGTCGGCTGGCCGGCCGAACGCGGCACGGTTGCTAGCTGATCTCACAGAGGCTATTGCGTCCAGAAAAACCGTTTCGGATTTCAGGAAAGGGACGCATTGATGAAGATGCCGCAGACCATCGGCCTTGTGCATTTCATCGGCATTGGCGGCATCGGCATGAGCGGCATCGCCGAGGTTCTGCACAATCTCGGCTACAAGGTGCAGGGCTCCGACCAGTCCGACAGCGCCAATGTGCAGCGGCTGCGCGACAAGGGCATCGAATGCTTTGTCGGCCACAAGGCCGAGAATATCGGCGCCGCCGAAGTGGTGGTCGTCTCCACCGCGATCAAGAAATCCAATCCCGAGCTGAAGGCCGCGCGCGAAAAGCTGCTGCCGATCGTGCGCCGCGCCGAGATGCTGGCGGAACTGATGCGCTTCCGCCAGGCGGTTGCGATCGGCGGCACCCATGGCAAGACCACAACCACGTCGATGGTGGCGACGCTGCTCGATGCCGGCGGGCTCGACCCGACGGTGATCAATGGCGGCATCATCAATGCCTATGGCACCAATGCCCGCATGGGCGACGGCGAGTGGATGGTGGTCGAAGCCGACGAAAGCGACGGCACCTTCCTCAAATTGCCGGCCGAAATCGCCGTCGTCACCAACATCGATCCCGAGCATCTCGACCATTATGGCAGTTTCGACAAGGTGCGCGAGGCGTTTCGCCAGTTCGTCGAGAACGTGCCGTTCTACGGCTTTGGCGTGATGTGCACCGACCATCCGGAAGTACAGGCGCTGGTCAGCCGCATAGAGGACCGCCGCGTCATCACCTATGGCGAGAACGCGCAGGCCGATGTGCGTTTCACCAACCACCGCATGGCCGGTGCCGTCTCGGCATTCGACGTGGTGATCCGCGACCGCAAGACCGGCGGCCAGACGACGATATCTGATCTGCGGCTGCCGATGCCCGGCCGCCACAACGTCTCCAACGCCACCGCCGCAATCGCGGTCGCGCATGAACTCGGCCTGTCGGCCGAAGCGATCAAGAAAGGGCTGTCGTCCTTTGCCGGCGTCAAGCGGCGCTTCACCCACACCGGCTCGTGGAACGGCGTCGACATCTTCGACGATTACGGCCACCACCCGGTCGAGATCACGGCGGTGCTGAAAGCGGCGCGCAGCGCCACCAAGGGCCGCGTCATCGCCATTGCGCAGCCGCACCGCTTCACCCGGCTGCATGATCTGTTCGACGAATTTTCGGTCTGTTTCAACGATGCCGACACCGTGATGGTGGCGCCGGTCTATGCGGCGGGCGAGGAGCCGATCGACGGCGTGACCTCGGAGGCGCTGGTGTCGCGCATCCGCTCCGGGGGCCATCGCGATGCGCGCTACGTCGAAACCCCTGCCGCGATTTCGCCCGTCATCCGCGCCTTGGCGAAACCGGGCGACTTCGTCATCTTCCTGGGCGCCGGCAACATCACCCAATGGGCCTATGCGCTTCCTGGGGAACTCGGCGGTACCGTCTCATGATGCGCGGCCAGGACCTGCTCGACAAACTTGGCGACCGGCTTGCCGGCCTGCGCGGCCGCATCACGCCCAATGCCGAGATGGACAAGATCACATGGTTCCGCGCCGGCGGTCTGGCGGACGCCCTGTTCCAGCCGGCCGACGAGGAGGATCTGGCTGCCTTCCTGCGCGCCGTGCCGGAGGACATCCCGCTCACCATCGTCGGTGTCGGCTCCAACCTCCTGGTGCGCGACGGCGGCATTCCGGGTTTCGTCATCCGGCTTTCGGCCAAGGGTTTTGGCGAGGCCGAGGTGGTTTCGCCGACCGTCATCAAGGCCGGTGCTGCGACGCCCGACAAGCGCGTCGCGGCCGTCGCTTATGAGGCCGGCATTGGCGGCTTTCATTTCTATCACGGCATTCCCGGCGCCATCGGCGGGGCGCTGAGGATGAATGCCGGCGCCAATGGCGTCGAGACGCGGGAACGTGTCGTCGAGGTGCGGGCGCTCGACCGCAAGGGCAATCTCCACACCCTCAGCAATGACCACATGGGCTATGCCTATCGTCACTCGGCCGCACCTGCCGGGCTGATCTTCACCTCCGCCGTTTTCGAAGGTGTTCTGGAAGACCCGGAGGCGATCAAGGCGGCCATGGACGCCGTCCAGACGCATCGCGAGACGGTGCAGCCGATCCGCGAGAAGACCGGCGGCTCAACCTTCAAGAATCCGGAAGGCACCTCGGCCTGGAAGGAAATCGACAAGGCGGGCTGCCGCGGTTTGATGATCGGCGGCGCGCAGATGTCGCCGATGCACTGCAACTTCATGATCAACACCGGAACAGCGACCGGTTACGATCTCGAATATCTCGGCGAGACGGTGCGCGCTCGCGTGCTTGAAAAATCGGGCATCCGCCTGCAGTGGGAAATCAAGCGCCTCGGCAATTTCCGCCCCGGCCATGCCGTGCAGGAATTCCTCGGGCAGCTCCTTTAAGGCGCATTGATATTCAGGTGAGGCCGGCCTGCAAACGGTGGCTTCCTGCGCTTCCGGTGCTCGCGTACTTTAAGTACGCTCCGCTCCGGTTCTCGGAAGCCACCATTTTCGGCTCGGCCTGACCTGAATCTCAACGCACCTTGGCGCGTTGGCGCACGCTGAAGTTCATGTGATGCTTGAACTTCAAAGGTCTGAAACAACAGCGCCACCGTTGCTCCAAAGACTCACAACACGCTTTTTCCGGCCGTTTTCGCGGAAAGTGAATCTGTCGGAATCATAAGCACTTGCCAGCGAATCAACTCTCTGATTCTCTGCCTTAAAGCGTTTCCTGATTTGAGTCGTTCGACGCGTCGACCGCGTTTTCCGTCTGGGGGGCAACCTGCCGGGAGACTCGGACTCAATCTGGTCGCTGAATGCGTGGTTGCGGGCCCGCCGTGAGAGGGATGACGGGATATGAAGAACAGGCATGTGGCTGTCCTCCTGGGCGGATTCTCGTCCGAGCGGCCCGTGTCTCTGTCTTCGGGAAAGGCGTGTGCGGATGCGCTTGAGAATGAAGGCTACCAGGTTACCCGCGTCGATGTTGCGCGCGATGTCGGCGCCGTGCTCACCGAACTCAAGCCCGATGTCGTCTTCAACGCACTGCACGGCCCGTTCGGTGAAGACGGCACCATCCAGGGCATCCTCGAATATCTGGCCATTCCCTACACCCATTCGGGCGTGCTCGCCTCGGCGCTCGCCATGAACAAGGAGCAAGCCAAGAAGGTCGCCAAGGCTGCCGGCATCGCGGTGGCGGAATCGAAGGTTGCCAGCCGCTTTGCCATCCAGGACAAGCATCCGATGAAGCCGCCCTACGTGGTCAAGCCGGTCAATGAAGGCTCAAGCTTCGGCGTCGTCATCGTGCATGAAGGGCAGTCGCATCCGCCGCAGGTCATCGGCTCGTCCGAATGGAAATATGGCGAGACCGTCATGGTCGAGCGCTACATCCATGGGCGCGAGCTGACCTGCGCTGTCATGGGCGACGTGGCGCTCGGCGTCTGCGAGATCATTCCGACCGGCCATTCCTTCTACGACTATGATTCAAAATACGTCGCCGGCGGATCAAAACACGAAATCCCTGCTAAAATTTCATCAAATATTTACCAAAAAATACAGACACTGGCGCTCAAGGCACATCTGGCTATCGGCTGCCGGGGCGTTTCCCGATCGGACTTCCGCTATGACGACCGTCACTCCGAAAACGGCGAGATTGTCTGGCTCGAGATCAACACTCAGCCGGGCATGACGCCGACGTCTTTGGTGCCTGAAATCGCCGCCCAGGCCGGGCACTCGTTTGGCGAATTGTTGAGTTGGATGGTGGAGGACGCTTCGTGTCTGCGTTGAAATGGGGACAGGACAAGGGCAGGGGCGGCGCCGGGCCGGCGCTGTTCGGCATGCCGTTGTCGTTCGACCATTTCGTGCTGCCGCGCGTGCTGCGCCGGCCGGTGCGCGTGCTGGCGCGCCTGGGCGGCGGCGACTTCGTCGCGCCGCGCTTTTCCGCGGCCATCCTGTCGGCTTCGCTCATTGCATCAAGCAGCCTCTATGGCGCCATTCTCGGCGGTCATGCCGACGACATCGTCCAGAGCATCACCGCCCGGACCGGCTTTGCCGTCGACCAGATCAAGGTGGTCGGCAACCGCCAGACTTCGGAGATCGACATACTGGACCGGCTCGAGCTCGACGGCTGGACGTCACTGATCGGCTTCGATGCCGAGGCCGCGCGTGAACGTATTGATACCTTGCCCTGGGTCGAAGTGGCGGCGGTGCGCAAGGTCTATCCACATACGCTGGAAGTGCGTGTCGAGGAGCGCGAGCCCTTCGCGCTCTGGCAGCAGGGCGCGGAGCTTTCGGTCATCGAACGCTCCGGCGCGGTGATCGCGCCGTTCTCCGGCGGCAAGCAGGCGCTGCTGCCGCTGATCATCGGCACCGGCGCACCGGCCAAGGCGCCCGACTTCGTGGCCAAGATCAAGAAATTTCCCGAGCTCGCGGCTCGGGTCAAAGGCTATATCCGCATCGGCGAACGGCGTTGGGACCTGAAGCTGGAAAACGGCATCACGATCAAGCTGCCCGAGGATGGCGAGGATCAGGCGATTGCCGACCTGGTTCGGATGGACCACGACAACGGGCTTCTGACGCGGGACATCGCCGCCGTCGACATGCGCATCTCCGATCGCCTGGTGGTGCAGCTGACGCCGGAAGCGGCGACGCAGCGCCAGGCCGCGCTCAATGAAAAGCCGCAAAATCTGAAGCGCAAGTCGGGGACGAAGATATGAGCTGGCTTGGCGGCAACAGCGATGCCTCTTCGCGGCGTTCCGGCACGCTCACCGTGCTGGATGTCGGCTCGAGCAAGGTTTGCTGCGTGGTGGCGAAACTGAAGCCGCGCGAGGACGGCAAGCTGTTGCGCGGCCGCTCGCACCGCATCCAGGTAATCGGCATCGGCCACCAGAAATCGCAAGGCGTGAAGTCGGGCGTGGTCGTCGATCTCGACCGTGCGGAGCACGCCATTCGCCTGTCCGTCGACGCCGCCGAACGCATGGCGGGACTGACGGTGGATTCGCTGATCGTCAACATGACGGCGGGCCGGCTGAAGAGCGAAACCTATTCGGCCACGATCAATCTCGGTGGCCATCAGGCCGACGAAGCCGACATCAAGCGCGTGCTTGCCGCCGGCGCCAAGCAGGCGCTCAAGGCCGAACGCGACGTGATCCATTCGCTGCCCGTCGGCTTTTCGCTGGACTCCGAGCGCGGCGTGCGCGATCCGCGCGGCATGGTCGGCGACCAACTCGGCGTCGATATGCATGTACTGACGGGCGATGCCGCGCCGCTGCGCAATCTGGAGCTATGCATCAACCGCTCGCATCTTTCGGTCGAGCGCATGGTGGCGACGCCCTATGCCAGCGGGCTTGCGGCCCTGGTCGACGACGAACTGGAAATGGGTGCGGCCTGCATCGACATGGGCGGCGGCACGACGACCATCTCGGTGTTTTCGGAAGGCAAATTCGTCCACGCCGATGCCATTGCCATCGGCGGCAATCATGTGACGCTCGATATGGCCAAGGGCCTGTCGACCTCGCTCGACGCCGCCGAGCGGCTGAAGGTGATGCATGGTTCGGCGCTGCCTGGCAGTGCCGACGATCGCGACCTGGTCTCGATCCAGCCGATCGGCGAAGACGGCGAGATGCCGCTGCAGATCCCGCGCTCGGTGATGACGCGCGTCATCCGCGCCCGCATCGACGAGACGCTGGAACTGTTGCGCGACCGGCTGAACAAGTCGGGCTACGGCAATGCCGTGGGAAAACGCGTCGTGCTGACCGGCGGCGCCAGCCAGCTTGCGGGTCTCCCCGAGGCGGCGCGCCGCATTCTGGGACGCAATGTGCGCATCGGACGCCCGCTCGGCGTGGCGGGCCTGCCGGAAGCTGCCAAGGGGCCGGCTTTCTCGACGGCGGTCGGGCTGCTGATCTATCCGCAGATGGCGAGCTTCGAGAGCCATCCGGCGAAAGGAATTTCCGGTCTCAGGATGACCGGGACGGGCGGAAAACTGCATCGCATGAGTCAGTGGTTGAGAGACAGTTTCTAATTGACGGGGACAGCCCCATAGGCGGCCGCGGCGGCGAAGCGGCGGGAAAGGCAAAGGACGGAGACAATGACGATCAATCTGCAAAAGCCGGACATCACCGAGCTCAAGCCGCGGATCACCGTATTCGGTGTCGGCGGCGGCGGCGGCAATGCCGTCAACAACATGATCACCGCGGGCTTGCGCGGTGTCGAGTTCGTCGTGGCCAACACCGATGCACAGGCGCTGACCATGTCGAAGGCCGAGCGGCTGATCCAGCTCGGCGCGCATGTCACCGAGGGGCTCGGCGCCGGCTCGCAGCCTGAAGTGGGCCGTGCGGCGGCGGAAGAGTGCATCGATGAGATCATCGATCATCTCTCCAACACCCATATGTGCTTCGTCACCGCCGGTATGGGTGGCGGCACCGGAACCGGTGCGGCTCCCGTGGTTGCCCGCGCGGCGCGCGAACGGGGTATCCTCACCGTCGGCGTCGTCACCAAGCCGTTCCATTTCGAAGGCCAGCGCCGCATGAAGACGGCGGATCTCGGCATCGAGGAGCTGCAGAAATGTGTCGATACCCTGATCGTCATCCCCAACCAGAACCTGTTCCGGCTGGCCAATGACAAGACCACCTTTGCCGACGCCTTCGCCATGGCCGACCAGGTGCTCTACTCCGGTGTTGCCTGCATCACCGACCTGATGGTCAAGGAAGGTCTGATCAATCTCGACTTCGCCGACGTGCGTTCGGTGATGCGCGAAATGGGCAAGGCGATGATGGGCACCGGCGAAGCTTCGGGCGAGGGCCGCGCGATGGCCGCCGCCGAGGCGGCGATCGCCAATCCGTTGCTCGACGAGACCTCGATGAGGGGCGCCAAGGGCCTGCTGATCTCGATCACCGGCGGCCGCGACCTGACCCTGTTCGAAGTCGACGAGGCCGCGACCCGCATCCGCGAGGAAGTCGATCAGGACGCCAACATCATCCTCGGCGCCACCTTCGACGAGGAACTCGAAGGCGTCATCCGCGTCTCGGTGGTCGCCACCGGCATCGACAAATCGGCAGCTGAAATTGCCGCGGCGCCGATCTCGATCCGGGCCGTGCCGCCGCAGCAGAAGCCGGTCAGCCGCCCAGCGGCTCCGGGGGCGGAAGGCCGTCCGGCACCGGTCCAGCAGCAGACCTATGAGCAGCGCGCGGCCGATCCGGTGGCCGAGGCGATCCAGCTTGCCGAGGCCAATGCGGCGGCAATGGCTCGTCCGGCGCCGATGGCCCAGGCGGAAGATTTCCGCCCGCAGAGCAAGATCTTCCAGGCCCCGCCTGCCCAGCCGCAGCCTGTCGTGCAGCAGGTGATGCAACCGGCGCCGATGCGGGAAATGCCGCAGCCGGTGGCTGCCGCACCGCAGCGCATGCCGCGGGTGGAGGATTTTCCGCCGGTGGTGCGGGCCGAGGTGGAAGCCAAGGGCCGTCCGGCCGACCATGAAAACAGCGGGCCGATGGGGCTGCTCAAGCGGCTGACCAACGGGCTGACGCGCCGCGAAGAAGAGCCGGCCCGGTTGCAGCCGGCACAGCCGCGCGAACCGAAACTGCGCCAGGCGGCGCCGGAAATGCGCCGCCTTGCCAGCCAGGATCCGCAGCTTTACGCGCCGCGCCGCGGCCAGCTCGACGATCAGGGCCGGTTGACGCCGCAGACCAGGTCGACCCAGGAAGACGACCAGCTGGAGATACCGGCTTTCCTGCGCCGCCAGGCCAACTGAGCCGTTAACGGTATGTAACACTTGTTAACAGGCAGACGAGAGATTGTCTGCCTGTTAACGTTTAAAGGGGTTTAATAACAAGGCGTTACGATGTGACGCTCAAGGTCTGTCGCGGTTACACAGAGTAAGAAACCGTGATTTGGAGTCTCCCTGACAGACCATTATCTTTGCCGCAGCACTTTCGGTGTGCTGGGATTCGGGGAAGTGGCCCTGCCTGCCGATAAAAAAGAGCCGCGCCTTTTGGGTTAAAGCGGACTTAGGCGTTTGGGCTGTGGGGTTTGTCTTGCAAGACTATCAGACGACACTGAAATCGCGTGCAACGCTGACCGGTACCGGCGTTCACAGCGGCAAACCGGTCACCGTCAATTTCCTCCCTGCGGACGCCGACACCGGCGTGCTCTTCCACCTTTCGAACGGAAGCGAGAGCCGCGAGTTCCGCGCGCTGGTTGCTGAAGTCGGCGCGACCGATCTCTGCACCATGCTCGGCGATCCGGCAGGCGAGCATATCGCCACCGTCGAACATCTGATGGCGACGCTTTTCGGGCTCGGCATCGACAACATCGTCATCGAGATCGACGGTCATGAGGTTCCGATCCTCGATGGCAGTGCGGTGGCGTTCGTGGAAGCCATCGACCAGGCCGGCATCGAGACGCTGGCGGTCAAGCGCCGCTACATCAGGGTGGTCAAGCCCGTCCGCATCGAGAATGGCGCGTCCTGGGCCGAGTTCAGGCCCTATAGCGGCACGCGCTTCGAGGTCGAGATCGATTTCGAAAGCCCGGCGATCGGCCGCCAGCTATTCGCCTCCGACATCAACCCCGACATCTTTCGCCAGGATATCGCGCGCGCCCGCACCTTCGGCTTCATGAAGGATGTCGAGCGGCTGTGGGCGGCCGGCTATGCGCTGGGCTCCTCGCTGGAGAACTCGCTGGTGATCGGCGACGACAACCGGGTGATCAACATGGGTGGCCTGCGCTATCCCAATGAGTTCGCTCGCCACAAGACGATGGACGCCATGGGCGACCTGGCGCTGGCCGGCGCCCGTTTCATCGGTTGCTTCCGCTCCTATCGCGGCGGTCACCGGATGAATGCGGCTGCTGTGCGGCGGCTTCTGTCCGACCGTTCGGCCTTCGAGGTCGTCGAGACCACGCGCCGCGAGCGCGGCCGCACCGCCGAGATGAGCGCCGTCACCGGCCCTGTCTTTGCACCTTGGGTGATCTGATTCTTAACGTATTTCTGGCTTTCTGAACGCTGGCCGGTGTTGCACGGATGCATCACCGGCGGTGAAAGTGCATAGCTTTCCGGGCAACACCAAGCCGCCACAAAAATGTGCGATTGGCTAGACATAGCGTTGCTGGGCAAGGCAGTTATGGTTTATGGCTGCTGCCGTCTGTTAGGCGCATGTCGCTCAAAAGTGGGGATCAGTTTTGAGGGAACGCCATGCGAAAGGCATTGAACTAACGCCGAAAGGGCGCAATCCAATCATGTTCTTCAAGCGAGTTGGTCAATCGAAAGCGCCGTATCGGGCTGTTTTCCTGGCGCTTTCGGTGGTTGTGCCGTCGCTGTTCCTCTCGGCCTGCATGTCGTCCGAGAAAGACGTCGACCTGTCGACCTATGTCGACCAGACCGAACCGGCCGACGTCCTTTACAATCAAGGCCTTGCCAATCTCAATGCCGGCCGCCTGGATGAGGCGAGCAAGAAGTTCGACGCCGTCGACCGCCAGCACCCCTATTCGGAATTCGCCCGCAAGTCGATGGTGATGGGCGCCTTCGCCGACTACCGTGCCGGCCGTTATGACGAAGCGATCGGCTCGGCAAAGCGCTATCTGACGCTTTATCCGTCGACCGACGACGCGGCTTACGCCCAGTATATTATCGGGCTGAGCTACTACAAGCAGATCAAGGACGTCACCCAGGATCAGAAGGAAGCACGCCAGACCGTGCAGACGATGCAGGATCTGGTGACGCGCTGGCCGACCTCGGAATATGTCGACGACGCCAAGGAAAAGATCCGTTTCGCCAACGACCAGCTGGCCGGCAAAGAGATGCAGATCGGCCGCTATTATCTCGAGCGGCGCGAATACATTGCTGCCGTCAAGCGCTTCCGCAACGTGGTCGAGAACTATTCCAACACCCGCCATGTCGAAGAGGCGCTGGCGCGTCTGGCCGAAAGCTATTACGCCATGGGCTTGACCTCCGAAGCGCAAACCGCCGCTGCCGTGCTCGGCACCAATTATCCCGACAGCCAATGGTACAAGGATACCTACAAGCTGTTGCAGAGCAACGGGCTTGAGCCGCGCGAGAATGCCGGATCGTGGATATCCAAGGCCGGCAAGCTGATCACCGGCGCCTGACGCCCGAGCATCGACTGAGGCGGAACGCGCTTTTCGGATTGATCCGACGCTCAAACAAAAAGATAGTGCGGCGCTGCGACTCCATCGGTCGCAAGCCGCTTCACCAGCGGTTCAGTGGTTTAATTGAGGCGCTGAACCGTCCTAACTTTTTGTTGTACGCAATTCCGGACGGAAAACCGCTACGCACTTTTCCTGGAATTGCTTGAGGTCCAGGTTCTGATGCTTTCCAGACTGTCGATCCGCGATATCGTCCTGATCGAGAAGCTGGATATCGACTTCCAGCCCGGCCTTTCCGTGCTGACCGGTGAAACCGGCGCCGGCAAATCCATCCTTCTCGACGCGCTGTCGCTGGCGCTTGGCGCGCGCGGCGACGCCTCGCTGGTGCGCCACGGCGCGGCTCAAGGCCAGGTCATTGCCGTCTTCGATGTGCCGCGCAACCACCCGGTGCGCGCGCTGCTGGCCGAAAACGCCATCGAGGATGACGGCGACATCATCCTGCGCCGGCTGCAGACCGCGGATGGCCGCACCCGCGTCTTCGTCAACGACCAGCCGTCCAGCGTCACGCTGATGCGCGACATCGGCCATGCGCTGGTCGAGATCCACGGCCAGCATGACGAGCGGGCTCTGGTCGACCCCGGCGCGCATCGCGAATTGCTGGACAGTTTTGGCGGCCATCTGGGCGCTGCCCGCGCGACCGGCGAGGCGTGGCGCTACTGGCGTGGCGCCGAGCAGGAGTTCGTCAGGCACCGCGCCAAGGTCGAGGCGGCGGCGCGTGAGGCCGATTACCTCAGGGCCTCGGTGGCGGAACTGGCAAAGCTCGATCCGCAGCCCGGCGAAGAGACGCAACTGGCGGAGTTGCGTGCAACGATGATGCGGGCGGAAAAGATCGCCTCGGAAATACACGACGCACAGGATGTGCTGTCAGGCCCGTCCTCGCCGCTGCCGCAACTGGCCAGCCTGTTGAGGCGCCTGCAGCGCAAGGCCAGCGAAGCGCCGGGACTGCTCGAGGATGTGGTGAAGTCGCTGGACGAGGCGATGCTGTCGCTGGATGCGGCGCAATCGGGCGTCGAGGCGGCACTGCGCGCCACCGAATACGATCCGCAGCGGCTGGAGAAGGCGGAGGAGCGGCTGTTTTCGCTGCGTGCGGCCTCACGTAAGCACAGTGTGGCCGTCGACGATCTGGCGCAACTGCGCGACACCATGTCGGCCGATCTCGCCGATCTCGATGCCGGCGAGGGGCGCCTGCATCTCTTGGAGAAGCAGGCCGCCGCCGCGCGGGAAGCCTATGATATTTCCGCAGCCCAGCTGTCCTCGCTTCGCCACGCCGCCGCGGTCGGCCTGACCAAGGCTGTGATGGCCGAATTGCCGGCGCTGAAGCTGGAACGGGCCGAGTTCATCGTCGAACTGGCCAGCGATGGCGAGAACCGCATGGAAGAAGGCATCGACCAGGTCGAGTTCTGGGTGCGCACCAATCCCGGCACCAGGCCTGGGCCGATGATGAAGGTCGCCTCCGGCGGCGAGCTGTCGCGCTTCCTGCTGGCGCTCAAGGTGGCGCTGGCCGACCGTGGCTCGGCGCCGACATTGGTCTTCGACGAGATCGACACCGGCGTCGGCGGCGCAGTGGCCGATGCGATCGGCCAAAGGCTGGCCAGGCTGTCGAAGCGCGTGCAGGTGCTGTCGGTCACGCATGCTCCGCAAGTGGCGGCACGTGCTGCGACGCATTTCCTGATTTCCAAATCCGGCGGCTCGGATAGGGTCGCTACCGGCATCGCCGAAATGGACCGGGCGGCGCGCCAGGAAGAGATTGCGCGCATGCTGGCCGGCGCCACCATCACCGAAGAGGCGCGCGCAGCCGCCGAACGGCTGCTGCGCGAGAATATTGCTGCAGCGTAGTCGTCGCAAGGCTTTCGGACTGAGGCAGGATATGGCTCCATCCCGCTGTTCAGGAATGCTTTTTCCAAAATCCTGATTTATGGTGCCTCGCCACTGTCCAGGGACCGCTGCATGTCTGAAAAACCAGTCGAATCGTTGAGCGAAAGCGAAGCCGCGGATGAGCTCCAGCGGCTGGCCGAGGAGATCGCCGGTCATGACCGGCGCTATCATGCCGAGGACGCGCCGACGATTACGGACGCAGAATATGACGCGCTGCGGCGGCGCAACCTTGCCATCGAGGAGCGGTTTCCCGGTCTGGTGCGGGAGGATTCGCCCTCGCTGCGGGTCGGCGCCGCGCCGGCGGAAGGCTTTGCCAAGGTGCGCCATGCGGTGCCGATGCTCAGCCTCGCCAAGGCCTACACAGACGAGGACGTCACCGATTTCATCGAGCGTGGCCGGCGCTTCTTCGACCGCGACAAGGATCTCGACATCGCGTTTACGGCCGAGCCGAAGATCGACGGCCTGTCGGCGTCGCTGCGCTATGAACGCGGTGTGTTCGTGCAGGGTGCTACGCGCGGCGACGGCACTGTCGGCGAGGATATTACCGCCAATCTCAGGACCATCGCCGACATCCCCGCCAAGCTGGAAGGATCGGGCTGGCCCGAGACCATCGAGATCCGCGGCGAGGTCTACATGACCTATGCGGAATTCGAGGCACTGAAGGTACGCTCGGCGGCGGTGGGCGGCCAGGACTATGTCAATCCGCGCAACACGGCAGCGGGCTCCTTGCGACAGAAGGATGCGTCCGTCACCGCCAGCCGCAATCTTAAATTTTTTGCCTATGCCTGGGGCTACACGACAGCGGATCCGGCGACGACCCAATATGATTCGGTGCAGAAATTCGCCGAATGGGGGTTCAAGGTCAGCCCATTGATGGTGCGGGCGAAGTCGGTCGAGGAGCTGATCGCGCACTACCACAAGATCGAGGAGCTGCGTTCGTCGCTCGGCTACGACATCGACGGTGTCGTCTACAAGGTCGACCAGCTGGAATTGCAGCGTCGCTGGGGCTTTGTCACCGGTGAACCGCGCTGGGCCGTTGCGCACAAATTCCCGGCCGAACAGGCGATGACGACGGTGCAGAAGATCGACATCCAGGTCGGTCGTACCGGTACGCTGGCGCCGGTGGCGCGGCTGGCGCCCGTCACGGTCGGCGGCGTGGTGGTCGAAAACGTCACGCTGCACAATGAGGACTACATCAAGGGTTTTGACAGCAACGGCCTGCCGATTCGCGACGGCATCGATGTCCGCATCGGTGACACGGTTGTCATACAACGGGCGGGCGATGTCATTCCGCAGATCGTCAGCGTGGTCGTCGACAAGCGGCCGCCTGATGCGGTGCCTTACGAATTCCCGCACATTTGTCCGGTCTGCGGCTCGCCGGCGACGCGCGAAATCAACGAGAAGACCGGCAAGGAGGATTCCCGCCGGCGCTGCACCGGCGAGCTGATCTGCGCTGCCCAGGCTGTGGAGCGGCTGCGTCATTTCGTGTCGCGCGGCGCGCTCGACATCGAGGGGCTGGGCGCCGAGAATATCGACCTGTTCTTCAATTCGGGACTGGTCAAGACCGCCGCCGATATCTTCACCCTCAGGGATCGCCGCCCGGCCGTCACCAGGGCGCTGGCCGAGCGGCGCGAGGAGCAGGCGAGGTTGCGCGAGGCGGCATCGGGCAAGGCGCGCAAGAATGTGCGCGGTGTCGAGGACCGCAATTATGAAGGTCTCGACAAGCTGTTCGCGGCCATCGATTCGCGCCGCGAGCCGGAGCTCGACCGCTTCATCTTCGCACTCGGCATCCGCCATATCGGCGAAACGACGGCGGCCGTGCTTGCCCGGACGTTTTCGACCATCGAGGAACTGATCCGCGTCGGCAAGGAAACGGCGGCGGCTGAGGATCCGCACAGCGTCTTCCCCTCCATCAACGGCATTGGCGACACGGTGATCGATGCGTTGCGCGATTTCTTCGGCAATGAACGCAATGACGACGTGCTCGACAGACTGCTCGAACAGGTCAAGCCGAAGCCGTATGTCGTCACCGTGTCGGCCGACAGCGAGGTTGCCGGCAAGACCATCGTCTTCACCGGCACGCTGGAAAAGATGACACGCTCCGAAGCCAAGGCGATGGCCGAACGGCTCGGCGCCAAGGTGGCGGGTTCGGTGTCGGCGAAGACCGATCTGCTGGTGGCCGGGCCGGGCGCCGGCTCCAAACTGAAGCAGGCCAGCGAACTCGGCGTCGAAGTCATCGACGAGGACACCTGGCTGCAACGGGTCGGCAAGGCGTGATGGCCGGTTCGTTCAAAGGGTTCGGGCAAAAGGCCCTACCGTTCCTCAAGGCGCTCGACTTCCACCAGAGCCGCGAATGGTTCCAGGAAAACCGCGCGCTTTACGACAGCGAGTTGCATGAGCCGTTCTGCGATCTGGTCGAGACGCTGACCGAGCGCTTCGCGGCGGCGGGTCTGGGCTTGCGCGGAGACCGCAAGAAGTCACTGTTTCGCATCAACCGCGACGTGCGCTTCGCCAAGGACAAGCGGCCCTACAACCAGCATTTGTCGGCCATGCTGTCGCCGGATGGCACCAAGATGGAGCAGGGCGTGTTCTTCGTCTATGTCGGGATCGACCGCTGCTTTGCCGATGTCGCCTGGTGGAATCCGGAGCCGTCCCTGCTGCTGGCGATGCGCAAGGCGATCGTCGCCCGGCCGGCCGAGTTCCGAAAACTGCTCTCAACGCTGAAGAAAAACGGCTTCGAACTTGAAACCGAGGGCCGCATGAAGCGCACGCCGCATGGCTTCGAGCAGGTCAACGAACCCGATCTTGTCGACGCCATCCGCAACCGGCACTTCTATGTCCAGCACATGATCGATCCGGCTGGAATTCACGCGCCGACGCTGGTCGACGAGCTTGTCGATTTCGCCTTGCGCGCCAAGCCGCTGCTTGACTGGGGCAGGGCGATCCAGGGCACCGCGCTGCGGAGCTAAATCAGCCCCGCGCGCTGCACGGCTACATCCGCATCAAAAGCCCACCGTCGACTGCCAGTTCGATGCCGGTGATGTAGCTTGCCGCATCGGAAAGCAGGAAGAGCGTGGCATTGGCCATGTCCTGCGGCGTGCCGATGCGGCCGAGCGGCGCATAATTGGCAACGGCCGCGCGTTTCTCCTCGGTGTCCCAGCGCGCCTGCAGCGGCGTCAACGCCATGCCCGGGCAGATCGAATTGGAGCGGATGCCATCGCCCGCCAACTGCATGGCGAGCGACTTCGACAGCGCACAGACGCCGGCCTTCGATGCCTGGTAGGCATCCTGCGGGGTCGGATCGCCGCGATACCACTGGATGGTGGAGAAGTGCACCATGGCGCCGCCGCGTCCGCCGGCCCGCATATGCGGAACCACCGCCCGCGCGGTGTGGACGAAGGATTTCAGATTGATGTTGAAGACCTGGTCCCAGACGTCAAGGTCCATCTCGAGGGCCGACTTGTCGCGGCCGAACCAGAGCACGCCTGCGACATTGGCGAGATAATCGATGCCGCCGCGCTCGCGGCCCGCGGCATTGATGGTCTGCTCGACGAAGGCGGCGTCGGTGAGGTCGCCCTGGGCAAAGGTGAGCCGGTCGTCATAGGCGGCAAGCGACGCCGGACGCGGCTTGACGTCGATGGCGGTGACCGAGGCGCCGGCATCGAGCAGCGCCAGCGAGATCGCCTCGCCCATGCCGCCACCGGCGCCGGTGACGACCGCGTGCCTGCCGGTGAAATCATAAGCGATCATCCGAACCCCTCATTTGTTTTTACAACATCAGTTTCGCTGATTTGTTGGCTCAAGCGAATTCGTCTGACTTTTCAAACGCCGGCTCCTACATAGCAGCGCGAGATGGGAATGTGACATGTCGGCAGAGACCTTAAGCGAAAATTCCGTGGCCAGCGACTTCTGGGACGGCGTGCGGCTGTCGATGCCGGTGGTTGTCGCCGCGGCGCCATTTGGGCTGCTGTTCGGCGCCATTGCCGTCGACAACGGCTTTTCCGTTCTCGAAGCTTTCTTGATGAGCGCGCTGATCTTCGGCGGCGCCAGCCAGATGGTCGGCATCGAATTGTTCGGCCAGCATGTCGCGCCATGGCTGATCGTGCTGTCGATCTTCGCGGTAAACTTCCGTCACGTGCTTTACTCCGCCAGCATCGGCCGGCAAATCGCGCACTGGCCGGTTATCAGCCAAGCGCTGGGCTATTTCGTGCTCACCGATCCGCAGTTCGCGGTGGCGGAGCGCAGGGCCGAAGCCGGCGAGACCGTTGGCTTTGCCTGGTATATGGGCCTTGGCCTGCCGGTGTATGTGTTCTGGGGGATCGAAAGCGCGCTGGGCGCGGTGTTCGGCAAGCTGATCCCCGACACGCATGCGCTGGGCATCGATTTCCTGCTGCCGATCTATTTCCTCGGGCTGGTCATGGGCTTTCGCAACCGGCCACTGTGGCTGCCGGTGGTGATCGCCAGCGCCGCGGCGTCGATCATTGCCTACAAAACTGTGGGATCGCCATGGCACGTCTCCATCGGCGCCGTTGCAGGCGTGCTTCTGGCCGTCATCCTGCCGCCGCACCATAGCGGTGTGGAGGCAAAACGATGAGCGCGACTTTGTGGATCATCATTGCCGGCGCGATCGCCACCTATCTCACCCGCGTCGGCGGCCATCTGGTGATCTCGCGCTTCGACCACATCCATCCACGCGTCGAGGCTGGCTTGAACGCCGTGCCGGCGGCGGTGTTGACGACGCTGGTGGCGCCCGCCGCACTCAGCGCCGGACCGGCGGAATGGGCGGCGCTGGTCGTCGCCGCTGTGGTCTCGCTGCGCGGCGGCCTGATGGCGATGTTTCTGGCCGGGGCGGTGGTGCTGGTCCTCGCGCGGCAGTTTGTGGCATAGGGCGCCTGCGCGCGGAACAGTTTCGAACTGTCGGCGCCGCCCCTCATTGCCCTGCCGGGCGTTCGTCACTCGAAAAGCCAAGCAATTGGCTTTTCGTCCGCTTCGCGGACCGCTCCCCACCTCCCCGTATCGTGACGGGGAGAAAGAACCTCATTTCAAATCTTCGCGTCGTGCGGCAGCGGCGCTGTCGCTTTTTCCAGCCAGGCCAGCGTCTCGCCGTCGAGCATCGGGCCGATCTCGGCCAGCACCCAGGCATGGTAGGTATCCAGCCAGTGCAACTCCTCGCGCGTCAAAAGGTCGGTGCGGATCAGCCTGATATCGATCGGCGCCAGTGTCAGCGTCTCGAAACCGTGCATGGCGATGTCGCCGCCCTCGACCGGATCGGCTGATGTCACCAGGATCAGGTTCTCGATGCGGATGCCGTAGGAGCCTTCCTTGTAGTAGCCGGGCTCGTTCGAGAGCATCATCCCGGCAAGCAGTTTTTCGGTGCCGGTGCGGGCGATACGCTGCGGCCCTTCATGCACGGCCAGATACGAGCCGACGCCGTGGCCGGTGCCGTGGGCAAAGTCGCAGCCATGCTTCCACAGCGCCATGCGCGCCACCGCGTCGATTTCCGAGCCGCGCGTGCCGGCGGGAAAGCGCAGCGTGGAAATGCCGATCATACCTTTCAGCACCAGTGTGAAGCGCTCGCGCATCTCCTCGGTCGGCTGGCCGATCGGCACCGTGCGGGTGATGTCGGTGGTGCCGTCCTGATACTGGGCGCCGGAATCGAGCAGGAACAGCTCGCCCTTTGTCAGCTTGCGATTGGTGGCGCGCGACACACGGTAGTGCATGATGGCGCCGTTCGGCCCGGCGCCGGAAATGGTGTCGAAGGAGACGTCGCGCAGCGGCATCTGCGTTTCCTCGCCGGTCTGCCGGCGCACCTCCTCCAACTTGGTGACAACGGTTATTTCGTCGAGCGTGCCCGGCTTCTGCCGTTCCAGCCAGCACAGGAGTTTCGCCACCGCCGCCCCGTCTCGGCGGTGCGCCGCGCGGCTGCCGGCGATTTCCGCCTGGTTCTTGGTGGCGCGCGGGATGCGGGCGGGATCGGCTGCTGAAACAAATGTGCCGCCATTGTCCTCGACCAGCATTCTCAGCTTTTCCGCCGCCAGCACCGGATCGAGCGCGATCTTGGCGCCGCCCTCGGCAAGGGCGACGACCGCCGCCTCGAATTCGCCGGGCTCGTGCAGATCGGCGAGTTGGGTGAGATAGGCGGCGACCGTGCGCGAAAACTTGCGCTGGTCCATGAGCTGGTCCATGAACAGCTGGTGCTTGCCATCTGCTGCAAGGATCGCAAAGCCGAGCGCCAGCGGCGTGTGCGGCACGTCACCGCCACGGATGTTGAAGGCCCAGGCGATCGAGGAGGGGTCGGTGAGCACGGCTTGCGTCGCGCCCTCCTTGCCGATTGCCGCCGCCAGCCGCGCCAGCTTGTCCTTCGCCAGTTCCCCGGCAAAGCCGATCGGGTGGATTTCGACCGGCGCCGCCGGTGGTGCCGGCTGATCCTTCCAGATGATGTCGATCGGGTTCCTGTCGAGCGGCACCAGCGTCGCGCCGGATTGCTCGGCCGAGGTTTTCAGCGCCTTGACCTCAGCGATCGTGTGCAGCCAGGGGTCGAAGCCGAGCCTGGCGCCCTTACCGAGATTGTCCTTGATCCAGGAGGCCGGCGGGTTGTCGACCAGGCTCTCGATCGCAAAAATGTCGAGATCGACTTCGTGGCGCACTTGCAAGGTATAGCGGCCATCGACGAACATGAAGGCGCGGTCACGCTGCACAAGTGCTACGCCGGCCGAGCCGCTGAAGCCAGTCAACCATTTCAGCCGCGCCGAGCGATCGGCGACATACTCGCCCTGGTGCTCGTCCGCGCGCGGCACCAGGAAACCGTCGAGGCCATTATCCGCCAGCCATCGCCGCAGCAACGTCACGCGCGGCTTGCCGACGCTGGGGTCGCCTGCGGAATCGAAGGTCTGGAACATGGTATGCCTCCTGTATCGGGCGCGACCGTAGCGCATGACCCGGAAAAACCGGAATCGATTTTCGCCAATCGCAAACAGGCTCGGATTGGTCCAAAGCGCGTTGCGTCTCAGTGCTTGAGGTGGATCGTTACCCAGCCTTCGCGATGCAAGGTCCTGACATGCCGGAAATTCTGGCCGACATAGGCCGAGATCACCGCATTGCACTGGCGCTCGAGGATGCCGGACAGCACGATCGAGCCGCCGAGACTGATGTGCCTGGCCATCTCAGGCGCCAGCCGCATCAGCGGTCGCGCCAATATGTTGGCGACGATGAGATCGAAAGGCGCACGCTTGCCGAAGATCGGGTGGTGGAAGCCGGGCGCCGTCACCGTTTCGACCAGCGCCTTGACGTGGTTGAGGCGGGCGTTGGCGGCGGCGACCCTGACGGCGATCGGATCGATGTCGGTCGCCAGCACCGGAATATGCGCCAGTTTGGCGACGGCGATCGCCAGCACCGCGCTGCCGGTGCCGAGGTCGAGGGCATTCCTGGGACGTTCGCGGCGCACGACCCGCTCCAGCATTTCGAGGCAGCCGGCCGTGGTGCCGTGATGGCCGGTGCCGAAGGCAAGGCCGGCCTCGATCTCGATGGCCAGTTCGCCGCTGTGGCGCTTCCTGCGGTCATGCGCGCCATGGACGAAGAAACGTCCGGCGCGCACCGGCTTCAGTCCCTCCAGCGAGCGCGCCACCCAATCGATGTCGGGCAAAACCTCGCGCTCGATCGGCTTCGACAGGGACAGTCCGGCGAGGCTGTCCCTTAGCCGCGCCTCAACCGCGTCGACATTGCCGTCGGTGTAGAGCGAAACCTCGTAGATGTCGCGGTCTTCATCGACTTCGAGCACGGCGATCGGCAGGCCTTCATCCTCGAAAGCCGGTTCGAGCGCGGCAAAGATGCGGTCGGCCTCGACCTTCCCGGCGATGAAGTGGAGCCTGGTCTGACCCATCAGCTGGTCTCTTGCTTGAGCATGATCTCTGGACAACACTTTTCTGTCCGAGAAAACCGGATTCCACATTTAGGGATCATGCCTAGCCTGCCGCCAGCCGCTTCAGCTTGGCGATCGCGGTATCGGCGCTTTCGCCATAGGCTATGGTGCCCGAAAACTCGCCCTTGGCATTGAGCAGCAGCGCCGAGGCCGTGTGGTCCATCGTGTAATCGCCGTCGCCGGTGTCGACCTTCTTCCAGTAGATGTTGAAGGACTTCGCCATGGCGTGCACCTTGTCGGGATCGCCCGATATGCCGACGATGCGGTCGGAGAAATTGCTGACGTAAGTGTTCATCACCGGCGGCGTGTCGCGCTCTGGATCGACGGTAACGAAGTAGGCGTTGAGGTTCTTGCCGTCGTTGCCCAGCGTCTTCAGCCAGCCGGCCATTTCGAACAAAGTGGTCGGGCAGACTTCCGGGCAATGGGTGAAGCCGAAGAAGACGATGCTGGGTTTTCCCCGGAAGGCGGCTTCGGTGATTGGCGCGCCTTTCTGGTCGACCAGCGTGAATGGCGCGCCATACGGTTCGCCACCATAGTGGCCGCGATAGAAGTCAAAGGTGAGCCAGCCGATGCCCGCCGCCATCAGAACGAGAATGCCGACCAGAATTGAACGCATCATCAGGAATTGTCCGTAGCAGAAATCATCGAGCGCCGGATCGGCGCCTCTCTACCGGCAGTCTTAGCCGGTCGCAGGGGGCAAGGCAAAGATGCCGCGTTGCCGCAACCGGGCTGGGCGCTACCTTGCAAACAGCTGGCCCTTATCCCACCTGAGACCGGCAAACTGAACCTGAGGAGGCTCCCTTGCAAAGACGGACTGGGCAGAGACGGATTGGGCAGAAACTGATCGGCGGCGCGCTGGCCGCATGCATTGCCCTTGGTGCCGCAGCGGCAGAGGAAGTCGGCAAGGTCGGCGTCGATTGGGTCGGCAACGACATCATCGTCGAGGCGATCAAGGATCCCAAGATCGACGGCGTGACCTGCCATGTCTCCTATTTCGACCGCAGCGTCATCGACCGGCTGCACAAGGGCAACTGGTTCGAGGATCCGTCTGATTCCTCGATCTCCTGCCGCCAGACCGGGCCGATCACCATCGGCGACATCGACATGAGCGAGGGCGGCGAAGAGGTGTTCAAGCAAGGCATCAGCCTGATCTGGAAGAAGCAGGTGGTGAACCGCATCTACGACAAGAAGAACGAGACGCTGATCTATCTCTCGCATTCGCGCCAGGTGCAGGACGGCTCGGCGAAAATGTCGGTGACGACCGTGCCGCTGTTCAGCCAGAACGTGGTGTGGACCGGCGGCAAGCCGAAATAGCGGATTCTCCGGGCGCAACGCGACAATTGCTTCCGCAATTGTGCGGGGGTAAATCCGCCAGATGGACCGTACCGAAAACCTCGTCCTGAAAGATCCCGAGCCGCGCATCCATCCGACCGCGGAGCTGAAAGCGTGCAAGCTTGGCCGCTATGCCTCGATCGGCGAACGGGTGGTGCTGCGCGAGGTCAATGTCGGCGATTTCTCCTATTTCGAGCGCCACGCCGAGGCGATCTACACGACGATCGGAAAATTCTGCTCGATCGCCGCCAACAGCCGCATCAATGCGTTGGAGCATCCGATCGAGCGGATAACGCAGCACAAGCTCAGCTACCGGCCGAACGAGTATTTCCGCTGGCTGGGCGTCGACGCGGCGTTCCGCGCGCGGCGGCAGGCCAAGGCGGTCAGCATCGGCAACGATGTCTGGATCGGCCATGGCGCCGTCGTCATGCCCGGCATCAGCATCGGCAATGGCGCCATCGTCGGCGCCAATGCGGTGGTGACGCGGAATGTACCGGCCTACACAATCGTCGCCGGCGTACCGGCGAAGCCGTTGCGCATGCGCTTTCCCTCCGAGATCGCGGCGCGGATCGAAAGCCTCGCCTGGTGGGACTGGCCGCCGGAGAAACTCGCCAAAGCGGTTCCCGACATGCAGGCCTTGCCGATTGAGGATTTCCTCCATCGCTGGGAGCAAGAGCATTCCTGAGAGCTCGCCGCGCGTGCGCGGTTTCATCGACTGGCTGGCCGAAATCCTGGCGCCAAAATTCTGAACGGCACGTGTCGGGAAGAGTTCCGCTGGTCTGCGGCAACGCAACGAACCCCTTCCGCCATGCGGGGGTTGCCTAGCGGAAGGGGCTTGGAGACAAATCCGCGTGAAGCGGAAGGAACAGGTTTTTTGCCTGCATGGTGACTAATGGCAACAAACCGATAAGGCGGCTTTTCACGGCGCTGCGCCTTTGGCGTGCATACAATCGCATCAGCGATGCCCTCTGCGACAGGGAACCGGAAGCGGCTGCCGGTTGTTTATTGTTGGAGCGATGAATGCGGCCTTGGTCAGCTCATCGCGCTTTGACCCCGTTGAGGATGTGAATGATCGAAAAGCTGTTTACCAGAATCGCCAACACCGTTTCGCACTTGGCGGGCCTGCCGCCGACTTTCATCGCCTGTTGCGCCATCGTTATCGTCTGGGCGGTAAGCGGGCCATTCTTCGGCTTCTCCGATACGTGGCAGCTCGTCATCAACACGGGAACGACGATCATCACCTTTTTGATGGTGTTCCTGATTCAGAACACCCAGAACCGCGACGGCGCCGCGGTTCAGGCCAAGCTCGACGAACTGATCCGCGTCAGCGAGGGCCACAATCATTTCATCGGCATCGAGCACCTGACCGAATCCGAGGTCGAGGAGATCAGAGACAAATGCGAGCGGGCGGCAAAACGCCATGACCACGAGCTCGCCGAACTGGCGGGCAAGAAGGCCGTCGCGCAAAAGCGCACCGCGAAAAAACGCGCGCCCGCCTGAGTCTCGGCTTTGGCTGAGTTCGACGATCAGTTTCCCATAAAGGCCGCGAAAGCGTCCTTATGGTCGGGGTGCCAGCGCGAGAGAGCAGGCCGGTTCTCGATGATGTCGCCGATCGCCCAGGCCATGCGCTTTTCATCGGTCGGCCGCATCACCTCATTGTCGGGGCACAGGATGTAGAAGTCCCCGCGCGCCAGCGAAGCCAGCATGAAGTCGACCACCTGCTCGCCGGTCCAGGCGCCAGCGGGTTTTTCGACCGCTCCTTCGGTGAGGCCGGTGAAGGTGAAGCCGGGAATGAGAAGATGCGCCGCGACCTTCGCGCCCGGCTCGTTGCGCAATGCGTGCGCCAGGCCTTCGGTGAACGTCTTCAATGCCGATTTGGATACGTTGTAGGCGAGATTGCCGGGTGGCGTGGTGATGCCTTGCTTGGAGCCGGTGTTGATGATCAGGCCCGGCTCTCCGGAGGCCAGCATGGCCGGCGCAAAGGCCTCGACGCCATGTACGACGCCCCAGAAATTGATGTCGATCAGCCGCTTCCAGGCGTCGCCGTTCTCCCACGGTTTTCCCGGATTGTTGCCGACGCCGGCATTGTTCATCAGCAGCGATACGGCGCCGAAAGCGGCATGCGTCTTTTCCGCCAGCCGGCCGAGTTCGTCGGCCTTCGAGACGTCTGTGGCGACCGCAAGCACGGCATTCTCGCCGGCGATCGCGGCGACTGCCTGGCGGGCCGCATCGAGGCGCGCGCCGCCAATGTCGGCCAGCACCAGTCTCATGCCCATAGCCGCCAGCCTTTTGGCGGCGGCAAGCCCGATGCCGCTGGCGCCCCCGGTGACGACGGCGACGTTGCCTCGGCTGAGGGCGGGCAAAGCGGATTGGATTTCGGAGTCGGAGGTCATGATCTTTTTCCTAGGGTTCGGGTGGCGCCGAACTTAGCGCGGGACGCGCATCGTGCAAGGCCGTCCCGCGTGTTCGGGTTGACCGCATCAACGGCGGCCGTGCATGCTGCGGCCGAACAGGGAGATTGCCGATTGACCGACTGGGTTGCGATCCTGAAGGAGCAGACCGCCACCGGCGACCAGATGGGCCGCGAGGTGCCACAGATGCTTGCCAATCCGGACATAAGCGAAGCGCAGGTGAAGACCTTGTTTTCAGCACTCGAAAAACAGGCCGAGTTCGTCGAGAAATTGCGCATGGCGCTGGAAAAATTCGGCCATGATTTTTCGATCATCAAGGCGGCCGAGCGGCTGGAGGAGCGCTATGCCGACCTTGCGGCGTCGGTTGCCGAAAAGCTGAAGGCGATGCGCAAGTAGAGACGTCCTACGCTACTTTTCCAGCACCCGCGAAAAACGCGTGTCCGGCACGAACCAGACGGCGGCCACCAGCACAAAGATCGCAACCCCGATCCATTGGTTGACGAAGGCAAGCGGGACGGCTGCGGCGTAGAGGGCCACCGAGATCTTGCCCTTGCGGTCATTGCCCAGCGCCTTGGCGAAGGCGGTGTCGTTGCCGTGCAAATGGTGCAGCTTGGTGGCGAGAAAGGTGTAGGCGACCGCGCACAGCACCAGGTCGATGCCATAGACGGCGACGGGGACCGGCGCGAAATGGTTCTCGCCCATGAAGGCCGTCGTTGCCGGCATCAGCGACAACCAGAACAGAAGGTTGAGGTTGGCCCACAGCACGCGGCCGTCGACCCTTTGGACGGTGTGGAACATGTTGTGCAGATTGTTCCAGTAGATACCGACATTGATGAACGACAAGACATAGCTGAAAAAGATCGGCCACAGCGGCAGAAGCGCTGAAAAATCCTGGCCATGCGGCACTTTCAGCTCCAGCACCATGATGGTGATGATGATGGCGACGACGCCATCGGTGAATGCCTCGACTCTGCCTTTTCCCATGGATTCTCCCTCTGGATGGAAAGACGTTAAGCGAGGATTTCGGGCAAGACCATCCTGACAAGGTTGTCAGGATGAAGTTCGGCACGTGGAACGGCCGCCATTACATGGACGTTGGGGCGCAATTGGGCGTTGGGCGATTGGCCGGAGGTTGCCATGACCAGCTATGCCGAGACCACGACGCGCGACAACGGATTCGATGGCCGGCCCGCGATGGCCGCGGTTGCCGCCATGATCGCCGCTCTGTTCGCCGGCAGCACGGTGCTGACGCCGCTTTACGTCATCTACAAGCAGGCCTTCGGTTTCTCGCAGATCACGCTGACGCTGGTCTACGCCGTCTATGTCGTCGGCAATCTCGGCGCATTGCTGATGTTCGGGCGCTTGTCCGACGGCATTGGCCGCCGTCCTGCGGCGCTGGCGTCGATGGCCATAGCGGTGGTCAGCGCGGTGGTGTTCCTGCTGGCCGAGAATGTCGCATGGCTCGATGTCGCCCGCATATTGAGCGGCCTTGGCATCGGCATCGGCGCGGGAACCGGCACGGCCTGGCTTGCCGAGTTGATCGAGGGTAAGGACAAATCGCGCGCGGCAATCATCGCCACCAGCACCAACTTCGTTGGCCTTGGCCTCGGCGCGCTGGCATCGGGCCTGCTCGCCGAATATGCGCCCTGGCCGTTGAGACTAACGTTTGCGGTCTATCTTGCCTTGCTCGTGGCGGTGACGCTGTTGATCTGGCGCACCAGGGAAACCGTTTCGCGGCCGGGAAGGCTGGCCGACGTTTCGTTGCGGCCGCGGCTGTCGGTGCCCGCTGATATCCGCGCCGCTTTCGTGGCGCCGGCCGTCACCGGCTTCGGCGCCATGGCGCTGGTCGGCTTCTATGCAGCCCTGGCGCCGAGCATCCTGGTGCAGCAGCTGCATGTGGCCAACCATGCCGAGGCCGGCGCGCTGTTCTTTGAACTGTCGATCGTTGCGGCCGCGACCATTCTGGCCACGACCCGACTGTCCAGCGGCGCCGGCATGCTGGCCGCGCTGGCGCTGATGATCCCGGCCGTAGGGCTGATGGTTGCTGCTCAGTTTTTCGCGTCGATGTCCCTGATGGTTGCCGCCACCGCTGTGTGCGGCGTGGCGGCGGCGCTCGGCTATCGCGGCGGCCTGCAGGTGGTGAACCAGATCGCACCTGCCGAGCGTCGCGCCGAATTGGTGTCGGCGTTCTTCATCTGCTGCTTCTGCGGCAATGCGCTGCCGGTGATCGGCATTGGGCTGCTGTCGAGTTGGGCCACTCCGACGACGGCAAGCCTGGCCTTCGCCGGCATGATCACGCTGTTCTCTGTCGTAGCGCTGGGGTTCGGCGTCAAATACGCGCGCTGAGCCTCACCCGTTTGGCGTCCCGGGCGCCATGTTTGCCCGTCCGCGCGGGATGCCGAGGCCGGTGTCGGGCGGCTCGCCGGCGGCCGGCCGGTCCTCGATCATGTGCATGGTGCGCCAGCGGCCGAAGCGATAATAGGCGGCGGCCAGCACCAGCGAGGTGATCGATCCCGCCGGAAAACTCCACCACAGCGCTTCCTCGCCGATGTAGCTCCTGAAGAAGTAGGCAAAGCCGGTACGCACGACCATCACGGAAATCACCAGAATGATCAGCGGCGGCATCACGGCACCGGTGGCGCGCACGGTCGCGAACAGCACGATGGTGACGCCGAACAGGATGAACGACCAGGACGCCACCTTGTTGATGTGGGCTGCAATGTCGATTGCGGTGCTGTCCCCGCTAAGGAACAGGCCGAGTACCGGCCTGTCGAAGAAGAACAGCAGCGCCACCAGGGCGCCGGTGAGCACCAGGTTGAAGCCGACGCCGGACGCCGCGATGCGACCGATGCGGTCCCACCGCCCTGCGCCGACATTCTGGGCCGCCATCGACGAGACTGCGGCGCCGATCGCCAGTGCAGGCATCTGGATATAGGTCCACAGCTGCGCCGCGATGCCATAGGCGGCGGCGACCTGCGAGCCGTAGGAGTTGACGATGCCCATGACGGTCAGCGCCGCCGCCGAAATGACGATCATCTGCAGGCCCATCGGCACGCCCTTGAAAACGACGATCCTGAGCAGCGCCGGATCCGGCCGCAGCAGAGCGAGGTTCGCGCCGGCGAGCCGCAACGGATGCTTTCTGGCATAAAGCACGACGAGGATGGCGATCACGCTCACCGTCTGGCCGATCAGCGTCGAGGTGGCGGAGCCGGCGATGCCGAGCTCGGGGAAGGGGCCGATGCCGCGAATGAGCAGCGGATTGAGGATGATGTCGAGCACGACGGCGAGCGCCATGAAGAAAAATGGCGTGCGCGAATCACCCGCACCGCGCAGCACCGTCATGACGAAGGACAGAAGATTCATCATCGGCACGGCGACGAAGATGATGCGCAGATAGGAGCGCGCCAGCGGCAGCGCATCGGGCGGGGTGCCCAGTGTGTTGAGGATGGCGTCGACCCAGATCCAGCCGCAGACGGCGAAGATAGCCGAGACGAGGAAGAAGAAGCTGGCGCTGGTGCCGACGATGCGCCGCGCCTCGGGCAGGTCGCGGGCGCCGACCGATTGCGCCACCAGGATGGTCGCGGCCATGCCGATCCCGAACACGGTGCCGAGAATCAGGAACAGCACCAGATTGGCGTTTGAGGTCGCCGTCAGCGCCGATTCACCGAGGAAGCGGCCGACCCAGACGGCGTTGATCGAACCGTTGAGCGACTGCAGCACATTGGAACCGAGCACCGGAAGCGCGAACAACAGCAGCGTGCGAGGGATTGGGCCGCTGGTGAGATCGCCGGTGCGCCGGCGCGGTGGTATTTTTTCGTCCATGGGCTGTTCGGCGACGGTTCATCTCAAAGTCCGCCCGGCAATGATCGCCGATTTAACGGACAAGGTCGATGCGGCATCGGAACATCACGCTTAACGCGGCTGAGGCGATCAGGTTCTCAAAGCTTGCGTAATGGGCTATGGGTCATCGCCGCGAGGGGCCGCAAACCGGGGGGATCATGTCCGACAATCCATTATTTTCCGAGCGCCTGAATAGGCGCGCGTTTCTGGGAGCATCCGCTTTGGGTGCCGCTGCCTTGGCACTTTCGGCCTGCACAACCACTGATGTGGCAGTACCGCCGACGCCGGCGCCGGCACCCGCACCCGAGCCCGCTTTCGGCGATGCCGCCACCATGTATTCGGCGCGCGTCGATGAGGGCTTTTCATTGCCGGCAATCCCCGTCGCCAAGCTCGATCCGAAATTCGTGCGCCAGATCGTGGACGATCCGACCGGCGAAAAACCCGGCACGATCGTCGTCGATACATCCGAGCATTTTCTCTATCTGGTGCGCGACGGCGGCAAGGCAATGCGCTATGGCGTCAGCCTCGGCAAGGCCGGGTTTGGCTGGACCGGCAGCGCCGTGATCCAGGCGCGCAAGAAATGGCCGGTGTGGACGCCGCCGCCCGAAATGATCCAGCGCCGGCCGGAACTGGCGAAATACAAGGACGGCATGCCGCCCGGACCGCAGAGCCCGCTCGGTGCGCGCGCGCTCTATCTGTTCCGCGACGGCAAGGACACGATGTACCGGCTGCACGGCACGCCGGAATGGGATTCCATCGGCAAGAACGCGTCGTCAGGCTGCGTGCGCTTCATGAACCAGGACATCATCGACCTCTACAGCCGGGTCAACGGCGTAGCCCAGGTCTATGTGCGCCCGAACCTGTCGGCCGCGGGCAAGATCATGGCTGTGTCGAGCCGGACCGCCGAGCCGATCGATGCCGGCGTGCCAAGGGATGCGGAGATTTTGAAATAGGTGCCTTCACGGCATCGCTGATCGCCGACAAACGGTTAGAGGCGGACGCGCCGGGCGCGTCCGCCTTTCCGTATACGGCTACTTGTTGGCGAGGCCCGGAAGCGTGACCTGATAGACCAGGAACATGGTGTCGACATCGGCGCCGTCATCGGCCTTGTAGGGCGCGCCGACCTGAAAACCGTCTTGGGTGAGAAAGTCGTTATCGTTGCCGACGAACAGGAAATAGTCGTCGGGCAGCGCCGGATCGAGCAGGCTGACCACAGACATTGCTTCCCACTTCTCCGAGAGATTGTTCTTGTCGTTCGGCTTGCCGTCATGCAGGCCGAAACGGCCGAGTTCCTTGTTGTCGTTGATGTCAATGAACGGCGTCAGCTTGGCCGGGGTCACCGAGGGGTCGAGCACGCCCTTGGGCGCCAGCGGCTTGTCGGCGGCATCGAAGGCGCCGCCGGCAATGTCGGTGGCGCCAGAGACGTCGACGACGAAAATCTGGCGCAGCAGCGAAGTATCGCCCTTCACCCCCTGGCCGTTTCCGCTGTCGCGCGCCAGCATCAGGAAGGTCTTGTCGGACAGCGCCACGATTTCGCTCTGCGCGGCGACCTTGGTCTTGTCCTTGGCGTCCTTGAACACCGGCAGCGGCACGGCATATTCATGCACCAGCTTGAGATGGGCCGGGTCGGAGGCGTCGTAGACCAGCGCGCGGGTGTTCTGGCGCGTCGCGGGCGAATCGCCGCCATCCTGGCGGGGCGCCGACTGCAGCACAGTGATCAGCGACTTGCCGTCCGGCGTCAGCGCCATGCCTTCGAGGCCTTGATTGTTCTGGCGGCCGGTTTCGGGATCCTTCGGATCGGGTTCGGCTGCACCGGGGCCCGGATTGTCGGAGGCGAAGTTCGGCGCGCCCTTGCGCATCGGCACCAAAGCGGCGGGCGGCTGCGTTGCCGACAACAGATGGCCGTCGGCCGAGAAGCGGTAGATGTTGGGGCCGTATTCGTCAGAGATGAACATGGTGCCGTCGGGCAGCCGCGCGATCGCCTCATTGTCGAGCGCCAGCTTGCCATTGGCCTCGGGCAGGATCGGCAGGTCGCCATTGGCCGCGCGCAAGCCGTTGAGCGGATCGAGACCGGTGGCGTCTGCGCCCTTGTCGTCGGTGAGCAGCAGGGAATCGGCTAGCGTCGCCTTGACGCCGGTCCTTTCCTGGCCGGCGGTGGGCGTGGCGCCCAGTGCGGTCGGCGTGAACTCGATGCGAATAGTGTTGAGCCGCGGCCGGTAGTCGGTGGTGCCGACGACATTGTAGCCGCGATCCGGCAGCAGCCACAGCGAACCCTTGTAGCCATCCGCGCCATGGGTCCAGCTTGCGGCGTCGATCGACATGCCGGAGCCGGAGCCGAAGGTCTCGCCGAACTTGTCCTTCTGATCGGCCGGAATGCGGCCGACGCCGACCAGGCCCTTGTTGACGAAGCCGCCAACGGTGGCGGTGCTGTCGGCAAGGGCAGGGGTCAGGGCGCTAAACAGCGCCAATGCGGCGCCGAGCGACACGGTTCGGTGCAGATTTTTCATGGGATAACCTCTTTGTGACGGAACGGGCCGGAACGGCCGGATGACGAAGCCGCCGCAATCGACGATGCCGCGCCCACCGATGAGCGGTCTAGGACGCGAAGATGATAGTTGCGTGACAGACCGTGTCGCACGCGCTCCGGAACCATTTTCCAGCCTGATCCGTTGCACGCGAGCCCAAGCGTCGCCTGCGATGGCCGGTCGAGCCCCGGGCCCAGGAGGGATAAATGGGTTTCGATCAGTATCACGAGCCACCGGAAGAACTGACGCAGGAGGTGCGGACCTTTGCCCGCATGATCACCTCGTTGATCGAAGAGGCCGAGGCGATCAGCTGGTACGAACAGCGCATGTCGGTCGAGAAAGACCCTCAGGCCAAGGCGATCATGAAGAACGCGCAAGGCGAGGAGTTCAAGCATTTCGGCATGGATCTGGAATTCCTGCTGCGCCAGAAGAAAGACTGGCGCACGGAACTGAAGGAAATCCTGTTCACCACCGGCGACATCGTCAAGGCCGGCGAGCGGGGCGAGAAGAAGGTGGATTGAGGCCCGCCGGCCTTCCTCCGCGGCGGATCAATCGCTGTCGCGGGCGATCAGCTCCAGCGGCCAGACTTCGCGGATGATGCGCGGACCTTCCGGGCCGGCAAAGGCGGGAAGCGAGGCCAGCAGCATTTCGGCCAGCCGCCGGCCCATCGGCTCCAGCGACGGACGGAAGGCGGTCAGCGCCGGCGAGAAATAACGGCAGAGCGGCGTGTCGACGATGACGATCACCGCGATGTCGTGGCCGGGCCTGATGCCCATCTCGGCCAGTGCTTTGCAGCCGCCGAGCGCCATTGCGTCATTGTTGAAGATGATGGCTGTGGGCCGGTCCTTGGAGAGCATCACGCGCGGCGTCACCTGGTAGCCTCCGGCCTCGTTGATGAAGCCGTCGGCGATCAGGCCGGGGTCGACTTCGATACCATGCCGCTTCAGCGCCTTGCGGTAGCCGTCGAGGAACAGGTAGCCGAAGTTGAGATCAAGCGAAGGGCGGATGGCGGCAATGCGGCGGTGGCCGCGCGCGACCAGCCGGTCGACGGCTTCATCACCCGCCCTCTCGAAATCGATATCGAGCGAAGGATAGGTGTCGTCGCCGGATTGACTTCGGCCAAGCGTGGCGAAGGGAAAGCCGGCCTTGCTGAGATAGTCGATCCGATCGTCTTCCCGCCGTGTGTTGGCCAACACGACCGCGTCGGCCCGGCGCGTCTCAACCACTCGGCGCAGCCTGTCCTGCTGATATTGACCGGGCTCACCCATGACGACCATCAGATCCAGGCCATACTCGGCAAGCCGGCCTTGCAGACCGATCAGGAACGGGATGAAGAACGGTTCGCCATATTGCTGGTCCCCCGGATGCGGTTGCAGCATGAAGGCGATCGAATGGGTGGCGCCTTGCCGCAGGCTGCGGCCGGACTGGTTGGGTGAATAGTTCAGCTGCTTGGCGGCGGCGAGCACGCGCTGGCGGGTGTCGGCATTGACGTCGGCGCGGCCGTTCAGCGCCCGCGACACGGTGCCGATCGAAATGTTCAGGTGACGCGCGAGGTCATGGATGCTGGACGCCAAGGACTTCTCTCCCCCGACCCTTGGCTAGCACCGGCTGCCGCTCAGGCCAAGGCTTCGGGATGATTTTCGCGGGCAGCCGATTGACATTCTAGGCCATCGGGTGTGTTCTCGTAAACGTTTACGGAGAAACGTTTACGGTGGTGCCGTCAATGCCGTGACATTCGGTCTGGAGGGGCCGGACGGGAGGAATGCCGGATGATGAATGCCGTCCTCGTCGGCTGTGGTGCGATGAGCAAGGCCTGGCTCGATGCCGCGAGGCAGATCGACGGGCTGGCCATTGTCGGCCTTGTCGATCTCGACGCCGAACGGGCGAAGGCGAGGGCGCACGAATACGGGCTCGACGGCGCGGTAATCGGCACCAGCCTCGACGCGGTGCTCGACCAGACCAAGCCCGACGCGGTGTTCGATGTCGTGGTTCCTGGCGCCCGCCGCGACGTCGCCTTTTCCGCCTTTGCCCATAATTGCCATCTGCTCACCGAAAAGCCGCTCGCCGACACCCCGGAAAATGCCCGCGCCATTGTCGACGCGGCGCGCCAGGTAGGGCGCGTTCATGCCGTGGTGCAGAACCGCCGCTACGTCGCCAATGTCCGGCGCATCAGGCGCTTTCTCGACTCCGGCGCCATCGGCAAGCCAACCAGCATCCATGCCGACTTCTTCGTCGCGCCGCATTTCGGCGGCTTTCGCGAGGAGATGGCGCATGTGCTCTTGCTCGACATGGCGATCCACACATTCGACGCCGCCCGCTACATGGTCGCAGGCGATCCCGCCGGTGTTTTTTGCCAGGAATGGGAGCCGGCCAATTCCTGGTACCGGCAGGGTTCCTCGGCCAGCGCTATCTTCGATCTCGGTGGCGGCAAGCGGTTCACCTATGCAGGCTCTTGGTGCGCGGCGGGCTTCCGCACCAGTTGGGAGAGCACATGGCGCATCGTCGCCGAGCACGGCAGCCTGGTCTGGGACGGCGAGGACGGGCTGAAGGCCGAAGTTGTGTTGTCGGTCCGCGACGGCCTTTTCGACCTGACCCAGCCCATCATCGTGCCGCCGCTCGATCCCGCCGACCGCATCGGCGGTCATCTCGGCGTCATCAAGGATTTCATCCACGCCATCGAGACCGGTAGCGAGCCGGAAACGCGTGGCAGCGACAACATCAAAAGCCTGGCCATGGTTTTCGGCGCCATCGAAAGCGCCGAGACCGGACGGCGCGTCGCAATCACACAGGAAGCATCATGATGCCAAACCCGCTTCTCGACATCCGGATCGGCACCATGGTGCGGGCCAATCTCGAAGACCCCGCCGCCTACATCAAAGAGATTCTGCCGCTCGGTTTCGAGAGCATCCAGCCCTTCTTCTGGCAGACGCTGGGCGGCAAGGATTTGGCGCGGCTCGCCGGTGAGATTGGCGAGGCGATCGGCGATGCCGATGTCGCCGTGTCGTCGATCGGCGTGTTCGGCAATCCGCTGGAGGATGGCGAGGTCGATCGCGGCGTGCTCGCGGCCTGGGAAACCGTCATCGACAATGCGCATCTGTTCGGCGCTTCGATCGTCAGCGGCTTCACCGGACGTCTGCGTGGCAAGAAGCTGACAGACAGCCTGCCGCGCTTCCGTGAGGTTTGGGGTCCGCTGGCCAGGCGCGCCGCAGACAAGGGCGTGCGCATCGCCTTCGAGAATTGCGCGATGGATGGCAACTGGGCGGCCGGCGACTGGAACATCGCCCACAATCCCGATGCCTGGGAGTTGATGTTCAACGAATTGCCCGACGACAATCTCGGCCTCGAATGGGAGCCCTGCCATCAGCTGGTCTATCTCATCGACCCGATGCCGCAGATCCGCAAATGGGCGCCGCGCATCTTCCATGTCCACGGCAAGGACGCGACGGTGCGCTGGGATGTGATCCGCGAGCATGGCGTGTTCGGCAAGCTGCCCTTCGTGCAGATGCGCACGCCCGGTTTTGGCGACAGCGACTGGACGCGGGTGATCAGCGAATTGCGGCTGGCCGGTTACAAGGGCGCCATCGACATCGAGGGCTGGCACGACCCGGTCTATCGCGGCGATCTCGAAATCACAGGCCAGGTGCGCGGGCTGGAATACCTCAAGCAATGCCGGGGAGGAGCGACCTACCTGCCGAACCCAGCGTGACCGAGGGCCGGTGGGAGGAGCCGGCCTGACAGATTGCCAAGCACTGCCGACAAGCACTGCCGAAAAGCGAACGACGAACCCCTCGGCTCACCGAGGACAAAAGGGAGGAACGTGCATGAGCATCGCAATGAGAACGACACTTCTGCGCTCGACCGTCGTGGCCGCCGCCACGGCGCTGTGCGCTGCCATCTCCACTCTGCCGGCGCAGGCGCTCGACGCCCAGTGGTGCAAGGATGTCCACATCCGCTTTTTCGTCGGCGGCGCCGAGGGCGACGCTTTCGGCACCATCGTCTACAATGGCGCCAAGCAGGCGGCGTCCGATCTCGGGCCGAAGGTCGACTACATCTTCTCGCAGTGGGACGTCGAGAAGATGGTGCAGCAATTGCGTGAGGCCGTCGCCGTGAAGCCAAACGGCATTGCCATGATGGGCCATCCGGGCGACGCCGCGATCATGCCGCTGGCCGAACAGGCGCATAAGGACGGCATCAAGATGATGTACCAGAACGTGCCGGTGCCGAAGGTGGTGGACGCGTTCGGCGGCGGCTATGTCGGCGCCCAGCAGGAGCAGCAGGGCCGCGCGCTCGGCACTGAGGCGTTCAAGCTCGGGAAGCTCAAGTCCGGCGACAAGGCAATCATGATCGGTCCGTTCGAGAACGAGGCCCGCGGCGCGCGAGAGCGCGGCACGGTGGCAGCACTCAAGGAAGCCGGCGTCGAGGTCATCCAGCTGTCGTCGCCGCCGAGCGGCGAATGGGCGTCCGACCCCAATCTGGCGATACCGGTGATCACCGCGGCCCTGCTCAACAATCCCGACGTCAAGGCGGTCGGCTATCCCGGCGGCCAGATGCTGGGCAACGTCGCCACCTACATGCAGGCGGCAGGACGCAAGCCCGGCGACATCTTCAACTTCGGCTTCGATACCAGCCCGCAGATCGTCGAGGCGTTCAAGGGCGGCTGGGTGCAGCTGACGGCTGATCAGCAGCCGTTTCTGCAAGGCTATCTGCCGATCCTCAGCCTTTGCCAGCAGGTGGTGCTGGGCCTGGCGCCGATGAATGTCGACACCGGGGCGGGCTTCGTCACGCCGCAGAATTACGAGATCGTCGCCGAGCTCGCCAAGCAGGCGCTGCGCTGACCTCCCAAACTGCCGGCTGGGCGCAAGCCCGGCCGGCAGGACCGCCGGCACCAGGCCGGGATGATACCACAGGAGCGAGGATCGCCATGGCCGAACGCATCATCGAACTGCGCGACATCAGCAAATCCTATGGCCAGGTCTATGCGCTGGGCGGGGTCAATCTCTCGGTCGACCGCGGCGAGGTGGTTGGCTTGATCGGTGACAATGGCGCCGGCAAATCGACGCTGATCAAGATCCTGTCCGGCGTCGTCAAGCCGACCAGCGGCGAGATCCTGGTGCGCGGCAAGCCGGTGACCGGCTGGAGTGCGGCACGCTCGCGCGACGCCGGCATCGAGACGGTTTTCCAGGACCGGGCGCTGGCCGTGCAGCAGACCATCGTGCGCAACATCTTCATGGGCCGCGAACTCACCGGCTTCATGGGCTTTCTGAAGGTCAATAAAGAGATAGAGGAGGCGAGCCGGCTGATGCGCGAGATCGGCTTTACCTCGAAAGTGTTCACGCCGCATTCGATCGTCGGCCAGCTCTCCGGCGGCGAACGCCAGGGCGTGGCGATCGCGCGCGCCATCTACAAGCAGGCGGAGCTGATCATCCTCGACGAGCCGACGACGGCGCTGTCGCTGACCGAGACCGCCAAGGTCTTCCATTTCGTGCGCCAGGTGCGGGCGAGCGGGCGCTCGATCCTCTTCATCGGCCACAACATCCACCATGTCTTCGACATCGCCGACCGCTTCGTGGTGATTGACCGCGGCAAGGTGGCGCTGACCGCCGATCGCACCGAGGTCAAGTCGGCCGAAGAGCTGATCAACTTCATGGAAGACGTTGCGCATCCCGGCGGATTGCCGGGGCTGCACGAGGCCGGCGACGCGGAGAGGGCAGCACGATGAGCAAGACCATGGAACCCGATCTGCAGAGCCCTCTCGGCGGCAAGGCAGCCCGACCCGAGTGGAAGCACCCGTCCGACCACTGGCTGCGCGGTTTCGTCATCGACAACCGCGCAGCGCTCGGCACGCTCGCCGTGTTCATCATCATGATGGCGGCGTTCCTGATCGCCAACCCGACCGTGTTCACCACCTGGTATCTCTACAGATCCGTGCTGACCACGCTGCCCGTTGCGCTGTTCGTGGTGGTGCCGCTGGTGTTCGTCGTCACTTGCGGCGAGATCGACCTGTCGTTTCCCGCAACCATGGGCTTTGCCTCCTGGGTGTTCGCGCTGGTGGTGCAGGCCGGCTATGATCCGTTTCTCGGCATCGCAGCGGCGATTCTCACGGGCACGCTGCTCGGCTTCCTCGTTGGGTCGCTCGTCGTTTATGGCGGGCTGTCGTCGCTGATCGCCACGCTCGGCATGAATTTCCTGCTGCGTGGGCTGATCCAGATCATCAACGAGGGCAGATCGACGGCATTGACCGGTCTCAGCGACAGCTGGGCGTACACCATCTTCTCCGGTCAGGTGTGGGGTTTTCCGGTACAGGTCTTCTGGGCACTCGCCTTCGTCATTTTGTCGGCAATGCTCTACAACCGGCACCGCTTCGGCGCGCAGGTGAGGGTGGTCGGCGACAACCCCGACAGCGCCCAGCAGATGGGCATCGACGTCAAGCGCGTGCGGGTGAAAGTGTTCATCTTCACCGGCATTGGGGCCGCGATCGCCGGCACGTTTTCGGTGATGATCAACTTCACCTGGTGGCCGACCGCGGGCGACGGCTATCTCTTGCCGGTGCTGGCTTCGGTGTTCGTGGGCGGCACGCCGACCTGGGGCGGCATCGGCACGGTTGCCGGCGGCGCCATCGGCGCGGTCACCGTGTCGTTCATCCAGACCGGCGTCGTGGCGGCGGGCTTGAGCGGCTTCTACGTCCAGTTCTTCAACGGCCTGATCATCATCCTGTCGCTGTTGGGGCACAAGTGGAACCAGGCGCGGTACAGGTGAGGGCGGGCTAAATTGACGGGGACGCTCATGTTGCGGACCGCATGCCCCGACGACTGGGCAGACGCCCGTCGCTTCGTCATTCTAGGGCGGAGCAGGAGCGAAGCTCCGTCGCGTAGACCCTGGAATCCATTCCGCGACCTTGGAGTGCAGCTGCGCAGGATTCCGCACCGTGGCAACGCGTTGAAGACGCGGGATGGATCCTCGGGTCTACGCTGCGTCGCTACGCTCCTTGCTCCGCCCGTGGATGACGATGCGGGGAGGGCTCCGCCAGACTACAACAATGTGGTCGCTTGTAGGACAACAGGACAAGCGGGCGCTCACACCGCCGCCACAAACCCGTCCAGCACGCGTTTCTGGCCGGCCTTGTCGAAGTCGATGGTCAGCTTGTTGCCTTCGATGTTGGAAATGTTGCCGTTGCCGAATTTCTGGTGGAAGACGCGGTCGCCGACACTAAAGGCTGACGGCGTGTCGGCGACGGATTTGGCGACCAGTTCGCCGTCGATGGTGCGGCCTTTGACCGAGGTGCGGCCGGCGCCGTAGCCGCTGTCGGTCTCGCCATAGCCGATGCGCTCGACCTGGTGGCCAGAGCGCGAGCCCCAGTTGCGGTCGGTGGCCTCGGTGCGGTTGGCCTGCGCGCGTTGCCAGCCGGGCGTCGCATAGGTGTTGGAGAAGGCGCCGGATTTTTCCGCGCCGACATTGTCGAAGCGCGAGGCGCCGTAGGGGTTCTGCCGTCCTGCGCCCTGGCCGCCACGGCCCGACGCGAACGAACCGCCGCCATAGGAATTGCCGTAGCCGCCATAGGAGTTGCCGCTTTCGGCGACCTCGACATGGGCTTCCGGCAGTTCGTCCAGAAAGCGCGACGGGATGGTCGACTGCCACAGGCCGTGGATGCGGCGGTTGGAGACGAACCACAGATGCAGGTTCTTCTTGGCCCGGGTCAGGCCGACATAGGCGAGACGGCGCTCTTCCTCCAGGCCGGAGCGGCCGCCTTCGTCCAGCGCGCGTTGGTGCGGGAACAGGCCTTCCTCCCAGCCGGGGAGGAACACGGTCTCGAATTCGAGGCCCTTGGCCGAATGCAGCGTCATGATGTTGACGGCGTCAAGCTCGGCGTTCTGCTCGGCGTCCATGACCAGCGCGACATGCTCGAGGAAGGAGCGCAGCGATTCGTACTCCTCCATCGAGCGGATAAGCTCTTTCAGGTTTTCCAGCCGGCCCGGCGCCTCGACCGAGCGGTCGTTCTTCCACATGTCGGTGTAGCCGCTCTCCTCCAGAATGGTCTCGGCGAGTTCGGTGTGCGGCGTGGTTTCCAGCGCCTTCTGCCAGCGCTCGAAATTGGCCGCCACTTCGCGCAAGGCCGCGCGGGGCTTGGGCTTCAGCTCGTCGCTTTCCGCAAGCTTGGCGGCTGCCTCCAGCATCGGGATGCGCAAGCTCCGCGCCGTGTCGTGGATCTGGCGGATGGTGGCTTCACCCAGGCCGCGCTTGGGGACATTGACGATGCGCTCGAAGGCGAGGTCGTCGGCGCCCTGCGCGACGACGCGGAAGAAGGCCAGCGCATCGCGGATTTCCATGCGCTCATAAAAACGCGGGCCGCCGATGACGCGGTAATTGAGGCCGAGCGTGACGAAGCGGTCTTCGAATTCGCGCATCTGGAAGGAGGCGCGGACCAGGATGGCCATGTCGTTGAGATTGTGCTTGGCACGCTGGTAGGTCTCGATGGTTTCGCCGACGGCGCGCGCTTCCTCCTCGGAATCCCAAGCGGCGTGGACATGCACCTTCTCGTCGTCCTCGGCGACCTTCTCGGTGAACAGCGTCTTGCCGAAGCGACCCTCATTGTGGGCGATGAGGTGCGAGGCGGTGCCGAGGATGTGCGCCGTCGAGCGGTAGTTGCGTTCCAGCCGGATGATGGTGGCGCCCGGGAAATCCTTGTCGAAGCGCAGGATGTTGTCGACCTCGGCGCCACGCCAGCCATAGATGGACTGGTCGTCGTCGCCGACGCAGCAGATGTTGACTTTGTTTTCGCTCACGGGCCGTTCCGCGCCTGCCGGCGCAGGCCCTCCGCCCCCTCTTTTTTGCGCGCCTTCGGCGTCGCGGGAGTCGCCTCGCAACGGCTCGGACGCCTGGTCGGGCTTGCGGCCTTCGGCCGAGCGCGCTTTACCCTCCCCTGGATGGGGAGGGTCGCCGCGCAGCGGCGGGGAGGGGTGGCTGGCGCCGGGGCTGCCACCCCCCCCCCCGGGGGGGGGGGGGGGGGGGGGGGGGGGGGGGGGGGGGGGGGGGCGGGGGGGG